>JAMXLI010000349.1 GCA_024281115.1 Terriglobales bacterium | reverse complement strand
GCCCGCCAGGCCATGCTCTTCGAAGAATTTCTGGAACAGGAACTGCGGGACGGGCGCGCCGTCGTCGAGTTCAAGCCCGGGCCGCGCACGCTGCTGGTGCACGGCCACTGCCATCAGAAATCCATGGGATTGCTCGCTCCCACGCTGGCGCTGCTCGCGCGCATACCGCAGGTTACGATCACCGACCTGGACGCGGGCTGCTGCGGCATGGCGGGCTCGTTCGGGTACCTGCGCGATCACTACGAGGTGTCCCGCCTGATTGGGGAGCGCAGGCTTTTTCCCGCTGCCCGCGCCGCCAACCATGAGACCGCCATCGTCGCATCCGGCACTTCCTGCCGGCACCAGGTCAAGGACTTTACCGGCAGGATCGCTGTGCACCCGGCCGTGCTGCTCCGCGATCACCTGCGCGGACCCGCGGCCGGGCTCTGAAGCGCTGGGTCAACCATCAAAGTCCCGGAGCCGCAGTCAGCGCACCCAGTGCGGCACAACGTAGGAATACAGCATCACGATCAGCCCGATTACAACGCTGAGCGCCACGCTGTGGCGCAGGGTGAAGCGGAAGAGCCGCCCTTCGTCGCTGGTGTTCAAGCCGGTTGCGGCCACTGCCACCGTGATGCTCTGCAGGCTGATCATCTTGCCCATCACTCCGCCCGCCGAGTTGGAGGCCGCCATCAGCGCCGGGTTAAGGCCGAGCCTGGTGGCGGAAACCACCTGCAAATTCCCGAACAGAGCGTTCGCGGATGTATCGCTGCCGGTGAGGAAGACGCCAAGCCATCCCAGAAGGGCGCTGCAGAAAGGGAACAGCCGTCCACTGGCCGTGAAGGCCAGTCCCAGCGTGGCAGTCGCGCCCGAATAGTTCATCACGAAGGCGAGGGCCAGCATCGCCGCAATGGTGAGGATGGGCAAACTGAGCTGCCGGCTGGTCTCGAAGAAGACGCGCCGCACCTGGCGCGCCGACATGCGCATTAATGGGATTGAGGCTAGCGCAGCCAACATGCAGGCCGTGCCCGATCCGGAGAGGACGTTAAAGGTGTAGGTGGCGGGGTAGGGCGAGGAGCGGGTCACGACCGGTGGCATCCGCAGGATATGGTTGTGCAGTCCGGGCCAGGCGAATGACAGGGTGGCATGGTCGAGCCACGCTTTGGCGGTTCCCCATCCCCACAGGAGGATCAGCGCCACCAGCACGAGGTAGGGAACCGCCGCGCTGATGATCTCTGCGTTTCTGTGCCGCGGGCTCCCGCTTGCGCCCTGCAGCGCGAACCGCTGCCAATCTTTCGGTTGCCAGAACGTGAATAGCGCGGCCAGGCACAGCAGGGTGGCCAGGGACGCGAGAATGTCGGTCAGGTAAGGGCCAAGGAGGGTAGAGACACTGAACTGAACGCTGGCGAACACGACCCCGCATACGGCTGCCGCCGGAAGCACCGTCCGCAAGGCGCTCCAGCCGCCCAGAACCATGACCAGGTAGGCGGGAATGAACAGCGAAACGGGCGCGCAGATCCGGCCTACGTTCGCGCTCAGGTCGCGCAGCGAGAGCCCGGTGACGGCCGCCAGGGTCACTTGCGGAACACCCAGCGACCCAAATGCCACCGGTACGGTGTTGGCCAGCAGGCAAAGTCCGGCGGCGTATTCCGGGGCGAAGCCCAAGCCGGCCAGCATGGACGAGGCGAGCGCCACGGGAGTGCCGAAGCCCGCCGCACCCTCGATAAACGCGCCGAACGCGAAGGCAATGAGCAGCGCCAGCAGTCGGGAGTCCCGCGTGAGACGCCCAAGCGAGTCCTTGATAATTCCGAACTTTCCCGTTTCCACCGTCAAGCGGTAGAGCAGGATCGTCCAGAAGATAATCCAGGCAATGGGGAACAAGCCGAAGGCTGCGCCGTAAGCCATGGCGCCCAGCGTCATTCCGAGTGGCATGTGGTTGGCCACCAAGGCCACCACCATCGCGGTGGCCAGGCCAAGGAGCGCTGCCTTCCAGGCATACATGCGGAGCACGCCCAGGGTGAGCAGCAAGACGAGGATGGGCGAGGCCGCCACCAGGCCGGAGAGCGCAAGGCTGCCGCGCACCGAAAAATAAGTTTGTGGCCACATCACCATTCGATACTCGTCCGTTCCGCGGTAGGCGGACGCGATTACAACGCGAGCGGGTTAATCGTTGGCAACGCCCGGCTTTTCCACGGTGTCCTCTTCGATGCGGTAGAAATCTTCCAGACCGATGGTGTCCTCGAGCTCTTTGCGCACATTCACGAAGACCTTCTGGTCCATCCCGGTGCGCCCTTGGTTCTTCAATTGCAAGAAAAGCTCTTTCACGCTTTTGAAGACCACGTTGATGGCGCTAATGGCGTCGTTCACCATCTTGTATCCCATCGCTTCCAGTTCCTGGACGGGGAAGATGGGACGCCCGGCGCGATTGCCCTCGCTGTTCACGAAGATGAGGGGCGCGGGGATCAATTTTGGCGCTTCCCGGGCTTCCGCCACGGTGTTAGGGAAGATCATCACCATGTCGGCGCCCGCCTCGGCATAAAGCCGGGCGCGGCGAACACCTTCGGTAAAACCGTGGGTGATCATGGCGTCGGTGCGCGCCGCGATCACGAAATGCGGGTCGCGCCGTGCCCGCAAGGCGTAGCGCAGCTTGACGCACATCTCCTCGGCCGGAATCACGTGCTCGATGCCCCGGTGATAGTGAGCGCGCTTGGGGTAAACCTG
>JAMXLI010000348.1 GCA_024281115.1 Terriglobales bacterium | reverse complement strand
GAGGTTTGGCGCCGGAGTTCGCATTGCTGGCATCTCCGGCGGGCGTGGCCGTCTTCGCCTTGGCGGCGGGCTTGCGCTTGTGCACCGGTTTCTTGGCCGGCTCATTGTCGTCAACGATGACCTTCTTGGGCGGCGCCGGCGGCGCGGCCGCCTGCATGGAGCGTACCTGGCCGCGCAGGCGCCCCAGTTCCGCCTGCTGCGAGACGGCCAGCGATTCCACGCGGTCCGCGAAGCTGCGCCGCAGCCGGTCGAGGTTGTTGAAGCTGCCTTCCAGCGCCTGGTAATCGTCGCGCGGCCCAAATGCGCCGGCCGATTCGGCCAGGTTGCCCATCACATCGTAGAGCGCGTCCAGATTGCGAAACAGTTTGAAGCTGGCCGCCAAGTCGTCGGGGTTGGAGCGCACCGCCGCGATAAGCCCGGGCATGGCGGTCTGCAGGTTGCGTTGAATCGACTCGGCGTTCGCCTGTTCCTGCTGCTTAGTCCCCGAGTCCGTCTTCCACTTGTTGATTCGCATCCGCGAGAGCGCGGCGGTGGCGGATTGCGCGGTGGATTCCAGCTGTCCCAGCAGCGCGTTCACTTCGCTGGCGGCGGCGTAGGCCACCGGTTGCTGCCCTGACGCGGGCGCATTGTTGGTTTGGGCCGGCGCTGCCCCGGCCAGCAACAATGCCGCTACCCCCAGGCTGCCAAAGTTGAATTTCATCGAGCTTTGCTCCACCCTGCCGCGCCCGAGCAGGCTCCGGGCAGGCACCCTAATCCTTTGAGCATACTGGTTTTGGGGCATGCCCGCAAAGTGGCGGGCCGATCCGCGAGTTCATGCTACGATGGCCTTCTACACGGAGCGCCTCTGACGGTCATTGCCTGATCCTGCCTCGGACCATCGCCACCCCGCGTAGGCGAGAGCGGGTGGCTTGTCTTCCCACGGTTCCAAGCACGCGAGGATCAGGTCACCATGGTTCTATCCGACTTAGGTTGGGATGCATTTTTCCAGGAAGATCTGCGCGACGGTGTTCCCGCACGCATTGTCTCCTCCAGCCGCGAATGCTTTCTGGCATGGACTCAAAGCGGCGAGCTTGAGGTCCGTCCCAGTGGCCGCCTCCGGCATTCTTCGAGGGAGTGGCCGGCGGTGGGCGACTGGGTGGCGTTGCGCCCCCATACGCCGGTCATCGAGCGCGTCCTCCCGCGCCGATCGGCCCTGCTCCGTAAGCAGCCGGGAAAAGAACCGCGTAGGCAGGTCCTGGCGGCGAACGTGGACGTGCTGTTCATCGTAAGTGGGATCGACCGCGACTACAACCTGCGCCGCATCGAGCGTTATCTCGAACTGGCGCACAACAGCGGCGCGCGTCCGGTGATTCTGCTCAACAAGGCGGACCTGGCATCCGCTCTGGCCCTGGATCTCGAGTTTCTGGTGTGCCAGACGCAACGTCTAAGCCCGGGGACACCGGTTCTGCCGGTAAGCGCGGCCTCAGGCAAAGGGCTGGAGAAATTCGCCGGCCTGTTGCGTGCGGGAGAAACCGGCGCGCTCGTCGGCTCTTCGGGAGTGGGAAAATCCACGCTGGTGAACCGGTTGCTCGGCGAGGAACGGCAGAGCACCGGCGCCGTGCGCCCCGCGAATCAGCGCGGCCGGCACACCACCACCCGCCGCGAGTTGTTGCTGATGCCGGGCGGCTGGCTGCTCATCGACATGCCCGGTCTCCGGGAAATTCAGCTGTGGACCGGCGACCCAAGCCCGGGCGCCAGCTTTGCGGAGGTTCAGCAATGGGCGCAGTCGTGCCGTTTTCGCGATTGCTCCCACACCACCGAGCCGGGCTGTGCAGTCCAGGGCCAGCTCGACGGCGAGCGGCTGGCAAATTACCAGAAGCTGCAACGCGAAGGGGCGTATCTGGAGCGAAAATTCGACGGGCGCCTGGCCCGCGAAGAACGGCAACGGTGGAAGTCCATTCAAAAGTCGCTTCGCCGCCACCCCAAGCAGCGGGACATTCCTTGAATTCCAACTCGGCGTGGAAGGGCGGGGGTTTCGGCCCGCGCTGCCCGCGAGCAGGATGTTGGCGCTACTCTCCCGCGCTCCCGACCGCGAGTTGACTAAGCCCAGTGCGTGGGCGACAATTTAACTATTCCGCCTCTCGGACTCGTGGGCCTGTGGCGCAGCTGGGAGCGCGCTTCCATGGCATGGAAGAGGTCGTCGGTTCGATCCCGACCAGGTCCACCAAATCCCTCCTGTTTCACGTTGATGTACACTTCGCACCGCCTTTCGAAGCCATCAATGGAGTACACACCTGCAATCGCCGCCAAAAAGATCGGTTGGTGGGATTGTATTCAGCGGAGGCGCGGCGATCTTCTCATTCGTCGTGGGAATAGCGCTGATCGTTGAGGTACCGCTCACGATTTACCAACAGGAGGCTGCGTGGAACTGGCCAAGCGCGCCGGGCCATATTGTGTCGGTCTCTCGAGGCGTCAGGTCGGGAACATCCGTCAGGTACGAATACTACGTTGCGGACCGCCGATACGGAGCAAGTTCCGGAAATCTGACCGCACATCAACCGTGCCCGGCTGCGAGCCGGAAACAGGGTCATGGTCCGTTACAAACCCACGGACCCAAACGTTTCCGTATTCGCCCCAGGCTCTCCTCTGGGGATCGTTCTTGAACTATTTTAC
The DNA here is from genome assembly GCA_024281115.1 of Terriglobales bacterium. GTDB lineage: Bacteria > Acidobacteriota > Terriglobia > Terriglobales > Acidobacteriaceae > JAMXLI01. The sequence continues at coordinate 167 of JAMXLI010000348.1, read as the reverse complement.
GGGCTCGGCAGCTTGTTACTGTCCGCGTTGATGACAATGCTCTGCGTCACCAGCTACCGCGATCCCGCCAATAACATCTGGAAGTTTGGTTGGCGGCCGAATCGCCGTGTTCCGTGACACGTGAATGAAGTTTCCAAGGCCTATGGTTTCACTTTGTGCGATGCATT
>JAMXLI010000347.1 GCA_024281115.1 Terriglobales bacterium | reverse complement strand
GTCTTGGTGTGCAGGCGGCCGGCGGTGTCTACGATCACGTAATCGGTGTTGCGGGCCTTCGCCGACTGCAACGCATCAAACAGCACGGCCGAGGGATCGCCGCCAGGCTTGGTCTTGATGACCTCGGTGCCGGTGCGCTGCCCCCAAATCTCCAGTTGCTCGATGGCGGCGGCGCGAAACGTATCGGCGGCGCAAAGCAGCACCGTCTTGCCCTGCGCGCGAAAAACCTGCGCCAGCTTGCCGATGGTGGTCGTCTTGCCGGTGCCGTTCACGCCCACCACGACGATCACCTCCGGCGTGCCATCCACTCTTTGTACCGGCTGCATGTTCGCCTGCGACAAGATAGCGAGAATCTCTTCCCGCAGCAGCCGCTTGAGCTCCGTCACGTCCTTGATCTGCTTGCGGTCCGCCTTTTCTTTCAAATGACCGAGGATTTCGTGGGTGGTGGTGGCGCCCAGGTCGGCGCCAATCAGCGTCGCTTCCAGATCGTCGAGGGTGTCCCGATCAATCTCCTTGGTGAAAGCAACCACGCTGTCAATGCGCTCACTCAGGTTCTCGCGGGTGCGCGTGACCGCTTCCTTCATGCGGTCGAGAAAACTGGGTTTCTGCTCGAGGCTTCCGAATAAGGTTTGGATCATGAAACCGCCGGATATCGGGAGATGCGCAGGCGTCTGCGGGAAAAAACAATTATAGCCGGGTGGCCATGCGCGTTTGCGGGCTGGCGTATGGCGGTTTTCGGGAAGGCAGCGGCGCGGCGGCTACGGAGATCCCAGTGCCCAGGCCTCCAGCGCCCCGGTGGCCCGCAGCAGCTGCAATTGCGAACGCTGCAGCTCGAAATCGGCATCGAGCAGGGCGGCGGAGCGCTCTTCGGCTTCGAGTACCGCGCTTTCCGCTTCCTTCAACGTAGCGGTTCCCGATTGCATGCGGGTCTCTGCGGCCTGCTGTTCGGAGCCGGCCAGCTGCGCCTGCAGGCTGGCAACCTCGCGTGCGGCCGCGGCTTGCTGCACGCCGTGCTCGAGCTTCAGTGTGTCCAGCGTCAATTTATTTTTGGCGCTTTCCGCATCGCGGCGGGCGCGCACCGCCTCGGCATCGGCAGCGCGGGCGTGAGCTTTCTGCGACGCATTGAAAAATGGAAATCGGACAAGCAGGCCGGCGGTCGTATTGTGCGTCTGAAACGATCCCGGCACGAAGAACTGCTCATAGTTGGTCAGAGAGGTATTGATGAGCCCGTATTGCAGCACCACGTCGATGGCGGGATAGAGCAGCCGGTGCTCGCCCAGGGCACGCAATTCCTTGGCGCGCGCGCTTTCATCCGCTGCCCGCAGCGCCGGACTGCTGTCCACGGCCTGGCGAACCGCATCCTCAGGCGCCGGCGCGTCCGGAATGGCCGGCATGCTGGGCGCCGCGGTGGCGATCTGTTGCGGCGGAAGCCCGGTCAGCTGCGCCAGGTGCGTGCGCAATTCATCGGACGCCCCTTGTCCCTGCGCCAGGCGCAAGCGTACTTGAGCGGTCGCCAGCTTCGCCTTGGTTTGGTCCAGCGGCTTATCAACCCCTTCCTGAACGCGCCGCATCACCGCCTGTTCCATGTGCTGGCTGGTCTCAAGTTCGTGTTGCCACAGGTCCAGCTTCTTCTGCCAGTATTCCAGCTCGGCATAGGTGAGCACGGTTTCCAGCACCACCTGGCTGCGCTGGTCTTTGAGCTGGCTCCCGGAGGCGCTCCACTGCGCCTTGGCGGCACGCGTGAACTGGCGTTGCGCCGGATTCAACAGCAGCGATTGCGAGGTGACGTTGAAAATGGTGGGAGCGGAGCCTTCCAGGCTCAGCGGGAACCCGTAGGAATAGGCCAGGCCCGAGCCCACCGCCACCTGCGGAATGAAGGCGCCGCGGGCCTCGCGATACGTTTCCAGCGCTTGCACTTGATCGGCCGTGCTGGCCGCCAGCGCGCTGCTGTGGGCCAGCGCCAGCTCGACCGCGCGCTTCAGCGTGAGGGTTTGAGCGCCCGCCGATGTGGCAGCCGTCAGCAGGCCGGCGGCGAGCAACCAGGGGCACCGCCGGAGCGCAAAGAGGCGGAAAAAGGTTCTCATCGGATCACCTTCAGGGCAGGGAAATATCGAATGAGAAGAAGCAGGCGAGTATAACAACTTGCCCCGCCACCGCAGGCCGCCAGCGGCCCGTGAGGTTGCGCGGCTAGCGGCTTAAGCGCTCTAACGCTTGGCGCGCCGAGTCGAACTCCCGCGCCAGGGCCAGCGCCGCCCGGTATTCCTCGACTGCGCCCTGGCGGTCACCCTGCTTTTCCAGGATGCTGCCGAGCAGATAATGAGCCTGGAAAGCGGGGGCATCCTCCGACTTTGTGTCCGAGGCCAGGTAGGTGCGCAGCAGTTGCACGGCGGCGGGGAAGTTGCGCCCAGCGCGATACAGCAGTTGGGCTGCATCCAGGTACATATCCCCGCGACGTACTTCCGCCGAGCTGGCCTGCCGGATGGCATCTTCCATCTGGTCGAAGCGCCCCCGGCGCCGGTAGAAGGAGGCCAGATCCAACCAGTATCCGGCCTGGTTGCCGCTGGCTTTGATGGCGCTGCGATACTGGTTCTCGGCGGCGGGAAAATTGTTTTCCTTCTCCGCCACCATGGCGCCGATCTGCAGCCCGGCCGCCGAGTCGAGCGCGGCAATCTGCTGCGCCTGAGTGCGCGCCTTATCTTTGCCGCCACCCAGAAAGCCCGGGGCCTCGGCGTAGAACTGGGCCAGGTCGGAGCGCGCGCTCACACTGCTTTGATCCAGGTGGACCGCCTGCTCGAATTCCCTGCGGACCTTCTTGGCGAGCCCGATGGCGGCAAACCAGCTGGCCCGCTCTGCCTTCTGCCCGTAAGCCCGCCCCAGCCACAGGTGATATTCGCTGTTGCCTGGCTCCAGCTCCACCGCTTTTTGTCCGGCCGCAATGGCCTCATCCCACTGCTGCACGTGATAGTAGGCGCGGCAGAGCAGGTGGTAGGCGCGGGCATCTTGCGGGGCAGTCTTGAGATGGGAGCGCAGATCGGAGATGGCGACGTCCACGCGTCCGGCCGAGAGCAGCGACTGCGCGGCTACATCCGCGGCTTCCGCCGCCGTGCCGCTTCCCAGCAACGCAAAATAAAATACCAGCGCAAAGATAAGTTTCTTCTTCATCACCCGGCCCATCAACGCACCACGCGCACCGGAGAGCCGTCCCGCAACGGCTGGGAGTTCAGGGAGCCCAGCGCGACCTCCGCGTTATCCGGCAATCCGTCGGTGATCTCCGCCATCGTCAGGTTTGAAGTCACCACCCGCACGTTCCTGCGCTTCAATTCACCGTTCACGATTTGCAGCACATACGGCTGCTCCTCATCCTGATGCACGGCTTCGCGCGGAAGCGTCAAAACATCGCTGTGCTGGGCGGTAATGATGGTGACGTTCACATTCACGTTGGGCAGCAGCCGCAAGTCCCCGTTGTCCACCTCGCACGTCACCTCGCCCACATTGCGCGTGCCATGCATCCGCAGCTCCGAGGGCGTGCGGCTCACCCGCCCTTGCCAGGTGCGCCCGGGGGTCGCATCCCAGGTGACCTCGACGCGCTCCCCCGGCGACAACCGGCCGACGTCGGGCTCATCCACGAACGCCCTGACCTGCACCTTGCGCAGGTCGGATACCTGGACCAGCAGGTCGCCGGTGTTCACGTAAGCGCCGGCGCGGATGGGAAGGGAATAAACAATCCCGGAAACCGAGGTGCGGATGAGGGAATGCTGCAGCAGGTCCTGCGCGGCCGCGTACGAAGCGCGCGCGTCTTCCAGTTGTGCCTGGCTGCGCTGCACCTCCGGGCTGGAGTAGCGGTTGCTGAGCTTTTGGTTCAGCAGGTTGAGCTGGGCTTCGGCCCGGGTGAGTTGATTCTCGGCGTCGCGCACCTCGCCGGGTGAGGCCGCGCCTTCTTTCTCCAGGCGTCGCATGGCTTCGAGATTATGCTGCGCAGCGTCACGGTCGGTCTTCGCCTTGGTCAGCTCGGCCTGTGTGGTCAGCACTTCTTCCTGGGTGCCCCCGGACTTGACTGCCGCGGCGTCGGCCTCGGCGCTCCGCAATTGCGCGAGCGCGCGCGCGGCCTGCGCCCGCGCCTGGCTGGGGTCCAGTTCCATCAGGAGCTGACCTGCTTTGACCGTGTCCCCCTCGCGCACCAGGACGCGTCGTACCTGCGCGGCGGCTGGAGCGTGCGCCTCAAAGGCAAACACCGGTTCGATCTTTCCGTTGGTCGAAATGACGGTGCGAATCATGCCGCGAGTCACGCGGATGGCGCGTACCGGGATCGTGGCGCGCCCGAAGGAGACAAACGCCGCCAGCAACACCACGGCGGCCACGACAGCCAGCGCGAGCAGCCAGCCGCGATGTCGCGCGATGAAGGTCCGTTTTGGAGGCGGCAATGCCATGCAGAGACGCGCGCCGCTAATTGTCGCTAACCACTAAGTTACCACCATAGCCGGTCTTACAGCCGTCCGCCCTACCTTCGCTGTTGTCTTCCCAAGTACGAGAAAGATTCAACTCTTAGATGTCGGGCAGGGCTGGCCGGTCGCGGCATCTCCGCCCCGCCGGCGCGACATCTGACGGTTAGGGGAATGAATTCCGATGCAGTGGATCCAAATTAAGCGCGCCTTCAGCAATGCTGCCGGCGATGTTACCGGCAAGCACACCATGGCGTTCGCCGCGGGTCTTTCCTATTACTTCGTGCTTTCATTGTTCCCGCTGTTGATGATGCTGGCCGCGGTGGTGGGCTATCTTCCCATCCCCGATCTTTTCAACCAGATCCTGGCCACCATGGCGCGCGTGGTGCCGGCGGAGAGCATGGGTCTGATCCGTAAGATCGTCCGCGACGTGATCACTTCACATCCCGGCGCTCTCACCTTCGGCATCCTGGCCACCATCTGGGCAGCATCCAGCGGCTTCGCCAGCATGATCGAAGCCCTCAATGTTGCCTACGATGTTCCTGAAACCCGGCCGTACTGGCATACCCGGCCCTTGGCCATTGGACTGACGTTCCTGATCGGGTCGCTCATGGTGCTGGCCCTGGCCGCCATGATCGTTGGGCCGCAATTTGGAGCCTGGGTCGCCGGCAAGGTAGACCTTGCCCCGGTTTTCGTCCTCCTCTGGCCCTACGTGCGCTGGTCGGTAGCCGTGATCTTCACCGTGCTGGCAATCGAGATTTTGTATTTCGTGGCGCCGAACGTACGGCAGAAATTTCTGCGCACCCTACCCGGCGCCCTACTGGCGGTGGGCGGATGGATCGGCCTTTCCTTCCTGTTGGGGATTTACTTCCGCTCGGTGGCGCACCTGAATAAGACCTATGGCACGCTCGGCGCCGCCATCGCCCTCTTGGTGTGGTTCTACTGGACGTCGCTGGTCATCCTGATCGGGGCGGAACTCAATGCCGCGCTCGAAAGGCAGGTAACCGGAGGCAGGCTGCCGCTGCGCCGGCCAGAACCGGTGCCCGTCAAGCTGCAGCCGCCGGACAGGAGCGAGTTGGCGGCCTAAGCGGGCCGCGTCCGCACCCGCTACAATGCTTTCATGGCTCCGAAAGCCCGCTATACCGCGGAGCACGCCGCCGCTGGCCTCAACGCCCGCTTTCCCGCGATTGAGACCTGGCCCAACCAGTTTCCCGGCTACGAGATCGTCGTGGACGTGCCCGAATTCACCTCGGTGTGCCCCAAGACCGGGCTGCCCGATTTCGGCGTCCTGAAAATCCGCTACATGCCCGACAAGCTGTGCCTGGAACTGAAGTCGCTCAAGGAATACCTGCTGGCATACCGTAACCTGGGAATTTTTCAGGAGAACATCGTGAACCGGGTCTTGGAAGACGTGGCGCGCTGGGCGCGGCCGGTGTGGGCCGAGGTGATCGGGGAGTTCCGTCCGCGCGGCGGCATCGGCACCGTCGTCACCGCGCGCTGGCCTCGTCCCAAAGCCGCCCGCGGCGGCCCTAAGACTTCGCCGCGCCGCAATGGCGGCTCATAGCTTTGTGCATGCTATAGTCCGGCCTCGGCATGCCGCCCCGCAGCTATGCACGCCTAGCCCTGGTCCTGCTCACCGGCCTCAATTTTTTCAACTACATTGATCGCTCGGTGCTGTTCGCGGTGCAACCTCTGGTGCAAGCCGAGTTTCACCGTAGCGACGCGCAGTTTGGATTCCTGACCACGGCATTCTTTCTCTGCTACATGGTCGCAGCGCCGCTGGTTGGGCTGCTGGCGGACCGTTATGCGCGCAAGTGGATCATCGTTGGCGGCGCCATCTTGTGGAGCGTGGCGACGCTGTTGACCGCCATCACTCACACCTTCGACGCGCTGCTGCTGCGCCACGCCCTGGTTGGAATCGGGGAAGCAACCTTCGGCACCATCGCGCCGGCTTTTCTGGCCGACATGTTCGGTACAGAAAGGCGCGGGCGCATTTTTGCTATGTTTTACATTGCCATTCCGGTGGGCACAGCCCTGGGATACCTGATCGGAGGGCAGCTCGGCACCGCCTATGGCTGGCGCGCGCCGTTCCTGGTGGGGGGGATCCCCGGCCTCCTGCTCGCTGCCGCCATGCTGCTGGTTCCGGAGCCGGTGCGCGGCAGCCACGATGCCTTGAGCGAAACCCCCGAGCGCGGCACCTTGCGCGGGCTGGCCCGCAATCCCGCGTTCTGGACCGCTACCTTAGGGATGGCCAGCATGACCTTCGCCCTGGGCGGGCTCTCGGTGTGGATGCCCACCTTCCTGTCGCGGGTGCGCGGCTACCCTCTCGCGCGCGCTAACCAGTTGTTCGGCGGGATCACTGCGTTCAATGGCACGGTGGCGACACTGGTGGGAGGGTGGCTGGGAGACCGGCTTCTGCGCCGCTCGGCGGCAGCCTACTATTGGCTTTCCGCCGCGGGCATGGCGCTGGCCCTGCCGGCCATGCTGGTCGCCCTGTACGCTACCGGCAGCCTCATGTTTCCCGGAATCTTCCTGGCGGAATTCTTCCTCTTGATCAATACCGGCCCTCTGAATGCGGCCGTGGTGAACTCGGTCGGCGCGCACATTCGGGCCACCGCCGTGGCCGTGAATATTTTTGTGATTCACCTGCTGGGCGACGCGCTCTCGCCCACGCTGATCGGTCTTATCAGCGACCGCAAGTCGCTGGGCTATGGATTTGCCACCGCCATCGTGGCCATCGTGATTTCGTCGGCCATCCTGTTTTTTGGCATGCGTTACGCGCCTCCCTTGGCGAAGCCTGCCGGAGCTGTCGCGGAATGATGTACGCGTGGTGGATCGCGGGCGCACTCCTGGCCCTGGCGTGGGCGTCCCGCGTGCTGGATGCCGGCGCTGGAATGCGCAATATCGCCGACATTTCCCGCGCCTCCTGGGACCCAGCCCCGGCCGAGGGGCCGCTGGTTTCCGTGATTGTGCCCGCGCGCAATGAGCAGGAGAGCATTGCTCAAACCCTGGGCTCTTTGGTCGCGCAGGACTACCGCTCGCTCGAGATTATTGCCGTGGACGACCGCTCCTCGGACCGTACCGCCGCTCTTATGGACGCCGCGCAATCAGGTTCCTCGGGCCGTCTGCGCGCGCTGCACGTGCGCGAGCTTCCCGCCGGCTGGATGGGCAAGCCGCATGCGATGTGGACCGCCGCCCAGCACGCCACCGGCGATTGGCTGCTGTTCACCGATGGCGACATCTTCTTTCGCCCCGACTGCCTGCGCCGCGCCCTGGCCTTTGCCCAGTCCACCGGCTCCGACCACCTGGTTCTGGCACCCCGGCTCATCATGCGCGGCGTGGGCGAACGGATGATGCTCATTTTCTTCCGCATCCTGTTCTTCTTCGGGCACCGTCCGTGGAAGGTGTCCGATCCGACTACGCGCGACCACATCGGTTTCGGCGCGTTCAACCTGGTGCGCCGCAGCGTGTACGACTCCATTGGTACGCACCGCCGCCTGCGCTTTGAAGTATTGGATGATATGAAGCTAGGTAAGTTGATCAAGGAGAATGGGTTCCGACAGGATTTTGTGATTGGCGCCGACTTGATTTCCGTGCGCTGGGCGAAAGGCGCGATGGGCATTGTCGGCAACCTCACCAAGAACATGTTCTCGCTGCTGCGGTTTCGCTGGCCCCGCGCCATAGGCGCTTGCGTGGCGCTGCTCTTCTTGAACCTTGCGCCCTTTGCAGGCGTCTGGTTCGCCCCGGGATGGAGCCGCAGCGGGTACGCCGTCGCGCTGGTCTCCCTGTTTTTTATCTATGTTGGGGCATGGCGTAATGGCGAGGTTTCGCCGCCGTATTTCTTTCTGCACCCCATTGCGGCCCTGCTGTTCTTCTACGCCATTCTTCGCTCGATGATCCTGACCCTGTGGCGGGGTGGCGTGGTGTGGCGGGGCACCTTCTATCCGCTGGAAGAGTTGCGGCGGGGCATGGTGTAGGGCCAGGATCTACTCTTCCACCGGTTCCTCGGCGGGAATTCCGCCATCGTTCGATTTGCGTCCGGCGTGTGCGGCGCTGCGCGCTGCCTTGGGATGAGCATAGCGGCCGGCGCTAAAGCGGCCGCGCTTTTCTACGTCGTAGTCCTTGGGAACGGGCGGCAGCTTGGCAAACTTGCCGCCCAGTTGTCGAGGGCGCCGCAAGACGATCTCCGGTCTGCCATCGTAAAGGCGCAGCTTGCCGTTGATTTGTACCTGCTTGCCGACCAGATTTCGCACGTCGCCCACGTGGCGTAAGTCGCGGGGGAAAACCACGGCCGTGAACGGGCATTGGGCGTAGTCTTCGCAGAAATTGATGAAGGTGACGCCGCTCCGGCTCTGCCCAATTCCCTTGACCACGCCGGTTACGCACCGCACCTTGCCGATGTGCTGAGCGGCTTCAGCGACATCAATACACGTTTCGGCGCCGGCCGTGCACACCAGGGCCGCAAAAAGCAGGATCGTGCTGACCACAAGGCGCAGCATGGGTGACCCTGGGGACAATGTTAATGAAGCCCCCGCCCCCAGGAGCGGCAAGAATGGCCAAGCGTGGTCCCGCGCGGGTCGATTTGGGAGGCAGGTGCTGGGGGGAGGAGAAGGCGCGGCGGACCGTCCCGGCGCGCCACCCGCTTACTTGAACGCCTTAATGGCGGCGCTTTCGTCGTCCTTCACGTCGAAGACGGTGTACAGCTTGGTGATCTGCAGCAGGTCGTGGACCTTCTTGGTCAGGCGCAGCAGTTTGAGCTCGCCACCCTGGTTGCGGACGGTGGTGAAGGCGCTCACCAGTTCGCCAATGCCCGAACTGTCGATATAGTTCACGTCGGCCAGGTTCAACAGAATCTTCTTGTTGCCCTTGGAGATAATGTCGCGCACCGTATCGCGCAGCAGCACGCTGCCCTCGCCAAGGGTGATGCGCCCGCTCAGGTCCACAATGGTCACTCCGTCTACCTGGCGCGTGTTCGCCTTCATTGTCACTGGGAAGCCTCCTTGTTGTGCCGGTCTGCGCCGGGCACATGCTTAATCAGTTTGATTTCGGTTCCGGGCTGAAGCTTGCGAAACTGAACCTCGTCCATAAAGGAACGGATCAGAAAAATGCCGCGTCCGGAGGTTTTGAGCAGGTTCTCGGGAGCCAGCGGATCCGGAAGGGTGCTCGGATCCAACCCCTTCCCCTGATCGGTGACGGTGATCACCAGCGCGTCCGGCGTCTTCTCAAAAACCAGTCCTACTTTCTTCCCCGGGTCGTATGCGTTCCCATGCAACACGGCGTTGATGGCGGCTTCGCGCACGGCCATCGAAATCTGCATGACCGCGTCTTCCTCGAAGCCCGCTTTGCTGGCCATCCGGGTGGCGGTTTCCTCCGCCTGGTTGACGCTGTCCAGGGTGGAATCCAGCGAGTAGGCGACCCGGTTGTCGGCCATGTTGGAGATGTTCAAAGTGTTCGGTCCGGCACTCGCCCCCACCCGCAGCCGGCGTCGCCCAGGAACGATTGCCGAGACTGCCGCTGGTGCGCTGTCCTGGCCCCACGGCAGGGCGGTAGTTTGCCTGCCGTGCCGGGCAAATGTCAACGCAACGCTGTAGATTGCAGTTTCAAGCTCTTGTATTCTCGGCACCATGCACGAGACAGTGGCCCTCACCGATCTGCTCGGCTCGCCGGTATTCGATCCCTCGGGCGCGAGCGGCCGTGTGCGTGAAGTGGCCATGCGTCCCCAGGAAGACCCGCTGCGGGTGGCCGGGCTGCTGGTCAAAACCCGCCGGGGCGACCGCCTGCTCCCCCTCAGCGTGGTGACCTCGATCCAGGACGGGGTGCGCGCTGCCACCCTGATCGGCGACTGGGAGCCGCCGCCCGGCCCCGAGGGCCTGCTTCTGCTCGAGCGCGACCTGCTCGATCAGCAGATTATCGACGTGCACGGCCGCAAGGTGGTGCGGGTGAACGACGTGGACCTGCACCAGGAATCCGTCAACAACCACGTGGTGCTGAAAGTCGGCGGGGTGGACGTGGGCGCGCGCGGAGCCGTGCGCCGCCTGTTGCGTGGCTTGCTGCCCCGCTTCGCCTTGCGGGCGCTGTTGCGCCGCCTTCCGCCCCGCGAAATCCCCTGGGAATTCGTGGACCTGATCGAGACCGACCCCGCCCGGCGGGTGAAGCTGCGAATTGCCCACGAACGCCTGGCCAAACTCCATCCTGCCGATATCGCGGATATCGTCGAAGAACTTTCGCCGGAGGAGCGCGAGGCCGTCTTCGAGACCCTGGACGAGGGGGTGGCGGCCGAGGCGCTGGAGGAGATCAAGCCGCGGCTGCAGGCCGACATCCTCGAATCCCTCGATTCCGAGCGCGCCGCCGACATCGTCGAGGAGATGGATCCCGACGCCGCCGCCGACTTGCTCAAGAACCTTCCCGAGGAAACGACGGAAGAAATCCTGGAGGAGATGGAGCCGGAGGAGCGGCACGAGGTCAGTGAACTTCTGGAATTCCGGGAGAACACCGCCGCGGGGCGCATGACCACAGAGTTCATCGCGCTGCAGCCGCCCGCCACCGTGCACGATGCCATCGAGAAGCTGCGCAGCTTTGAGGGCGGCGTAGAGACCGTGAGCACCATTTTCCTGGTGGACGAGCAAAACAAACTGCTGGGCGCCGTGCCCCTTTCGAAGCTGGTCCTGGCCACACCCGACACGCAACTCATGTCGCTGGCGGCGCAGCCGCTCATCTCCTGCCACGCCGATGCCAATGAGAGAGAAGTGTCGGAGCTGTTCGACAAATACAACCTGCTCACGCTGCCGGTGGTGGACGACGACGGCCGCCTGAACGGGATTGTGACCTCCGACGACGTGATCAGCTTATTGCGCAGCAAGCTGTAAGCTGCCGCGTACCGCGCCTGCTCGCCCGCCTAGGGCTTGCGACCGCGATGATGCTGGTGGGGCAGCGGCGCGGAGGCGTTTCCACTTTCTCCCTGCAGTTCGCTGGCCAGCCGCGCAGCGCCATAGACGTTGCGTAAAGTCTCGAGGATGCCCCGCGAATCCACGTGCACGGCGCGGCCCTGCTTGTCGTCGTATTGAAAGTTCCAAGGCAGCGACTGGATGTTGCCGTCGAAAATAATGCCCACCACTTCGCCCCCGCGATTTACCGTGGGACTGCCCGAGTTGCCGCCGATGATGTCGGCGGTGGAGACGAAGTTCAGCGGCGTAGACAGGTTGAGTTGGGATTTGTGGCTCGTCCAGCTTGCAGGCAGCTGGTAAGGCGGCTGATGGCCATGCGCTGCCGCGTGCTCAAAGGCGCCGCCCAGGGTGGTGAAGTAGGGAACTGGCTTGCCCGCTTCCGTGTAGCCGCGCACCGCGCCATAACTGAGCCGCAGCGTGAAGGTGGCGTCCGGAGGCTCGTTGAACCCGCCCTGCTGGAATCGCGCTTTAGCAATCTGTGCTCCCTGAATTCGCGTGACCGAATCCACCTGGTCATCAAACTGCTTGCGCACGGCGCGTGCCTCGGGATCAATGTTGCGCATGAGCACGATGAGCGGGTCCTGGCTCGCTTGGATGGCCGCCTCCCCGCCCGTGTACAGCTGCTTGCGCACCGCGACCTCGTCGAGCTTGCTTCCGGAAATGAGCTGCTCCGCCACTTCGCGGGGGCTTTTGCCGTTCAGGACCTTAGCCACGACCGCATTATCGGCGCCCATCTTCTCCTGCATTTCGGCTAGCGAGTCGGCCAACTCCGCCGTTTCCAGCGATTTGTAAATAGGGGCGCTTGAGAACAGGTGTTGTTCCAGCGAGGGCAGGCCTGAATCGCGGTATTCGCGCAGGCGCTCGCCATTGGGCTTCTTCTTTTCGCTGGCAGCCCGCACCAGGTCGCGCGCGTAGCTTGCCATCTCCGAGTTGAATCCCCGCCGCCGTTCCAGGTACGTCAACGGAAGATAGATATCGCGGTTTACCTGGACCGCGGCGGCAATCTGGTCCCAGGGATCGCCCACCTTGTTCTTCAGCTCGGAGCGCGAGTTCACAAAGCCGCGCAGCTTCTGCTCCGCGTCTCGCTTTTCCGCCATCAGCTGCGGATCTTTCAGCCCGGAAAGATAGCCGGTGATTGCCTTGTGCGCATTCTGATAGGAAAACAACTCTTCCTGCGAGATGCGGGCGTTCTCCGCGGAAGATCCGGCGAACTGCTGCAGCAGCCGGATACGGCGGGCATAGCTTTCCAGCCGCGAGGGGTAATCCACGTCACCCAGGAATTCCAGCTGCGCCACGGTCAGCAAACGCCCGGTAGAACCGGGATTGCCGGAGACGAAGATCAGGTCGTTATCCTTGACCCCGCTGGAGGACCAGCGAAAAAAATTCGTGATCTTGGCCGGCTGGCCGTTCTCGTAAACCCGGAAGAAAGTGATGTCCAGGTCGTAACGCGGATAGGTGAAGTTGTCCGGATCACCGCCGAAGAAAGCCATATCAAACTCGGGCGCGAATACGAGGCGCACATCGGTGTACTTTTTGTATTGATAGAGGTGATAGCGTTCCCCCGAGTACAAGGTGACCACGTCGCATCGCAAGCCGGTTTGGGAAGCGCATTCCTGCTCCACCGCCGACATGGCCGCCCGTTGCGCCTGGCCTGCCTCCGCCGCGCTCATGCCGGGACGCGCAGCCGACTGGATGCGCCCGGTGACGTCCTCGATTTTCTGTAACACGTTGAGCTCCAGGTCGGGGCAGCGGGCCTCATCCGCCTGCGTAGCGGCATAGAAGCCGCCCTTCATGTAGTCCCTGCCGTGGGTCGAGAGCTGCTGCACGCACTGCGCCCCTATGTGATGGTTGGTGAATGTCAACCCATTGGCCGAGACAAACGATCCCGACCCTCCATTGTTGAAGCGCACCGAGGAGAGCCGCACGTGGTCCAGCCACGCCTGGGTGGGTTCGAAGCCGTACTTCTGCTGGACTCGTTCCTTGGGGAAGGCATTGAACAGCCACATGCCTTCATCGGCGAGAGCGGCACCGCAGGAAATAAGAATGCAGAGAACAAAAAACGTGATCCACACGAGGGCGGAATGGCGTCTACTCATAAGGAGTACTCCTTAAACAACTCGCTGGCGAGAATGATCCCGGAAGTGTTGCCGTCTTGAGGTGAAACTCCTAACTATACGTTCCAGCGAGCGGCGGCGGCAAGCTTCGCTGACTTGGAATCTTGCTCCAAATTGATGTATAAAAAGAAGTTGCCCCCACTTCCAAGCATCGCGGCGAGAGCGCCAGCCGCTGGTGGGGCATCGCCGAGAGGACCTCGATATGTCCAGCCTGACTGCCACCCATGCTCCCAAAGGACTGGAAGGCATTATCGCTACCACGTCCAGCATCTGCTACATAGATGGCGAGCAAGGTGTCCTGGCCTACCGCGGGATTGACATCCACGATCTCGCCGACCACTCCACATTTGAAGAAACCTGCTACCTGTTGTGGAACGCCAGGCTGCCCTCGCGCGACGAGGTGCGCGACCTGGGCCGGCAGCTGGGACAGGAACGGAAGATGGACAAGGCCGTTCTCGACATGCTGCGCCTGGCGCCCAAGAACGCTTTGCCGATGGACGTGCTGCGCATCGCCGTCTCCGCCCTGAGGTTCTTCGACGCCGACGAGAAGAACAACGACCACGCCGCCAACGTGCGCAAGGCCATCCGCCTAACCTCGCAGATCGCGATGACCGTGGCCTATTTCGATCGTCTGCGCAAAAACAAGCCGCTGGTGGATCCTGATCCCTCCCTCTCTCACTCCGCTAATTTCCTGTTGATGCTGAACGGAGAGCGGCCGTCGCCGACTGCCGAACGCGCCCTTGATATCGCGCTCATCCTGCACGCCGACCACGAGCTCAACGCCTCTACCTTTGCGGCGCGTGTGACCGCCGCCACTCTGTCGGACATGCATGCGGCCATCACCTCCGGTATTGGCGCCCTGAAAGGACCCCTGCACGGCGGAGCCAACGAGGCCGTGTTCCGCATCCTGGAATCCATCCACCAGGCTGGCGCCGACCCGGTGGGGTATGTGCGCGGCCTGCTGGCGCAGAAAAAGAAAATTCCGGGGTTCGGGCACCGCGTCTACCACACGGAAGACCCGCGGGCGACACATCTGCGGCAAATGTCCCGCGATCTCGGCCATTCCAAGGGTGAGCCGGACTGGTTCGAGATGTCGCACAGCATCGAGCAGTTCATGAAGTCGGAGAAGAAGTTGAACGCCAACGTCGATTTCTACTCCGCCTCCACCTACCATACGCTGGGCATTGATGTGGACCTGTTTACGCCCATCTTCGCGGTATCGCGCATTAGCGGCTGGGCGGCCCACGTCATCGAGCAGCTGGACGACAACCGACTCATCCGCCCGCGGGCGGAATACGTCGGGCCCGCCTACCCGGTCAAGTACGTGCCCATCGAGAGGCGGTAGAGCTGGAGAAATCCACTTGTGCAGGCGGTCCTTCGGGACCGCCTTTTCACTGCACGCTCGTGCCGGAGGCGTGGTGCGACGTGGGCGCTAGCGCGGCGTCCTGCGCGTTTTGCGCCAGGCGCGCGAATACAATCAGGCGCTGCGGCGCCGGGCCGACGTAGTAGATGGGATAGCAGGTGATTAGGGTAAGCTGGGGCGTGCGCGTGGCTTTCAGAACGGAAAGGTCGTTCGGCTCAACAATCTTCTTGCCCGTCACCACGTAGTGGTAATTCTGCCCGTTGCGCCGGATCTGGATTTCGTCCCCCGGGCTCAACTCGTACACGTGGCGGAAAAACGTGTCGCGGTGCGCGACGATCACGGAATTGCCGGCCTCACCCGGCACCGCCGATTCCCGCAGATGACCGGGGCCGGAGCGCAGCGCCCGCGCCGAGGTTCCCTCCGCCACGACAGAATCAAGATTGATCTTGGGAATGGTGATGCGGGTCAGCCCGGGAGAAGCGGCGGCCGTATGCGCCAAAGACGGTGCGGCCTGTTGCTGCTCCGTCCACGCCTCTGCCAAGGCTCGCTGCTCCCGGTACATGGCAAAGTACTGCCATCCCACGTAGAGCAGGATCAAACATCCCGCCAGGGTCAGAAGAGCGGGCAGGACCGTGCGCAGGGACAATTTGGCTTGCCGCAGCAAGCGCCAGTCTGTCCATTGGACTGCTCGACCGGCGCGCTCGCGCAGCGCCTCCGCCCAGCGGCGAGAAGGCTGGCCCTTCATCTCAGGCATAAGGCTTGAAACAAGTCCGGCCCAGTTGTTGTACCGGGCCGGAACTTGGGATTTTACCTGTGGTTGTTATTTGCGTTTGCGGCTCACAAGGCCCGCAGCCAAAGACCCGAAGCCCAGCAGGCCAAGCAGCGGAAGCGGCGAAGCCGTCTGCGGCAGGGCCGCGCTGTTGTCGTTCCGCGCCGTCTGGGTCGTGCCCTGATCGGCGGTGTTGGCAGCGCTGCTGCTCGTGGTCGAAGTAGCGGACTGGTCGGTGGTGCTGGTGCTGCTGGTCGTGTTGTTCGCCGAGGTCTGATCGCTCGGGGGCGTCGTTCCGGCAGCCGCGCTGGTATCAGTGCTGGGGCTGGTGGACGATGCTGCCGAGCTGGTGTTCGACTGCGGCGTAGCGGTGGCCGACTGCGCATATGACGGCGTCGTGGAGCTGCTGCCGGCGTTCGCGCTGCTGTTGGCGGCCGCGTTCTGATCCGACGGAGTAGTTGCGCCAGCGCCGGCTGAAGTGCTCGGCGCCGCATTGTTCTGACCGCTCATGTCCGCCGAAGTGCTGCCGTTGGCGGTATTGGCCGCCGACGTGCTGCTCTGCGCAGGCGTGCTGGCGGCGGCAGAATTGTCCGTCGCAGTGCCGCTCGGAGTGGTGCTGGCCGCGGCGGAGTTGTTAGCTGACGTGTCGCTGGTCGAATTCGCCGCGCCCGAGTTAGAAGCCTGCGGAGGATTCGAGCTGGGGCTGGTGGTGCTGGGCGAAGTCGAACTGGGATTGTTGTTGTCGGTCGTGCTCGGGGAAGTGCTCGGGTTCGCGCTGGAGCTGCCCATCGAGCCGCTCGTCGTCCCCGTGCCGGTTGCGCCCGCGCCGCTGGCCGCGCCCATGCCGCTCGAGGAAGAGCTGCCGGAGGTGCAGTGGTCGGAGATCTGCCGCACGTCGGCAACCTGGAAGGTGTTCCCCGTGCTGCTGGTTGCGCTGGAGTTGCCCGCGCTGGAGGTAGCCGTCGTCGAGGCACTAGCTCCGCCCGTCGATCCCGTCAGCTGCACCTGCTGGCCTACATACTGCTGCAGCTTGCTGGTGTCGCCAGCCAGGGTGTAGGAGGTCCCATTGCTATCGGTCAGGGTGTAATTCCCGCTGGAGCCGTTCAAGCATCCTTGGATGTTGCCTTGGCCCGCCGCTGTGGGGCTGCTGCTCGAAGGAGTGCCCGCGGTTGCGGAACCGGCCGTCTGCCCGCCTGTATTGGTGCTGCTCTGGCCACCCATCGTGCTGCCGGATGTCTGGCCGCTGGTTGTGCTGCCCGTGGACGATGACGATGTGCCTTGATCCTGCGCCATCGCTACCGCCGCTCCCAACAGCAGAGTCGCGATCGTTATTGCAATTTTCTTCATAGATGTTTCTTCCTCCAGGAATTTCACTCATCCCGTACTGGCGCAGAGTCCGGGACACTGCTGATTTAGAGAGTCGAACGTCGAAGTGGGTTTGCCTGCCCTGCGCTCCTCCGCACCACCAGATTTGCGAGGGCCGATGACCAGCAGCTCTTGCGCCAGCATGGCCGATTAGGAGTAAGTTTCGATTTCCTGGGAAAGCGTTGTACGCGAGGTGGAAATTAAGCCTGCAAACAGGGAGAAGACAGGGTGCCAGGGAACCCACCCAAACTCTTGAAATTTATTGCACAACCAGGGTCACAGGGGCGGAGTGCACCAGGGAACCTGAGCTGGCCTGGATCGTCATGCTGTAAGTGCCGGCAGGAGTGCCCGGCAGAGGCGAAGGACCGCCGCTGGATCCACCCCCTCCGCCGCCGCAGGAAACCAGGATCAGCAGGAGAAGGAATAAACCAATGACAACGGCCGCCCGGCGTGGACGCCCGCGCCCCCATCCGGAAAAGAGAATGGCAGCCATCGGCAGGGCCATGGCCAGCGACAGCCGGCCCGCGGGTGCAGGGCGTAGGGCCGCAACCGACGCGGTCGTCGTCACCGTCAGGGTCACGCTTGCGCTGCTGTTACCCAGGGTCACACTGGAGGGGGAAAAAGCGCATGAACTCTGCGCCGGCAGGCCCGAACAGGAGAAGCGAATGGAGCTGTCGAAGGAGCCGCCCACCGGCATCAGCGAAAAGGTCAGGGTCCCGGAGTGACCCCGCGTCACCGCCAATCGTGGCGCGCTCGCGCTCAAGCTGAAGTCCGTGATCACCACCCTGAAAGAAACGTTGTGAGTGAGTTGCGCCAGGGTATCGGCGGTGCTGACGCTGCCGTTGTAGCCTCCGGGCGCGGCGGAGCCCGCGATGGTGCCGTTCAGCGTGATCACCTGCCCCGTGCTTCCCAGGTTGACCGGGGAGGGTCGCATGGTGCATTGCGAGAACGCAGCCGAGGAGCACGATGCGCTGATCGTGCCACTGTATCCGTTGGCCGCGGTCAAAACCACGGATGAGGTCACCGGGTTGCCGGGCGAGCCTGTGAGGGTGGAACTCTGCAGCTGCACGGCATAATCGGGGTTGGTGTTCACCGTCACCTGCAAAACCTGGGACCGGGTGGCGCCCCCGGGGCCGGCCGCCGTGATTGTCGCGGCATAGGTTCCGGCCTGGGCGCTCGGTGAAGCGGAAATAGTCAGGTTTCCCTGGTAGGCCGCCTCCGACGTCACGATGACCGGCGTGGTGGGAAAAAAACTGCACTGCAGCGCCGCCGGCAGTCCGGCGCAACTCAGGCTCAGCGAGGCGCTGAAACCGGAGACGCCGGAGAGAACCATAGAGACGGAGGCGTCGTCCATGGAGGAGCCGCGGTTCACCGTGAGGGTTGAAGGACCCGCAACCAAAGTGAGGTCCGCGACCTGTACGCTGACCGCCAGCAGGTGCGTCACCGTGTTGGCATCGGATCCGACGGCCTGCAGGTTGAAACTGAAGCTGCCGGCGCTGCTGCTGGCCACGTTGATGGAAAACGGCGTCCCGGTTCCGCTTCCCGGGATCAGCGTGGCCGAGCTGCAGGTGCTGGGGAGGGAACTGCCGCTGCAGGATATCGTGACCGGGCTGGCATAGCCGTTCAGTGCTTTCAAGCTTCCGGTAAAGCGCAGCGAGCCGCCTCGCACCAGCGACAATGTAGGGTTGGAAAGCCGGATTTGGTAATCCGGCGGGGGCAGTGCCAGGGCGAATTCCCATACTCCACGGCCGTGAGTGCCGGCGCGCAGCAAGCGTGTGCCGTTTGAATCGAACAGCTTCAAAGACGTGACCGCCACGTTGGGCAGGTGCCCGGAGCCGGAAGCCGGGCCCATCTCCGTCCAACTGGCCCCCGCATCCATGGTGGCAAACACGCCGACATCCGTGCCCACGTAGATGGCGTTGGGATCGCGCGGGTCCACCACCGCCGCATCGGCAGGCGCATCGGGAAGGTTGGTGCTGATGTCGGTCCAGGTTTGTCCCGCATTCGTGGTTTTAAGCACGTGGGGTACGCCGAAACCCATCATGGTCACGTACGCGGTATTGCCGGTGCTGTCGGTCGGGTCCACGGCGATGCCGGATACTGGTACCTGGGTCGTGAGCCGGCGCACCCAGCTTGTCGCACCGCCATCGGCGGCGGTAGTCACCCACACTTCACACAGCGGGGCGAACGAGCCCCCGCAGCTGAATTCGCCGCCGGTGCCCGCGTAGAGGACCTGCGATCCGCGCGCGCTGACCGGGCCGCCGGTGGCCAGCGCGGAGATCAGCGTATCGGACGTGGTGCAGACCGTGGCCGCGCCGCTGGAGAAGTTGTAGCTGAGCGGCGAGAACCCGCTGCCATCCTTATTGCCTCGCCACACCCGGCAAGTGCCGGCCACCATCCGGCCGCTGGCGCCGCTGTCGAGCAGGTAGGGCATGTAAAACGAGGCGGTGTCCCCGCCCAGGTCCGTCGGCGCCTGGCTGCCGACCACCTTCTGAAAATCCTGCGCCAGGCAGTTGATGCCCGAGGTGCAGCGGTAAATGGCGGGTTCGGGGACGTAGGTGAACCACTCGTTGGGATTACTGGGATTGATGGCGCTGAACCCGCCATCCCCTCCATTCACGCTGAGCCAGCTGGTGCCTTTCGCGCCGGAGTGCGCGTCATCCACGGCCGGGGAGCCGTTATCCTGCGTGCCTCCCAGAATGCTGCTCGCATCGGTGGGATGCAGCGCGATCCCGGTGAACTGCGTCAGCGATCCCATCGTGCTGTTCAGATTCTCGAAAGGATCATTGCCGGCGGCGCAGGAGCCATTGAAGCGCGCGTCGAAGCCGTTCAGCGTGCGGTAGATGCCGCCGTCGTTGCCGAAATACATGACGGCGCGTCCGTTCACCAGGGCGAATCCGATGCCGTGCTCGTCAGGATGCACATGCGCCGGGGCCCCTATGGGGGTGCAGCCATAAACATGGGTCAAGTTCACGAAGGGGGCGGCGCCGCAGAGCGGGTTGGCACTGGTAATGGTGCAGCGGAAAAGGTTGACCGCTCCCGCCCACAAGTCGGTGGCGCTGCCGTTGGGCACGGCCAGCAGCTCAAGGTCGTACCAGCCCTGCTCGCTGGCCCCGCAGCCGTTGGCGATGCCGCCGTCGCCGCAATTGATCATGCCCGTTTGGTTGACCTTGGACCAACTGGCGCCGCCGTTCAGCGACTTGTAAATGCCATCATCGATCAGCGTGTTCCCGTTGAAGTTCACGTACCAGGCGTAAAGGTCGCCGGCCGCGGGGTTGACGGCCAGGGCGCCGCGAAAGATTGGACATCCGGAAAAAAAGGGCGTGGCCGGGCAGGAGGTCGCGTGCAGGATGGGATCACCGGGCTGCGCCGCCAGCCTTGTCCAGTTCGCGCCGTCCACCGAAGTATAGAAGCCATGAAACGACATGGCCGCATAGAAGCGGTGTGCTGTGCGGCTGTAGACAATGTCGGTGACTGCCGTCTGCTGGGTTGCTCCCGTCGGGTCCGTGACGTTAGCCGTATGCCAGCTGGCGCCCGCATCCAGCGAATAAAACAATCCGCCCGTGGCCTGCA
>JAMXLI010000346.1 GCA_024281115.1 Terriglobales bacterium | reverse complement strand
CTAGTGCTGGGACCGATTCCCGGAACCGAAGATGCGCCCGGCCAGATTTGCCGTTTCGTGAAGGCGGGTTGCGACGGCATCCTGCTCAGCCTGGGAATATTGAGACACTGTGCCGACGCACTGCTCGGTCCCGCCATGCCCGGCATCATCGCGCGCATCGACTGGTCCACCATCTGGGGCGCGCCGGAATCCATCACCGCAAAACAGGCTCGCAGTCGCCTGCTGGCCGGTCCGGAAGAGGCGCTGCGGCTGGGCGCTGATGCCGTGATCACCTACCTGGTGGTAGGTACAGGGGATTCCGAATTTGAAGCGGAGGAAATTGCTCGCACGGCGCGGGTGGCGCGAGAGTGTGAAGCGCTGGGTGTGCCGCTGATGGTGGAATCGCTGGCCCGCGGCCCCAAGGTGCAGGACTATCGCGACCCGCAGTGGATCAAGCAGCATACCCGATTGGCGGCGGAACTGGGCGCCGACGTGATTAAAACCGACTATGCCGGCAATGTGGCCTCGATGGCGTCCGTGGTTAAGGACTGCCCCATCCCTGTCCTGGTTCTGGGAGGCAGCCGGACAGGGTCGGATGACGAGGCCGTGCAAACCGTGCGCGAGGTCGCGCAAGCGGGCGCGGCCGGCGTTGTTTTCGGGCGCAACGTGTTTCAGGCGACGGACGTGGAGGGCTTTATAGCAAACGCCCGTGCCGCGCTGAGTGGGTCAGGGAACAGCGCCCGGCCGCATCGGGTTCGCTGAGTTGATCACGCCATGAGCATTCTGGCGGTGGATGTCGGGTCAAGCCGCTGCAAAGCTGTTCTCTTTTCATCGAGGGGAGAAATCCTGTCCCAAAGAGCCCACCCATACACGCCGCAGTTTCCCCGGCCCGGTTTCGCCGAGGTGGCGCCGCTTGTTCTCTGGGAAGCATTGTGCGCTACCGCCCAGGGCGCCGCGCACGGCGCGGGACGCGATCCTGTGCAGGCGGTGTGCATCGCCTCCCATGGCGAAACCTTTGTATGTGTAGACCGGCACAACCAGCCCGTTGCTCCTGCCATTTTGAACATGGATAGCCGCGCCACTGCGGAAGCTGCCTGGTTCGAAGCGCAATTTGGCCGCTGGCATATTTTTGAGATAACGGGACACATAGTGCATCCGATGTATCCGGTCCTGAAGATTCTCTGGCTCAAGCAGCACTACTCCAGCATGTTTGCCCAGGTTGAGCGCTTTCTGGGCGTGACCGATTTCCTGCTAGCCCGCCTGGGGCTGCCGCCTTACATTGACTACTCCCTGGTCTCCCGCTGGCTACTATTCGATGTGCGCCGTGTCTGCTGGTCCGACGAGATTCTTTCATCTGTTGGCCTAGCCCGCGAGCGATTGCCCATTCCCGTTCCGGCAGGGACGATTGCTGGAAAGCTGAGCGCTGAGGCAGCGGCGCAAATCGGAGTTCCTGCGGGGACGCCCGTGGTGGTTGGCGGGCATGACCAGCCCTGTGGAGCCCTGGGCGTTGGCGGGGTGAACTCCGGCCGTGTAGCCGACTCCATGGGCACCTACGAGTGCCTGCTGGCCTCTTCGTCGCAGCCCACGCTTACGGAGGCCGCTTACTCAGCGTCGCTGAATTCTTATCCTCATGTAGTTCCCGAGCAGTTTGTCACCTTGGCCTATTTTCCTTCCGGAATCATGGTGAACTGGCTGCACGATCTGCTTTATGGCAAGAGTCAAGCCTCAGGGAACGATGTGTCAGAAATGGAAAATTATAGCCGGTTGGAGGAGCATGCTCCGGCTGGAGCTACGGGAATTTGCGTGCTTCCGCACCTGATTGGCACCTGTAATCCCGACTTTAATCCCCGAGCCCGAGGAACGATCTTCGGTCTCACGCCGGCGACTACGAGGAAGCAGCTTTACAAAGCAGTGCTGGAGGGGATTGCATGTGAATTGTCGCTGATGACCGACATCCTTTCCCGGGCCGTGGGCGATTTTACAGACGTGTACAGCAGCGGCGGAGGTACCCGCTCACTACTCGGGCTTAGACTGCGTGCGGCTCTGAGCGGTCGTCGGTTCCACGTAATGCGTTCCCAGGAAGCGGTGTGTCTGGGCGCGGCCATACTTGCGGGCGTTGCCACCGGGATTTATTCCAACTTCGCGCAAGCGATTATCGCGCTGGTCCGCGAGGAAGGCGTGGTCGAGCCTGACCCAGCCCTGGCCGCTGATTACGCAGCGCAGATGCGGCAATACCGTTCACTTTATCCGGCACTGGCACCGGTGCGCGACATTCCTGCTCATTTTGCTAAAGGAGGCGAACCGCAATGATCCAGCCCGTGGTCGGCTTCATCGTTTACGGCGTGCATAAGGACGGACTTAAGGATCCAATGGGCGTCCCCTTCATTGACTCCCACATCGTGAAGAACGCCAAGGCTGCTCTCAAGAAGAGCGGGCTGAAGCTGATGGAGCACGATGTGGTGGTGGCCAGCAAGGACGAGGCCTGGGCCGCCATGCGCAAGATGAAACTGAACGACGAGGTAGATGGCGTGGTGCTGTTCTCCGGCACCTGGGTATGGGCGGCGCATCTGTCAGCCGCTCTGCGGGACTATGCCGCTACCGGCAAAGGATTGCTGTTGTGGACCCATCCTGGCTCGCAAGGCTGGCGCCCCGTGGGCGGGCTGGTCATGCATGGGGCCCTGCTCGAGATCGGCGTGGAGCACAAGTTCGTTTATGGCGATGTGGCTGAGCAGGACACGGTAAACAAGATCGTCAGTTTTGCGCGCGCGGCGCACCTGAAGAATCTGCTGAACGGGGCTACGATCGGCACTTTTGGCGGGCGCGGCATGGGCCAGACCTGCGGCGTCGCAGATCCTTCCCAGTGGATGCGCATGTTCGGCGTGGACATTGATTCGCGCGACACCACCGAGTTGATTCGAACCGCCGAAAAGATCCCGCCTAGAAGGGTCGTCACCCTGGAGCCGCGGCTGAAAAAGCTGTTTGGCAAAGCTCCGGACAAGAACGTGGTGAACGAGCGCTCCATCCGCCTCTATC
>JAMXLI010000345.1 GCA_024281115.1 Terriglobales bacterium | reverse complement strand
AGTAGGGCTTTTTCTATCTGACCTGCCCGCCCGATTTGGCCCTGGTGGCAAGGCAATCCAAGTGCATCTGAGGCGAACCGTGCTCAAGTTCAGCAGGTTACACTTACTGGCATTCTTATTTCTGCTCGCCGCTCTGGTAACGATGGCGGCCTGCGGCGGCGGTGGCAGCAGCAGCATGACCGACCCGCCCCCGGCGCCCGGCCCTGGTGGAGGTGGTGGCGGCGGCGGTGGTGGTGGCGGGGGTGGCGGCGGAACTCCCACACCCGCGGGGGACGTCACGGCAGATTTCGGCTTGCGCCGCACCGTGCAGTTCCCGATTTCCGCCGGCTTTCTGGGAGCAAATCTCGGGTTCAGCTCCAACAACTTCATTCAGAACCGCGCCGCGCTGCAGCAACTGACGAACGCGGGCCTGACGGAACTGCGCGTGAGCGCGGACCTGCAGGACGTGTTCCTGACGCAGACTCCCAACTGGTCGGTGATCGATCCGATCATGACCAACCTGCAGGCGGCGGGCATTCGCCCGCTGGTCAACGTGGCGTTCACGCCGCCTTCCCTGCAGCCGCCGTCGAACCCGTGCAACGACCCCAACCAGGCGTATCACGCGGCGCCCACGGACCCCAATGCGTGGGGCCAGCTGGCAGGCCAACTGGTGGCGCACATGGACAAGGCGTTCCCGAATTTCGCGTCGGATTACGAGATCTGGAACGAACCGGACAATCCCACCGGGCTGTGCACGATGATCAACAGCGATTCGGCGCGCCTCAGCGCGTACAAGGCGATGTATGCCGCCGCCGCTACGGCGATGCGCACCCAGGCCAACGCCGACGGTGTGCAAATCCGCATCGGCGGCCCGGGCCTGAACCAGCCCACGTCGGCGGCCACGTGGATCCCGTCGCTGCTCAGCGATCCCAGCACCGCGCCCAACGTGGATTTCGTCAGCTACCACCATTATCTCGCCGGGAACGTGGCCATTTCCCAGGGACTCACCTGGGACAACAACAGCGCCACGCAATCGGTGTTGTCGCGGACCCAGGATCCGACCTTCGGAATTCAAAAGCAGTACGTGCAGATCGCGCAGATGGTGCAGCAGGGCAGCCAGCCGAATGCGAGCAGTACGCCCATCTATCTGGACGAGTACAACATCACCGGATCGTTTGAGCCGGATTGCTGCCGCAACAGTCCCACCTACGCCGCCTTGTGGAACGTGCTGGTGATCAACGATGCGCTGAACGGGGTCTATGCCGGCGCCAAGAATACGCCGGCGAAGCTGCTTTATTTCGCGGCCCAGTCCTACTTCCCCACCACCACGACCGGGGCGGCCTGGTTCTGCCTGATCGGCACGCTGGATTCGCGCATGGATTGCGCCTACGACGCGACGCATCCGGCCAATAACCAGCCGTATCCGCAGTATTACGGATATCAACTGGTGGGCGGGTCCAACTTCCTCGGGCTGGGCGGAGGAGGAACGCTGGCCAACTCGCTGGCCCTGGGCTCGCCGGCCGGGGCCCTGGTGGCGTCGGCCTTTTACACCGGCAACAGGATGTCGATTGTGATGGCGAACCCCACCGCGACCGACACGGCCGCACTCACGGTAAAGTTCCAGAACCCGGGAGCGCTGAATGCCAGCGCGGCGGTGATGTACACGCTGAACCAGGCGAACCCGCACATCAGCAGCCAGGCGGTATCGCTGACCACGCTCACCGATGGATTCAAGACCAGCGTGGTCGTGCCCCACTACTCGGTGGTGGCCATCAGCGTGCCCTTGCAATAGCTGGAAGAAGAGGAAATCCAGGCGTGCGCTCCGGCGCGCGCCTTTTTTTCAGTTGGCGTGATTCTGTGCGCGCACCACCTGCTCCAGCGCGCTGGTCAGTTCACCCGACATGTCCACGAACTGGATGCCCATGCCCATGTTGGGGTGGACTACGCGCACGATACCGGGAAAGGTGAGCGGTTTCCCGTTGGAAGCGAAGCGCACCTCCACCTGCGAGCCAATGGGAAAGGGCGTCAGGGTTTCCAGGTAGCAGCCGCTCAAACTGATGTCGCTGAGCACGCCCTGCATGTGGGCGCCGGTGCCGCGGGTGCAAAACTGGGCTTCGCAACGGAAAGCGTAGCGGGGTTGTGGACGATCCTGCATGGTGAGAAGGGGAACGCCTTATTGAAACATGGAAGGGTGGGCGCCTCACATTACGAAAGTACGCGCACTCTCCGGTCGCGGCGGCTCGTCTTCCCTTCCCGAGTTGTCGCCGCGGTCTGGGCAGCAGCGATGCCCGGCCAGGAAGCGAGCGCCGCGCTTTGCTATGATCGGCGGATGAGCGAGCCTGCGAGTTTTGAATGCCAGGATTGCGGCGAGACCTTCTACGCTTTTCTGCAGGAGATGGCCGAGCACAACGCCAAAGTGGTGTGTCCTAAATGCGGAAAAGAACACGATGCGCCCGCAGGCGGCCACCATCACGGGTCGTAGTAGCTCTGGCCGGCAGACAATCCGGCGACCGCGCCCAGTCGGAGCGCGGAACAACCCGCAATGAAGTGAGACAGCGTTAAGAATAAGCCGGGCTACGGGCGGATGGACGGCGTGATCACAAAGGGCGAGAAGCCACCGCAGCTTGCGCTGGTAACCGGCGCCAACCGCGGGATTGGCTTCGAAGCGTGCCGGCAACTGGCGCAGCGCGGCTTTGTCGTGCTGCTCACGGCGCGCGATGGGGAAAAGGCAACCCGGGCGGCCGAGCAATTGCGTACGGCCGGGGAAGTGGACCCGCTTGCCCTGGACGTAGCCAATCCCGCCAGCATCACGCACGCCGCCAGCTATGTCGCCAAGAGCTACGGCCGCCTCAATGTTCTCATCAACAACGCGGCCATTCATTACGACACGTGGCAGACAGTCGAGAACGCCGACCTCGAGGGCACGGTCATGGAGGCAATCACCACCAACTTGCTGGGCCCGTGGAGGGTGTGCCAAGCCTTTCTCCCTCTGCTGCGCAAGGCTTCCGCCGCAAGAATTGTGAACGTGTCGTCAGAATCGGGATCGCTCAGCGGCATGGAAGCGGGGCCGCCCGCATATCAGGTCACGAAAGCCGCGCTGAACGCGTTCACACGCACGCTGGCGGGCGAGCTTCGAGGCACCGGCATCCTCGTGAACGTGGTGTGCCCGGGATGGGTTGCCACCGATATGGGCGGCGCTGGCGCTCCCCGCACGGTTCGGCAAGGCGCGGCGGGGCTGCTGTGGGCGGCCACCCTGCCGCCAGGCGGCCCCAGCGGCGGCTTTTTTCGCGACGGCAAGCCGCTCCCCTGGTGATGCCCCGAAGCGGCTGAGAGTACGCTGCGGCCGCTTCTCACGTTTTCTCGAGCAATGTTTTCTCGAGCACCAGGTGGGTGGCGTAGTCCGAACCCTGGCGTTCGGTTATGTGAAATCCCAAGGCATGAAGGTCCAGGCCGTCGAACAGCAGCTCTCCCTGGCCAAGAAGAACGGGCACGGACGCGAGGTGGAGAGAGTCGATGAGGCCAGCTTTCAGATACTGCCGCACCGTGGCGGCGCCGCCTCCGATCTTGACGTCCTTGCCGGCGGCAGCCTTCCTGGCCAGGGCCAGCGCCTCCGCGATGCCGCCCGTCACAAAGTGGAAGGTGGTTCCCCCTTCCATCACCAGAGGCGCGCGCGGGTAATGGGTGAGGACGAAGGTGGGTGCGTGGTAGGGGGGATTGTCTCCCCACCAGCCCTTCCACGAGGGGTCGCGCCAGGGGCCGCGCTCCGCCGTGAACATGTTGCGGCCTAGGATGAAGGCGCCGAAATTCGCCATCGCCCGCTCAGCGAAGACATCATCCACATCGCCTGTGGTTCCCCCCTCCGCCCCGTGCATCGAGCAAAAGCTCCGGGTGTGAAAGTACCACTGGAAAAGCTCTGTTCCACGCTTGCCCAGCGGATCGTCGAGGCTCTGCTCAATCCCAGCGCTGAAACCATCCAACGAGACACTAAATCCCGCGACTCGAACTTTTGACATCCTCAACTCTCTCCCGAAACATGGTGGGGCTGACCTTTGCAGCTTTGGCTGATAAACGTGCTCAGGCCCGGCACTTCAGCGGGCGGGGAGCTTGCGCCGCCGCTGCTCGCTTGCCTTCATCATTGCATTCAAATCGGCAACGGGACGAATTTCGAAAATCGACCCATACTTCAGGGCCGGATGCTGCGCCATGAGCTGCGTCGCATGATTCATGTCGCGTGCCTCCAGCACCAGAATACCGCCGAGTTGCTCCTTGGTTTCGGCATAGGGACCGTCGGTGGTCGCGACCTTGCCGTTCTTCCAATACAAGGTCAGCGCGGTCTCCTGGGGTTGAAGAGCTTCTCCGGAAGAGAAGTGCCCGTGGGCGCGCAGATGGTCGTCATAGTCAAAACATTCGTCGAACATTGCGTTGCGCTGGTCCTCGGTCATTTGCGCGTGCTTAGCCGGCTGGTAGTACCCGAAACAGATGTATTTCATAGACTTCTCCCTTATTGGTGTTGCGAGCAGGGGTTGCGAGCAGCGCACCCCGCGCTCTGAACCGTTCACCCTATAGTCGTTGGACGCAGGGGAAATCGACAGCACGGGCAGTTTTTATTTTCGCCCGCGGCAAAACGGCGGGTTGGGACGCAAGTGAGAGTTTAGGTTTCGGAGCGGTCCGGGCCAGCAGGTAACGCTCCCATTGGCGAACAGAAGGCCAGATTGGATTGTGGTGGCGTCCAGGCCGATTTGGCGCTTACTTGGGATATTCAAACGGCCGCACCTCCACCGACGACCTGGCAGCTAATGCAGCCTTGCGGCCCCAGGCGAGTGCCTCGTTCAGATCAGCGGCTTTCAGCACCCAGAGGCCAACGAGGTGTTCCTTGCCGTCCATGTACGGCCCTTCGCTGAGGAGCAGCTTTCCATCAGGTTGCACCCGCAGCGACCGAGCACGATTGATCGAGGGAAGGCCGCCCACGAAAATCCTGACACCGGCCGTTACCATTT
>JAMXLI010000344.1 GCA_024281115.1 Terriglobales bacterium | reverse complement strand
CCTGGCGGTAACCGGCGGCATCGACCGCAACATGGGGGCATCGTCGTTCGTCAAATTCTGCAAGATCGGAGCGCTCTCGGCCACCGGCACGCGTCCCTACGCGGAAGGCGCGGATGGTTTTGTCATGGGGGAAGGCGCCGCCATCTTCCTGTTGAAGCGCCTAGCCGATGCCGAGCGCGACGGCGACAACATTTACTGCGTGCTGCGCGGCATGGGAGCTTCCAGCGACGGCAAGGGCAAAGGCATTACGGCGCCCAACCCGGTGGGACAAAAGTTTGCCATTGAGCGCGCCTGGCGAAATGCCGGTCTGTCGCCCGCCACCGCCACCTACATCGAGGGACACGGCACGTCCACGCGCGTGGGCGATGTGGTGGAAGTGCAGAGCATCATTGACGTCCTGGGCGGCTGCCAGGTGCCTACGCATTCGATCGCGCTGGGCTCGGTGAAATCGAACTTCGGACACCTCAAGGGAGCGGCCGGCGCAGCCGGGCTGCTGAAAGCGGCGCTGGCGCTGCGCGACCAGGTGCTTCCGCCCAGCGTGCATTGCGAGCACCCCAATCCCGAAATTGATTTTGCGCACGCCCCCGTCTACGTCAACACCGAGCTCAAGCCCTGGACGGTGCCCGACGGCCAGGTGCGGCGCGCCGGGTTAAGCGCGTTCGGATTCGGCGGCACCAACTTTCACGCCGTTCTCGAAGAGTACGTTCCGCACAGGTTGAACGGCAATGGCAAGCGGTCGGTTGCAGTCACGGAGGGTCCCAACCAAGTAGCAGAGGCGACGATGAAGGCGACTGCCGAAAACTCACTCAAAGCTCCCATGCGCGGCGCTCTCCTGCTGGGCGCTGCCTCCACTGCAGCCCTGGTGGAGCCGTTGCGCGGGGTGGAAAAGGAAGCTCGGGAAGGACGCGCCCCCGCGGCGGTGGCGCCCCTGGAGTCCGACCTGCGGGCTCCGGAACGCCTGGCGATTGACTACGGCAGCGCGGCCGAACTCGCAGAAAAGTCGGGCAGCGCGCTGAAAGCCCTTGTCGCCAACCAGCCGGCGGTGTGGAAGGCGCTGCGCGCGCAGGGCATCTTCCGCGGCCGCGGTCCCGCGCCCAAGGTGGCCTTCCTCTATCCCGGTCAAGGATCGCAGTACGTGAACATGCTGAAGCCCCTGCTCGGCGAACCGCTTGTGGCCGAAACGTTTGCCGAAGCCGATCGCGTGATGACGCCGCTGCTGGGCAAGCCGCTCAGCAGCTTCATCTTCGTGGATTCGACAGATCCGGCCGCCGTTGCCAAAGCGGAAGACGCTCTGCGCCAGACGGCGATCACGCAGCCGGCCGTGCTGGCGGTTGACCTGGCGCTGACCCGCCTGCTCGCGGCGTACGGCATTGAGCCCAACTTCGTGATGGGACACAGCCTCGGGGAGTACGGCGCGCTGGTAGCCGCCGGCGGTTTGCCCTTTGCCGACGCGCTGGAAGCGGTAAGCGCGCGCGGCCGGGAAATGACCAAGGTTTCGATGGCGGACAACGGGCGCATGGCCGCGGTGTTTGCCCCGCTCAGCGAAATCGAGCGCATCCTGCAGTCGGTGGACGGCTACGTGGTGATTGCCAATATCAACAGCAATCGCCAGGCGGTGATTGGCGGCGCGAGCCAGGCTGTGGAAAGAGCCATGCAGGTTTTCCAGAACGCCGGCTACGAGGTCGCCGCCTTGCCCGTGAGCCACGCGTTTCACACCTCCATCGTGGCGCCGGCAAGCCAGCCGCTGCGGCGCGTTCTGGAACGCCTGCACCTGGAAAAACCCAGGCTGCCCATCGTGGCCAACACCAACGGCGAGTTCTATCCCACCGCGGGGGCAATCGTTCCGCAGATGCTGGACATCTTGGCGCAGCAGGTAGCCTCGCCCGTGCAGTTCGTCCAGGGGCTGAAGACGCTTTACGCCGCCGGGGCGCGCGTCTTTGTCGAGGTCGAACCGAAGAAAGCACTGCAGGGATTTGCCGACGATGTGCTGGCGGAACGCGGCGACATCGTGTCGCTGTTTACCAACCATCCCAAGAGCGGCGATGTTCCCGCATTCAACCAGGCGCTGTGCTGCCTGTTCGCCGCCGGGTTGGGCCGCGGAGCGGCAGATTCGCTGGCGGCGGAGACGCCGCTTTCGGCGTCCTCGCCCGCGGTTATCGCACCGCAAGCGAGTGACGGGGTTGCGGCCCGCCCGGCGCCGAAAGCCGCGGATCCCGCGCTTCCGGTGAACGGCGATCGTTACGCGCAACTGGGGCGCGCGTTCGCTGAGGCCGTGGAGCGCGGCTGGAGCATCCTGCACGGCGAGCGTCCTGCTGGGGCGCACCCGCCGGTAGCGATTACGGGCGCCGCCTTAGGGCTGCCCGGCACCGAGCACATCTTCGACGATGGCAACATTGCGCGGCTGCTGCGCGGCGAGCAGTTTATTGACCTCATCCCCGCGCCCTTCCGGCACGCCATGCTCGATAAGCACATCACGCGCCTGGTGAAGGACGACGACGGCGGCGGCAACTTCGAGGCCATCAACGACGTCGCCGACGTGATCAAGCTGGCCGGCCGCGGGCGAGCTTTAGACCTGCAACACGAGTTTGGCGTATCCGCCGAACGTTTGGCAGCGCTCGACCGCGTGACCCAACTGGCAATCGCGGCCGGACTCGACGCCCTGCGGGATGCCGGCATTCCCCTGGTGCTGCGCTACAAGACCACCAGCAAAGGCACTCGCCTGCCCGATCGCTGGGCCTTACCCGAAGCGCTGCGCGACGACACAGGGGTGATCTTCGCCTCCGCCTTTCCCGGCTACGACGCCTTCGCCGGCGAGATGTCCCGCTATTACCGCGACCATGAGCGGCGAGCGCAGATCGCGCTGCTACAAGAGTTGCGCAACGCGGCCAAAGAGAGCAACGGCGATTCGGGACTGGCGCCGGAACTTGACCGGCGCCTGGAAGAACTGGGCGATGTAATCGCGAGAGAGCCCTACGTCTTCGACCGGCGGTATCTGTTCCGCGTGCTTTCCATGGGGCACTCGCAATTCGCCGAGTTTA
>JAMXLI010000343.1 GCA_024281115.1 Terriglobales bacterium | reverse complement strand
AATGCGTCGGCAGGTGCAGTCCTTCCAACGTTCCGCTGATGTAAAACGAGTTGGACTTGCACAGCAGGTAGTCAACGCCGGGATGCTCCGGGTTCGATGTTCCGAAAACCATTTCAGCCTCGGTCACCCGGTTGGGTTCCCATACGTCCTCCACGTGCAAGGCGGCCAGCATTACGCCTTCGGCATCGCGCAGCGCGATGCTCTGTCCGGGTTTGAGTTGCTTCGCGAATTCCTCAGTGACGTCAAGGGCAATGGGCATCGGCCAGATCAGGCCGTTGGCCAGGCGCATGGAGGCGCAAACCGATTCATAATCGGCGCGATTCATGAAGCCGCGCAGCGGAGAGAACCCTCCGTTCAGCAGGAGTTCCAGGTCGCACAACTGGCGCGGGGTCAGGTCCCACGAGGGCCAATCGCGGGAGGCCAGCTTCAGCTCCGCCCGGCGCTCGGCCGGCGCGATCAGGTCCACGAGCACGCCGCCATGGGGCGGGTTGAGGTGGGGAGTTCCGCTGTCGGAAACCAGGTTCACGTCGCTAGTATGAATTGCCAAGTGGATTGCTCCTATTTAAATAGATTGGAACAGAATCCGCAGCTTAACTGGCCGCGGCAAGGATTTCATGCAGGCCCTGGGCGGAGGCTTCCCGCTGCCGTCCCATGCACAGGTATTCCAGCCCGGCGCGGCGAACGGCGTCGGGATCGAGCAGATTTCTGCCGTCCACAATCACCGGCAGCTCCATCAAGGAGCGGATGCGCGGCAGGTCGAGATTCCGGAATTCTTCCCACTCGGTGAGCACCAGGAGGGCGTGCGCCCCTTCGGCGGCGCCATAAGCATCGGCGCAGTAGGTGACCGTATCGCCTTCGGGCAACACCGACTTGGTGTTCTCCATGGCCTTGGGATCGTAGACCCGCAGGCGTGCGCCCCGGCGCGCGAGGTCGTCCGCAATCCGCAGCGCCGGCGATTCCCGGATATCGTCGGTTCCCGGCTTGAACGCCAGACCGAGGACTCCAACTACCTTGCCGTCGATCATCCAGAGCGCCTGGCGCACTTTGTGCACAAACCGGTCGAGGCGCGACTCGTTGATCTGTTCGGTGGCGCGCAGCAGGGAAGCGTCCGCGCCGTTTTCCTCAGCCAACCGGATAAAGGCGCGCAGGTCCTTGGGAAAGCAGTAGCCACCAAAGCCCACACCGGCGTTGAGGAAGGCGCGACCAATGCGTGGGTCCAAGCCGATGCCTTCCGCCACCCGGCGCACGTCGGCCCCGACGCTGTCGCACAAGTCAGCCACCATGTTGATGAAGGAAATCTTGGTGGCCAGGAATGCATTGGCCGCGTGCTTGATCAGTTCGGCAGTGCTGACATCGGTGAAAAGCACCGGGCAGCCGAGCGGCGCGTAGATCTCGGACAGGATGGAGCGGGCCAACTCCGACTCCACCCCGCAAACGATGCGGTCGGGATGGAAAAAGTCGTCCACCGCCTTGCCTTCCTGCAGGAACTCGGGGTTGGAGGCAACGTCGAACTCGGGCTGCGCGGCTGACCCGTTTCCCGCTTTGCGCGAATAGCGTTGGATGGTGAGCTTGACCCACTGGCCGGTGATGGCCGGCACGGTGCTTTTCTCGACGATCAGCTTGTAGCCGTTCAGGTTGGCGGCAATGGTGCGCGCCAGCTCTTCTACTTGCGTCAGGTCAGCCTCGCCGTTTTCCCGCTGGGGGGTGCCCACGCACACGAACAGCACCGCGGAGGAGCGGATCGCATCGGCCACGCTGTCCGCCAGGCGAAAGCGGGGGTTGGCGGCGTGCCGGGTGAGCAACTGCTGCAGCCCGGGCTCATAAAATGGCGACTGACCCTGCCGGAGGAGCGCAATCTTGCGGGGGTCGGCGTCGGCCCCGGTCACGTTCCAGCCAAGTTCGGCCAGTCCAAGGGCCGTGGGCAGTCCCACGTGTCCCAGCCCCAGCACCGCGATGGATGCCTGTTTCAGCTTAACTTCGTTCCTTACCGTCTCTCGATTGGTCTGCATCGTGTCCAGTGTTCCACTCTTGACGCTGCCTCAAGCCATGTCAGGCTCTGGGGAAGAAAGAAACAGAAGGCCCTGCGCTTACAGCCGCTGGTAAAGAGCGCGCGGCACAGGGAAGGTGCGCTGGTTGAGAACCGCGCCCAGAAGGCGCACGTTCGCCATCTTGCAATCGAGCAGAGCCTGTTGCGCCGTGTCGCGGCGCGAAGAATTTGCCTTGAGGACCAGGACCAGGCCGTCCGCCAGCGCCCCGAATGTAATGGCGTCGGGATGCAGCGTGAGGGGCGGTGCGTCAATCAGCACGTAGTCGAATTCCGCGCGCAGCTGGTTGAGCCGCGAGCGCACGGCATCGGAGGCCATCAGCGCCTCCTTCGTTTTGGAAGACGAGCCGCAAGTGACTACCGACAGGTTAGTCTGCGGCACCTGGCGCAAATAGCTGGCCAGCGGGGCGCTGTTCAGGATGGCGTCGGCGAGGCCCTGGCTGTGGTTGCTGATGCCGAGAAATTCGTGCAGCGAAGGGTTGCGCAGGTTGGCATCGACCAGGCACACCGCACCCTTGACTTGTGCGGCCAGCAGCCGGGCGCAGTGCACCGCCGTCCAGGTGCACCCGCTGCCGCGCTCTACTCCGCTGAAGACCACGCTGCGGTGTGAGCCTGGCAGCAGAAAGAGCCGCTGAACCAGTTTGTTCAGCTGGTCCACCGAGGCGGCCTGCAAGTCCAGGTTGGGCAGGGAGGCGACTGTATCTCGCGATAACCCCGGCCGCTCGGCCGTCCTGTTGGGAAAAGGGGCGGGATGCGCGGCGGCTGCCGCACGCTCTTGTTCGGCTTTCTGCAATAACTCGAAGTTTC
>JAMXLI010000342.1 GCA_024281115.1 Terriglobales bacterium | reverse complement strand
GTCACATCGCCGCCCGTGCCCTCAGCTGAGCGCGGACGGCCGCGCACATTGATGGCGGCGTAGATGTGGAAGTGCTGCCATCCGCCGGGGGGAAGCGAGTCGCTGAGAGCAATCTCGGTCACGCCGGGCAGCCGGCGCAAGCGCGCCTCCAGTTGATCAAAGAACGCGAGTTGCTGTTCGGGCTGCGCATAGCGCTGCTGCCCCAACGTGATCTCCGCCAGCAGCAGGCTGTCGGTGCGCATGCCCAGGGGCTGATTCTGCAGGTTCCAAAGGCTGCGTAACAGCAGGCTGGCGCCCGCAAGCAACACCAGGGAAATCGCCACCTGAGCGACCACCAGCAGCTGGCGGAAGAAGCCACGCGAGCCGGTGCTGGAGCGCGTTCCCGCAAGCGCCAGTTGTGGAGAAGCGCGGTGCAGCGCGGGCACCAGGCGAAACACAACTCCGCAGGCGACGGAAACGGCCAGGGTGAACAGCAACACCCGGCCATCCAGGCCCGCTTGCTGCAGACGCGGCAAGCCCTTGGGCGCCATGCCCACGAACACGCGCACCAGCAGATAGCCCAAGAGGCAACCAGCCGCTCCACCACTGAGCGCCAGCATCAGATTCTCGGTGAGCGCCTGGCGAACCATGCGCGCGCGGCTCGCCCCCAGCGCGGCCCGGACAGCCAGCTCGCGTTGCCGCGCCGCGGAGCGCGCCAGCAGCAGATTGGCAACGTTGGCGAAGGCAATCAGGAGCACCGCCAGCACCGCGCCCAGGAGCACCCAAGCGACCAATCGTGCATCGCCCAATTCACGCTCCCGCAGCGAGCGCACCTGCAAATGAATTTCATTGCGAAACTGCGGCGGCGTGGTCTTAAGCAGGTCGGCGAACAGCGGCTGCAGCTGTGCTCTGGCCTGTTCGATGGAAACACCTGGCTTGAGTCGAGCGAAGCAGCGCAACACACGGCCCGTTGGCTGGCTCTTCTGTTGGTTCCAGTCAATCCGTTGCGGCAAGAGAAGGTCGGCCGGGGTGAGCGTCGGCATCTCGAAGTCTGGCGGCAGGACGCCAACTACGCGAACGGGTTTGCCGTCCAGTGAGATCAGCTGTTCAATCGCCCTCGAATTGGCTCCAAAGCGACTGCGCCACAGGCCATAGGAGATGAGCGCCACGGGAGGGGCATTAGGGCGATCGTCATCGGGCATAAAGTCGCGCCCGGCGACCGTACGCAATCCCAGGGTTGACAGAAAATTGGACTCCACCTCCAGGCAGTTCATGCGCAGGGGCTGCGATTCCGTCAGGTCGCAGCCGGACGCAGCAGAGTCGAACGCCGTCATCGAGGTAATGGCAGTAAACGGCAGCCTTGCTTCGCGCCAGAAAGCATAGTTGGCGCCCAGCATGAACTCATTGTTCTCAATGGGCGCGGTTATCCCTACGGAGACTAGGCGCTCGGTTTGCGGATAAGGCAGGCTGCGGAACAGGACGCGGTCAACCACGCTGAAGACGGCGGTGGTGGCGCCGATGCCGAGAGCAAGGGTGCAAACTGCCGCCAATGTGAATATGGGATTCTTGCAAAATCCGCGCAGGGCGTAATGCAGGTCTTTGGCGGTAGCGTCCAGCAGGCGCGCGCCCCACTGGTCGCGGCATTCCTCCTTCACGCCCTCCAGACCGCCGAAGGCCAGCACGGCCTGGCGGCGGGCCTGTTCCGGCCCCATGCCTGCGGCCAGGTTGGCCTCAATCTGCCGCTCCATATGAAAGCGCAGCTCCTCGGCCAGGTCGTCGTTCATCTCGGGGCGATGAATCAACGACCGCAGCCACGCCGATATACGCGAACGCAAGCGCATGGTTCTCTTACCTACCAGGTCTGCAACGAGACGTAACGAGTTACGTCTCTACTGGTCACCTATGGCGCGGGAGCCGTCACCCGCGCATGGCGGCGGGATGCCGCCAAGCCAGCCGGCGAGACGCCGGCGCTACGAAGCCATTGTCGGCAGCGTCTCACCAGCAGCCATCTCGGTTCCCCTAGATATCCGACAAGAAGGATGCGCTCACTCCTGTAGGATGTCAAGGGGGCAGCGCGGCAAATTTCTGCGCTCCCGGCCACTTTGCAATCCCAATACGGAACTCCTGGCAGGGTGTATAAGTGAAAAGTGGCGTGCACAACCAGAGTTGTGGGATGCCACTTTTAGGCGCCACGCTTCCCTGCTGGCCGGTTCGGGTGTAGCTCAGATTCCGCGAAACTAAGCTCCGCGACCCGGGTTCGGGGATAAGCGCCAGATGTGCCCGGCGATTGCTTAGGCTACGGGGGAAGCCAAATGGTGCGGGCACGCCGGAGAAGCTGAGGAACCTCTGAGGCAGGCGTCAAGATTAAGCCCAGATATGTACCTGGGTTTGGCGTATGGCGTGCAAGCCATACAACGAACAGCTACTTAGCCGCATCACACTCAGTGCGGCCTGAAAAAGGCGAATTGACACAAGCAAAGAAAACACTGGTACCCGGCCTCACCGAAGCCGATGCCATTGATCGGGCCAAACGGGGCGACGCGGAGTCGTTCGAAGCCCTGTACGGCATGCACAAGCGGCGTGTGTATTCTTTGTGCTTGCGCATGACCGGCAACACGGCGGAAGCCGAGGATCTGACGCAGGAAGCGTTCCTGCAGCTTTATCGCAAGATCGCGACTTTCCGGGGCGAGTCCGCCTTTTCGACATGGCTGCACCGTCTGGCCGTGAACGTGGTGCTGATGCACCTGCGCAAGAAGGGCCTGCCAGAGGTCTCGCTGGAAGAGAGCCTGGAACCGCAGGAAGAAGGACCCAAGAAGGATATTGGCGCCCGCGACAACATGCTGGCGGGCTCCATTGACCGGGTCAACCTGGAGCGGGCCATCGAAAGCCTGCCGCCGGGGTATCGTATTATTTTTGTGCTGCACGACATTGAGGGTTACGAACACAACGAGATTGCCGAGATCATGGGATGTTCCATCGGCAACAGCAAGTCGCAGCTGCACAAAGCGCGCATGAAGTTGCGCGATCTGCTCAAGACCAGCCGCACCGAGAGGGCGACGAGGGGTTGAGCAGCAAGGGAGCGGGACCGGGGAGAAGAAGCTTATGACCTGCGCGGAATTTCAAGCAGCTCTGGCTTACATAATTGATAACGGCGGCAACGCCGAACAGCAGGAGCATCTGCGCCAGTGCGCGGTCTGCTCCGACCTGGTTTCCGACCTCAAGTACATTGCCGAGCAAGCCAAGCTGCTGGTACCCATGATGGACCCGTCCAAGAAAGTGTGGGATGGCATCAAGTCCACGCTGGAACGGGAAGGCCTGGTTAAAGACAGCGCCAGGGGGGGTCTTCTAGGAAGCACGCCGCTTTCCCGCTGGGGACCGGCCAACTGGATGCTGCCGGTAGCAGCCGCGCTGC
Organism: Terriglobales bacterium; assembly: GCA_024281115.1. Taxonomy (GTDB): domain Bacteria; phylum Acidobacteriota; class Terriglobia; order Terriglobales; family Acidobacteriaceae; genus JAMXLI01. The sequence continues at coordinate 872 of JAMXLI010000342.1, read as the reverse complement.
TGGTGGCGGTAGGCCTGTTGTACTACCAGAGCAGAAACAGCGGGCAGCAGGCCAGCCTGCAGACCTCCAGCAGCAATGCCGAGGCTGCGAACATGGCGGCAGCGCCGCTGCAGTTTGCCAGTATGAACGACGTGCAGGACCAGCAGGTGCTTTCGGAAGTGGCGGCGCATGTCCCCGCTTTGAGCCAGGCCTACCAGCAAGACTTGCAGCGGGTGAACGCCTACATTGCGGACGCGCGCACGCTCGTGGCCAGCAATCCCGACGATGAAGAAAGCCGCCAGGCGCTAATGGCGGCTTACCAGCAGAAGGCCATGTTGTATAAGATGGCCATGCGGCACTCGTTGCCCTGAACCTAGGCACGGGTCCGGCAGAAACGGGGAGGCACCAACGCCGGCAGTGGGCGCAAAACAGATGATAATAAGCATGCCGCGCAGCGTTCTCTGGATGCTGGTCGTGCTGGCGGGCAGCGCTACTTTGGCTGCTGCCGCTGAAAACCGCAAGGAATTCCATTACAACCTCGGCCCCCATGCCGCTGTCAGTGTCATGAATCAGTTCGGCGGCGTCACCATCACTCCCTCCAGCGACAGCCAGGTGGGCGTAGTCGCTCTGCTGCGCTCCAACAAGGTGGAAGTGGATGCCACCCAACGCGGCGGTCGCCTCGAGTTGCGCACCCATTTCCTGCAGAACGCCACCCCTGATGAAGGACGCGTGGACTACGAACTGCGCGTTCCCGCGGACACTTCCCTGACCGTGCGTTCCACCAGCGGGCCGATTTCCGTCCAGGGCATCAATGCCGACATGACTCTGGAGGGCGATGCCGCCAATGTCGTGGTGCGCCAGGCCGATGGCGGCCACATCCACGCCCACACCTT
>JAMXLI010000341.1 GCA_024281115.1 Terriglobales bacterium | reverse complement strand
TGCCCAAGGTGATAGAAGCCTGGCGCAATTCCAAGGCCGCCGGCCAGCAAAGCTAAGGCCATTCCGCTGGCGAAATGTTCAACAACGAAAAGGTACTCCGGCCTCAGGGGTGGGTCTTACGCAGTGGCCTTACATCTGGTAGTATAAATGTATGTACTTAAGGTATGAACATCCAACATACCTTAGGGAGGGCGTCCCATATGGCCCGCTCGGCGGCAAAAGAAAAGAGAACATTTTCGCTCTCCCGGGAGGCGGTTGGTTATCTCCATGAAGTTGCAAGGGCAACGCAAAAGTCCTCTTCGCAGGTCATAGAGGAACTTATAGCCGAAAATAAGCTGCGGGCGGAGCGCAGGCGCGTAGGGCACGCCTTAACTAGCTATTATGATTCGCTGACCGACGAGGAAGTCGGCCAAGACCGCGAATGGGGCCAATTTGCCGAGTCACAAATAGGAGAGGGGGAAGACATCTATCGCTCACCCGAATCACAGGAAGCTGTCGCGCGGCGAGATTTGGTACATCAGGCTCCCGACCGACCCACCAGACAAAAATCCTAGGCCTGTGGTGGTAGTTTCGGTGAACGAGCGCAATCACCATCCCAGGGCGAACACCGTTTTGGTGGTTCCTTTTGGCACCTCCATCCGCAAAGATGTTCCGACGCATGTCTACCTCCACCCCGGAGAGACCGGCCTGGAACAGTCTGTCCTCAAGGCTGAGGACATAACCGTGGTTCGCAAGGACAGTCTGCTCGAAGCCAAAACCAGGCTGCGAAATCTGACCAATAGCCGGATTTGCGAACTGGCGGAGAAGGTTCAGATTGCGATGGGTTGCGTTCGCATACGATAACCATTCACTCGCACCGGCCACGACCATAGCCTGCCGCGGTTGCTGCTCGTTCCGGTCCGCTGCTAGACTGGCTAGTTTGGATGTGCCTTCCCAATCTGTTCTGCGAGTTGATCCCGCATGTTGAAACCGAATGAGATCGCCATCGTCAGCGGCGCGCGCACCCCGATGGGCGACTACCAGATTGGCAAATTGCGCTACTTCACCGCCCAGGAGTTGGGCGCCATTGCCGGCAAGTGCGCCATGCAGCGCGCCGGAGTTGACCCGCAGGAGTTTGATCACTGCGTTTTTGGCAATGCCCAGCAGACTTCAGGTGATGCGCTTTATGGCGCGCGCCACGTCGCACTGAAGGCGGGGCTGCCCATCGAGACGCCGGCTCTTACGGTGAACCGGCTGTGCGGCTCCGGGATGCAGGCCATCGTGAGCGCGGCGCAGATGATTCAGCTAGGCGAGGCCAGGACGGTGCTGGCGGGCGGCATGGAAGCCATGTCGCAGGCGCCGCACGTGATTCGCGGCGCGCGCTGGGGGTTCGGCCTGGGCGAAGGCAAGCTGGAGGATTCGCTCATGGTAGCCCTGCTGGATACGCAGTGCGGCCTGTACATGGCCAACACGGCGGAGCTGTACGCCGAGCAACACGGCATCACGCGCGAGGCGCAGGATGAGTTCGCGTTGCGCTCGCAGCAGCTGGCCGAAGCGGCCTCTAAGTCCGGACGGCTGCAGGAAGAGATTGTGCCGGTCCAGCTGAAGAACAAGCGCGGCGACCTGGTGAACGAGGCCCTGAGCGAAGACGACCACGTCCGACCGCAGACCACGATGGAACAGCTTTCCAGGCTCAAGCCCGCATTCGGCAAGAACGGCACCGTGACCGCCGGCAATGCAAGCGGGATCGTGGATGGCGGCGCCGCCGTGGTCGTGATGCCGCTGAGTGAAGCGCAGAAGCGCAACCTGAAACCTCTGGGCCGGATTGTGAGCTGGGGGATTGCCGGGGTGGAGCCCAGGCTGATGGGACGCGGCCCGGTGCCGGCGTCTCGGCTGGCCCTGGAGAAAGCCGGCCTCAAGCTCGACGACATAGACCTGATCGAGGTGAACGAGGCCTTTGCGGCGCAGTACCTGGGAGTCGAGAAGGAACTGGGGCTGAACCGCGAGAAGGTCAACGTCAATGGCGGCGCCATCGCTCTCGGTCACCCGCTGGGGGCAACCGGCACGCGCCTGGTGATCACGCTGCTGTACGAGCTGCGCCGGCGCAAGAAGAAGTACGGCCTGGCCACCGCCTGCATCGGCGGAGGGCAGGGCATCGCGGTGATCGTGGAGAGCATTGCGTAGGTCCTTGAGCGCGCCTGGACGCGAGGGGGACCGTTCCGACATTTCCGCACGCGCGCGCAACGGCATGGGCGATGCAGCGCCGAACAGAACCATAGCGAGGTTTGGATGGAAATACGACACGTGGGAGTTCTGGGCTGTGGCCTGATGGGCTCGGGCATCGCGCAGGTCAGCGCCATGGCCGGGTTCGACGTCACCGTGCTCGAGGTAGAGCAGCGCTTCCTGGATAAAGGCTTTTCCGGAATCGAGAAGTCGCTGGCCAAGTTCGCCGAAAAAGGCACCTTGAAGGAGAAGCCGGAAGCGGTGCGCGCCCGGATGAAGGGCACGACGCGCAACCAGGACCTTGCCGGCTGCGACATCATCATCGAGGCCATCATCGAGAACCTGGCCGACAAGCGCAAGATGTACGCCGCGCTCGATCCCATCGTCAAGAAAGAAGCCATCTTCGCCAGCAATACGTCTTCCATCTCCGTCACCGAGATGATGACCGCCACCAAGCGGCCGGAGCGTTTCGTCGGTCTGCACTTCTTCAATCCCGTGCCTTTGATGAAGCTGGTCGAGGTGGTCCGCACCATCGCCACCAGCGATGAGGTCTATGAATCCGCGTATGAGTTCGGCAAGAAGCTGGGCAAGGTGCCGGTTCGAACCAGCGACAAAACGGGTTTCATTGTGAACCGGCTGCTGGTGCCGTATCTGCTCGACGCCATCCGCGCGTACGAAGAAGGCGTGGGCTCCATCCCCGACATTGACAATGCCATGAAGCTGGGCTGCGGCTATCCCATGGGGCCCTTCACGCTGCTCGATTTTGTCGGCCTGGACACCACCTACTACATCACCCACGTCATGTACGACGAGTTCAAGGAGCGCCGCTTCGCTTCCCCGCCACTGTTGAAGCGGCTGGTCATGGCGGGCTGGTATGGGCGCAAGTCGGGCCGGGGCTTCTATGATTACGCCGACCCCGGTAATCCCGTGCCCGGCAAGTTTTAACGCCTGGCGCGGCCTTGGGCCATCTGCGACAATCCCGCGGCGAGGAAGCCATGGAATTCGAAAACATCCTGTACGAGGAAAAGGGCGCCATCGCCCAGGTTACGGTCAATCGCCCCAAGGTGCTGAACGCGCTCAACATGGCAACCATGGAAGAGCTGCGCCGCGCCTTTCACGAGATCAAAGGCAAGCCCGGAGTGCGCGCCGTCATCCTCACCGGCGCGGGCGAGAAGGCATTCATCGCCGGCGCTGACATTGCCGAGTTGGCCAGGAACGATGCGGTCGCGGCGAAAGAATACACGCACCGCGGCCAGTCGGTGCTGAACCTCATCGAAAATTGCGGCAAGCCGGTGATCGCCTGCATCAATGGCTTCGCGCTGGGGGGCGGCTGCGAGATCGCGCTCGCCTGCACTCTGCGCCTGGCCAGCGAAAACGCCAAGCTCGGCCAGCCGGAAGTGAAGCTCGGCATCATTCCCGGGTACGGCGGATCGCAACGGCTGCCGCGGCTGGTGGGGAAGGGCATCGCCTTGCAGCTGCTGCTCTCCGGCGAAATGATCAGCGCCCCGGAAGCGCACCGCATCGGCCTGGTGAACGAGGTGACTTCTTCCGCCGAGCTCATCCCGCGCGCCGAGAGCATCGCGCAGAAAATCCTGGCCAATGGTCCACTGGCCGTGCAGTGGGCGCTGGAAGCGGTCAACAAGGGCATGGAGATGACCTTGGCCGAAGGCTTGTACCTGGAGGCGGTCCTGTTTGGCTTGTGTTGCGCGACCGAAGATAAAAACGAGGGCACCAGGGCGTTCCTTGAAAAACGTGCCCCCCAGTTCAAGGGGAAGTAGCGCGTCCGGCGCTCCATCGTGATTCTCTCCATCCATAAGCTGCTGGTCGCCGGCTCCAAGGCCGATTTCGGGGCGCTGCTCGAGTTCTTTTCCGCGCTCGGCCTGCAGCCTGCCGATTCGTGGTCGGGAAGGCGCAGCTCCGGCGCGCACCTGCATGCGCCCGAAGCGGGCGTCGAGGTGGGGGTCGGCGAAGGTTTTCCCCAAGCCGACCTGGTGCTCCAGTGCGACAGCGCGGACACCATGTACGAATTGGTGGAGCATCGCGGGCTGTCGATCGTCAGCCACATAGCCGATACGGCGTGGGGCGCGCGCATGTTCGAAGTGGAATTGCCCGCGCACGCCGGGCGGCTCGCCGTCTTCTCCTACATCGACGCACAGGGCGGCCCAAAGATTTCCGAGGGCAAGCTGGAGGCGCGCGGGCTGGAGTTCGCCATCGTCGTGAGCCGCTTTAATTCCTTCATCACCGAGCGGCTGCTGGCCGGCGCGCAGGATGCGCTGCGCCGGTCGGGCGCGAAGCGTGACAGCATCCACGTGGTGCGCGTCCCTGGGGCTTTCGAGATACCTGCGGCAGCGCGGACGCTGTCCGAAAGCGGCCGCTATGATGCCATCGTCTGCCTCGGCTGCTTGTTGCGCGGCGACACCCTGCACTACGACGTGATCGCCAACGAGGTTGCTCGCGGGATTGGACAGTCAGCACAGGAGAGCGGGGTGCCCCATGCCTTCGGGGTGCTGACCTGCGATACTCTGGAACAAGCTATTGATCGCGCCGGTCTGAAGGCGGGCAACAAGGGCTTCGAAGCTGCCCTGGCAGCCGTGGAGATGGCGCGGGTGAAACAGGAACTGGTCGCTCAGCCGGCGGAGGCCAAGAGCCGGAGCGCGGCCGCGCGGCCGGCTCGGGCCGAGAACGCGAAAGCGCGGCGCGCTTCCGCCACAAAGAAGTCCGGCCGCAAGCGCTAGCCCGCCGCTCGGTTCCGATCGCCGGCTAGGCCGCCTGCATCTTCTCATGGGAACGCGACGCAAATCCCGCGAACTCGCTCTGCAGATGCTGTTCCAGGCGGACATGGGCCGCCAGGACATGGAACAGGTGCGCCACACCTTCTGGACCGAGCGCGCCGGCATCGCGGACGACGTGCGGGGCTTCGCCGACGACCTGTTTCGCACGGCGGTGGAGCGCGCGGGCGAAATTGATGGCCTGATCGAGCGCCATGCCGAGAATTGGCGCATGGACCGGATGGCCGCGGTGGATCGCAACATCCTGCGCAGCGGAGTGGCCGAACTGCTTGCGTTTCCCGCCACCCCCCGGCCGGTGATCATCAACGAGGCTATTGAGATTGCCCGCCGCTTTTCCAGTCCGGAGTCGGTGCAGTTCATCAACGGCGTGCTCGACAGCGTGGCCCGCGATCTGGAAGCGGGGAACGCGCAACGCGGCGCTTGATGGAGGCTGCAGGCCACCCTCCGGGACGGTTTGAAGGAGAAAAATAGGGCCATGGAATGGTCGGACGAAGCCAACGAAATTCTGGAGGCGCTGCTGCGCGAGTTGCCGGCGCCGGTGCGGAGTTCGGTGCAGGAATCAGCCCATTCGCGCGCGGAGGCGCTGGCCTCGGATGGCGGCCAGGACGAGGTGGCCATGGAGATCGCGGTGCAGGCTTTCGTCGAGTCCACACCCGCCGATCTACGGCAACGGCTGAAGCACACCCTCACCTATCACGGCATTGATCCCGAAGATTACGAGGCAGCTTTTTCTTCCTGAAGGGACGCTCCACTCAAGCCCAGCTTGAGTGGACCACGCAGGTGGGAAGGACGACGCACGCTTCGCTTTGACGGGAACTCCGGTCAGGGCTGCACCACCACCAAGTCGGGAAGGCAGGGGGAAGTCGTGCCGGTGCATACCTTGACCTTCACCTGCACATTGTCGGTTTTTGAACTAGTGTCCACGCGATGAACGGCGCCATCGCTGCCACCCACATACAGGGCCAGTTCGCTGCTGGTGAGCCCGCCGCTTAAAGGCGAGGCGCCGTTGACCAGCGGTATGGCAGTCACCTGTTGCGTCGGAATCAAGTAGGCCAGCACGCTGGACAGATTGCTCAGCACGTACGCCGTGCTGCCGTCGCCAGAGACGATGAATTGAGTAGGAGTGAAATTCCCCTGGCCCAGGTTGGTGAATGCGCCTGCGGTGGCAGCTACGCTGGGTGGGCACACGTGCAGCGTGCCCACAGGTCCCGGGGGTGAAATACTCAGGGAAACAGGCTGGATTCCCGGCGGCTCGAGGGCGAGCAGTTGCGTGCCATTGGGGACGGCGGCCAGCGTAGTGGGCGCCGCCCCGAGCGCGACCGTAGCCGCGAGCGAGTTGTCGCAGGTAGCGTAGCCTTGTAGGCTCGACGGCGCTCCTCCGCCCAGAAAAACGAATGCGCCTGAAGTCTGGACGGCGATGTTGCTGACGGGCGCGCTCAGCGGAATGGTTTGCAGCGCGCTGCCGGTCGAGAACACGTAGAGGGTAGTCGCGTTTGCGAGGAACAGCTTCTGGCTGTCGGGAGAAAACGCCGCCGAGCTGATTCCGGAGAGCAGCAACTGCGCCGAGCTGTTGCTGGAAGTATTCAAAATGGTGACCAGATTGGGATTGCGCACCAGGTCAGATACGACCACACTGCTGGAATCGGGCGATACCGCCAGCACCTTACCTGGAATACTGCCCGCCAGCACGACCGTGCCTCCCCCAGCGTCCAGTTGCATCAGGCCCGAGCGACTTCCCAGGTAAGCTTTCGCCCCGTTTGGCGCGAAGACGAAGGAGTTAGGCGCGGCTGGGAGGTTGATGCTCGTGCCCGCCGTGTTCCCCGGGGTCACGATGGGCACCAGTTGTGTGGTGCAGCCGGCCAGGTTCGCGCACGCGGTGGTGGTGGCGTACACATTCGCCGCCTTCACGGCGCCTTGTACCGATGCAGTCACGACATTGCTGGCGTAGACGGGCTGAAGATTGATATTGCACGTGGGCGGCAGGCACGCTGCTGTGATCGCCGCTGTGCCTTCGGTGACGCCGGTCGCCGAGTTCGTCTTCGCCGTGGCCACCGCCGGGTCGGAAGAGAACAGACTCACCGGCGGGTTGGAAACCGCCGCTCCCAGGGAATCGACGGCATTCACCTGGATGGAGCCTGTTCCGCCTACCTTGACTTGCACCTGGTTGGTAGTCGAAAGGCCGCCGGTCAGCGTAATACTCTGGATGGGGCAGGTGATGAACGGCGCGGTCAGGCTGCTGACGTCGCTGAGCGTTGCGAATACCTGCGTGGCTCCCGGCGAGCTGGCCGTCACCAGGACCTGGTTCAGCGGAAGTCCGCTCGTGCTGGTCTTGGCCACGATGCTGTCCACCACCTGCCAGGTGGGCGGACCGGCCTCCGCGGTAACATCCACCCCGTTGCTGAACATCCGGGCCTCAAAAGCCTGAGTCTGCTTTTGCGATACACAGAGGGCCGGCACCGACAGCGCGGAGATCTCGATGCGATCGATGGTGGGGTGAACGTAAACGGAAGCGGTCGCCGTAATGCCGGCGCCGGCGCTCGCAGTGACCGTCACGAGCGCGGCCCGCCCGGGATTGCAGACGGTAAAGTTCGGGGTCCACACTCCTCCGCAGGCCAGGCCATTGGGATTGAGCGTGAGCGCCCTGGCGTCGGAGCTGGTGTAGGTGACGGCGGTGAGAATGATCTTGCCGTTCTGGTCGCGGGCAGTGGCCGTAAACTGCAGCGTTCCACCGAAGTTGATCGAGCCGGTCGTGGGCGACAAGGTGAGAGTTTTCGGAGCCAGCCCCTGGCCCTTCGATCCGCCGCCGCATCCACTGTTGAGGAGCACCGCTGCCACTGCCAGCAGGAATGCGACTGCATGCAGGCCTCGTTGGTAACCGCTCATCCCACCTCCCCGTCCGGGCCGCAGCAGTGCCGGGCTCGAGACGGATGTCGTGCGCTGGATTGTTTCTGAAAACTTTGAGTCTAGAGGCTTGGCCCCGTCTTCCGCAACTAAGGCGGGCCCGTACTCCCTGGATCGTTGTTACCGGCAGCCGGCTTCTACGCCGCAACCCGCCGCGTCCAGGCTGTGTCGTGCGCTACTCCCCTGCGGAAATTTGACGACCGCCAGCTCCGCTTGTTATATTTTGAAGGTTCCGCGAGTCAAATTTGTCTTGCCTGTACGGTGCTCTCTTGCAGGTTTCAGGTTAGAGAGCGCCGCGTGTTTGCGGCAGTGCGTTTGATCGGCCCGCAGGTTTTATCCGCGGGTGCCCTCGCTGAAACAAGGCCTGCGCTGCCTTCCGGCCCTCGGGATACGACGGAAGGGTATGCAGGTTGAAGCTGGCGAAACGGAGCGCCTCCCTTTACGGGCTGGGTGCCACCGTCGTTCAGCAATCGAATTCCAACAGTTTCCCCCGCACAGCGGGTGGAAGTATGGCGGCCAAAGGCCTGCCAGCCCGGCAAGGATTAAGGCGCCGAAGTAGGACCTGCGGCGCCATTCTGCGTGCGTCCGGGTTCGCGAGTTGAGGAGCTCGAGAAGAGTGCCGACATTCAATCAACTGGTTCGCAGCGGCCGCAGCAAGCCGCGCTATAAGACCGCCAGCCCGGCCTTGCAGGCGTGCCCGCAGAAGCGCGGCGTTTGCACCCGCGTGTACACGCAGACGCCCAAGAAGCCGAACTCGGCGTTGCGTAAGGTGGCGCGCGTCCGCCTGACCAACGGCATCGAGGTCACCACCTACATTCCCGGGGTCGGCCACAACCTGCAGGAGCACTCCATCGTGCTGATCCGCGGCGGCCGCGTGAAGGACCTGCCCGGCGTCCGCTACCACGTGGTGCGCGGCACCCTGGACTCGGTGGGTGTGGCCAACCGCAAGCAGAGCCGATCGAAATATGGGGCCAAACGCCCGAAGTAGTGCTGCGGAAGCGGGAACCCGCTTTTCGTCACGAGCAGGAGCGAGTTGAGAAATGCCGAGAAAAGGACACATCGCGAAGAAGGAACTGAACCCCGATCCGGTGTACGGTTCCACCCTGGTCACCAAGTTCGTGAACTCCATGATGTGGGACGGCAAGAAGAGCACCGCGCAAGCCATCTTCTACGAGTCCATGAACAACCTGCAGCAGAAGGGCGGCGACGAGGCCCTGAAGCTGTTCAAAAAAGCCGTGGAGAACGTGAAGCCGCTGCTTGAGGTCAAGACCCGGCGCGTGGGCGGCGCTAACTACCAGGTGCCCGTCGAGGTCAATGCCGACCGGCGCACCTCCTTGGCCATCCGCTGGCTGATCACCTACGGAAGAGGGCGCGGGGAAAAGGGGATGGTCGATAAGCTCACCAACGAACTGCTGGACGCCGCCAATAACCGCGGCGCCGCGATCAAGAAGAAGGAAGACGTGCACCGCATGGCCGAGGCCAACAAGGCTTTCGCCCATTACCGCTGGTAAAGCCGGCGGTCCGAGAATTTGAGTACGAGGAACGGAAATCACCAGTGGCCAGAGAAGTTCCATTAGAGCGTTGCCGCAACATCGGCATCATGGCGCACATTGACGCCGGCAAGACCACGACGACGGAGCGCATCCTGTTTTATACCGGCAGGACGCACCGCATCGGCGAGGTCCACGAAGGCACCGCCACCATGGACTGGATGGAGCAGGAGCAGGAGCGCGGCATTACCATCACCTCCGCCGCCACCACCTGCACCTGGCGCGACATCCGCATCAACATCATCGACACTCCCGGCCACGTGGACTTCACCGCGGAGGTCGAGCGTTCGCTGCGCGTGCTGGACGGCGCCTGCGCCGTCTTCGACGCCGTGCACGGGGTGGAGCCGCAATCGGAAACGGTGTGGCGCCAGGCCGACAAGTACGTGGTGCCGCGCATTTGTTTCATCAACAAGATGGACAAGATGGGCGCCGATTTTGAGCACGCCATTGATACCATCCGCAAGCGCCTGAACGCCCGTCCCATCGCCATCCAGCTTCCCATCGGCCAGGAAGACAAGTTCAAGGGCGTCATTGACCTGTTCGCCATGAAGGCGATCATCTGGAGGGACGAGACTTTGGGCGCGGAGTACGTGCTCGAAGACATCCCCGCCGAGCTGCAGAAGAAAGCGGCTGCCTTTCACAATCAGATGGTCGAGACCATCGTCGAAAACGACGACGACCTGCTGCACAAGTACATGGAAGGCGAAACCATCTCGCCCGAGGAACTGAAAACCTCGCTGCGCAAGAGCACCATTGCTTTAAAAGTTTTTCCCGTCATCTGCGGCAGCGCCTTCAAGAATAAAGGAGTGCAGCCGCTGCTCGACGCGGTGGTGGATTTCCTGCCTTCTCCGGCCGAGATCCCCCCGGTCCAGGGCGTGGACCCCAATCATCCCGAGAAGGAAGTGGAGCGGCCCGCCGACGACAAGGCGCCGCTGGCGGCGCTGGCGTTCAAGATCATGAGCGACCCCTTCGTGGGGCAGCTCGCCTTCATTCGCCTGTACTCGGGCCAGCTCAAGACCGGCGACAGCGTCTTCATTCCGGGCAAGAACCGCCGCGAGCGCATCGGCCGCCTTCTCAAGATGCACGCCAACAAGCGCGAGGAGATCAGCGAGATCTATGCCGGCGACATCTGCGCCTGCGTGGGGCTGAAGAACGTCACGACCGGCGACACCATCTGCCAGGAAAACGATCCGGTCGTGCTCGAGTCCATCGAGTTTCCCGCGCCCGTCATCTCGGTGGCGGTCGAGCCCAAGACCAAGGGCGACCAGGAAAAGATGGGCGTCGCCCTCTCCCGCCTGGCGCAGGAAGACCCCACCTTCCGCGTGACCACCGATCCCGACAGCGGCCAGACCATCATCAGCGGCATGGGCGAGCTCCACCTGGAGATCATCATCGACCGCATGATGCGCGAGTACAAGGTGGAGGCCAATGTCGGCAAGCCACAGGTCGCCTACCGCGAAACCATCCGCAAGAAGTCGGAGGCGGAAGGCAAGTTTATCCGCCAGACCGGCGGCCGTGGGCAGTATGGCCATGTGAAGATCCGCCTGGAGCCGCTGGCCGCCGAAATCGCCGCCGCTGCCGCCGCCGCTGCCGCGGCGCCTGCGGCCGAAAAGGTGGAGAAGAAAGAGTTCGAGTTCGTCAACGATATCGTGGGCGGGACCGTGCCCCGCGAGTACATCAAGCCGGTGGAGCAGGGCATTAAGGAAGCCATGGAGGGCGGAGTTCTCGCCGGCTATCCCATGGTCGATATCCGCGCCATCCTTTACGACGGCAGCTACCACGAAGTGGACTCCAGCGAAATGGCTTTCAAGATTGCCGGCTCGATGGCCTTTAAGGAAGCCGCCCGCCGGGCCACGCCCGTGCTGCTCGAGCCGGTGATGCAGGTGGAAGTGGTGGTGCCCGAGGATTACATGAGCGCCATTATCGGCGATCTGAACTCGCGCCGCGGCCGCATCGAGGGCATGGAACACCGCGTGGGCTCGCAGGTGATTCGCGCGCTGGTGCCGCTGAGCGAAATGTTTGGCTACGCCACTCAGATGCGCTCCAACACCCAGGGACGCGCCACCTTCTCCATGCACTTCGCGCGCTACGAGGAAGTGCCGCGCTCGGTGGCGGAGGAGATTATCGCGCGCGTGCAGGGGAAGACAGTGAGCAGGTAAGCGACAGGAACGATAGACACAACCACCGGCAAATTGCCGGATACCAGGTGAGGCAGGAGAAATGGCGAAAGAGAAATTCGAACGGAATAAGCCGCACGTGAACGTGGGGACGATCGGGCACATCGATCACGGCAAGACGACGCTGACGGCGGCGATCACCAAGGTGTTGTCGAAGCACAACCCGAAGATCCAGTTCCGCTCCTTCGACTCGATCGACAATGCGCCGGAGGAGAAGGCGCGGGGGATCACGATCGCGACGGCGCACGTGGAGTACGAGACCAGCGCGCGGCACTACGCGCACGTGGACTGCCCGGGGCACGCCGACTACATCAAGAACATGATCACCGGGGCGGCGCAGATGGACGGGGCCATCCTGGTGGTGGCGGCGACCGACGGTCCCATGCCGCAGACGCGGGAGCACGTGCTGCTGGCGCGGCAGGTGGGCGTTCCCTACATCGTGGTGGCGCTGAACAAGTGCGACGCGGTGGACGATCCGGAGCTGCTGGACCTGGTGGAGCTCGAGGTGCGCGAGCTGCTCAAGAGCTACCAGTTTCCCGGGGACGACGTGCCGGTGATCCGGCTGTCGGCGCTGGGGGCGCTGAACGGGGAAGAGAAGTGGGAGAAGCAGATCGACGCGCTGATGGAGGCGGTGGACAAGTACGTGCCGCTGCCGCAGAGGGACGTGGAAAAGCCGTTCCTGATGCCGATCGAGGACATCTTCTCCATCTCGGGGCGGGGCACGGTGGTGACCGGGCGCATCGAGCGGGGCAAGGTGAAGGTGGGCGAGGAAGTGGAGATCGTGGGCTTCCGGGACACGCGCAAGACGGTGGTGACCGGGGTGGAGATGTTCAAGAAGCAGCTGGACGAAGGCATGGCGGGGGACAACGCCGGGC
>JAMXLI010000340.1 GCA_024281115.1 Terriglobales bacterium | reverse complement strand
TGTAGGTATTGACGGGTATCGAGACCATAGACATCATATCCGGCAGCCGCCAGGTTCTGGGCAATGTCGATGGCAAAGCCGCGCCAGCCACCATCGCCGGGAGCGAACAGCACGCGGCGATGCGCTCCCGCGCCCGCGCCCGGATAGAAATAGATTTCCACCCTCTGTCCGCGCACGGGGACCAGATTCCTGCCCCGCGCCGGCGACTGCGCAACGGCAGCCTGGAAACCGATGACTAACAGCACGATCGCGTTGGCGAGCCGAACGCCGGTCATTCGTCCATGCTCCTCCAGGTACGTGCGACGGTGTTTTCGGAAATCTCCGAGACGCGGCGCAACGCCAGCGCCAGGCGGGGCAGTTCCAGCGCATTGCGATAGATCAGATACCGTGGCTCCCAATGGGTGGCAAACTTCGCCTTGTAGTAGCGCAGCCCGCGAAAACTGAACAGAAAATTAAGCTGCTGGAAGAAGCTGTGGATGGCTCGTTCTTCCACCGTGACCTCTTCCCGCTCCTGGAATCCCGCCATGGGCGCCATGCCCAGATTAAAACACTTATACCCCAGCTCGCTCTGGCGCAGAAATGTTTTAACAAACAGGTAATCCATGACTCCATTGGGAGCGTCGGCGCGCCGGCGCATAAGGTCTCCCGTGATCTCCCCATTCGCGCCTGCGATCACGTTCAGGAACGCCAGCATGCGCCCGTCGCCATCCACCACGGCCACAACGGGGGTTTCGCGCAGGTAAGCCCGATCGAACTGGCCCAGCGTGAAGGTGCGCTCTCGCCGCCCCGGAATGCGCAGCCAGTCGTCGGAGACCTCCTCGAGGTGTGCGATCACTTCATCCGTCAATGGCGCCTGATACTCTACAATGCTGAGTCCCATGCCCTCGAGCTGGCGCACTTTGCAGCGAAACTCCTTCATCGCCTTGCCGGCGAGGGAGAAGCCCGGCAAGTCGACGATGGCATCGTCTCCGATCTTTAATTTGTTGAGCCGCGCGCGGCGATAGATCGGCAGAAAGTCCGGAAGCGCCTGGTGTAAACCGACAGCCCAGCCGTTTTCGTGGCACATCTCCAGGAACTCCCGCACCGTAAGCTCGATCTCTTCTTCCGGGCCCACCGGATCCCCCAAGGCGAGCGCTACATCCCCGGCGACACGGTAGGCAATGAAGCATCGATGGGAAGGCGAGAAGAAATACGACTTATCCGGCCACAATTTGAAAAAATCCTGGGTGGTGCGGCCATACTGCCGGACGATTTGCCGGGCCGCGGCGCGTTCGCGTGGCAACTCCCGGAACCTGTACACCACCGGCCGGAACAGCACGAAGCCGGAATACACGATTGCCGTAGTGGCAATCAGGTAAAGCGAATCCAGGAACCATTGCGCGTAGTGCGTATGCGGCGTCAGCCGGGGATCGTTGGAGAGTGCGAGAAAACGCAGTGTGGTCCAGACGGCATCATTGATGTGGAAATTGATCGCGAAGTGTCGCTCGTCGAGCAGCCAGAAGCCGGCAATTCCGTACCCCAGGGCAACCGCCGCCGACAACAGCAGGCGCAACACCCCCGAAAGCAAATCCGGCACCGCACTCTTGACGGTAAAGGTTTTTCGCGCAAGCCCCAACAGGATCGCCAGCATGCCCGAGAAGATCGCTTCCTGGTAATCGAGTCGCACAAGATGCAGCAAGGCGGAAAAAGAAGACAATCCGAGCACGATCGCCCATGCGCGCCGCTTGCGCCGGAATATGTTCAGCGACGAAACGACCAGCGCAAACCCGATGAGCATCGTCGCGGTTCGCGACAGGCGAAAGAATTCGATGGGGAAAATGTCGCGCAGGAAGCGATGCGCGTAGGGCGGTCCGCCCATCACGGAAAGCAGATTGATAATCCCGCTGCCCAGCGTAATGAGCGCCAGCACGCCCGCCAGCAACCAATGGCGCCGCCGGCCGCCCAGACTGCGGGACAGCCGCCGCCGGTGCTGCTTATGCCGCTCGCTGAACGGCATGGGACTATGCCCATGCTCGTCCCGAGCGTGCGTCGACTGAGGGCTGGTTACTGCCATCGGCAACCCGATTCATTGGATGCGGCGCCTGAACTGCCGTTTTCAAAACCGGAGTATGCTCTAACCTTTCGCGTACTTGATCCACTTCATGATCTCGGGCAGGGTAGCACGTTTGCCGTACATCAGAATGCCAATTCGATAAATTCTAGACGAGAGCGTCATGAATACTGCGATAGTTGCGCCCAATAAGGCCACGCAGAGCCCGATCTGCCAAAACGGCGGCGTCTGTGCCACCATGCGCAGGTACATTAGCACCGGTGCAAAAAACGGCACCATCGAGAGCCACACGGCGAGCCCGGAGTTGGGTTGGCGCAACACCGGCATCATCAGGGTCACAGCGGCCACTAGTGGTAGCACCCCAATCATCTGTAACTGGTGTCCTTCTTCCTCGGAGCTGACCATCGCGCCCATCGCGGCGTACATGCATGCATAGAGCAGGTACCCCAGAAGATAAAAGAGGGGAAACGCCGCCAGCGCCAACCCGGAGAGTGGCACCTCCTTAAGCATGCTCAATGCTGCAATCGAGGGCAGCAGCATACCGGCTGCCCCAAGGACCCAGATGAGCACCTGGGTCAAACCGGCGGCACCGACGCCCAGGATTTTTCCCACCATCAAGTCGCGCGGGGTTATCGACGAGAGCAGCACCTCCAACACCCGCGATGTTTTTTCCTCGATCACCGATCGACTCACGGAGACGCCATGGAGCAGCACGGTCATGTAAAGCAGCATCATCAGCACCAGGGCCACGGCAATTCCGGCGCTGGTACGCGTCTTGCTTTCCTTCCCCCGCTCGATGCGGGCGGTAGTGAGCTTGACGTTCTTTACCAAGTCCTCCGCCGCTTCGGGGCTCACACCCAGGGCTTTGGCCCGAATCTCGGTCCGGGCCGCGGAAACCGCTTCGCGAATGACGGAAACGTCGTTGAAGTCACTGACCTCTCGTGCGCTATAGGTCACCTCACGTGCTGCCATGGCTTCGGCCGGCATCCAGAGATAGCCGTCCAGTTTCCCCTGGCTGACCCGTTCGGTCAATTGCTTTCGATCCGCCTCGCCGAGTCCGGTCTCGACGTCAACGTCAAAACGCGTGCCACGCTTTTCGGAGCCGGCGAGACGCCGCTTAACCGCTTCGCCCCAATCCGCGCTGGACGCGGCCACGACGATGTGGCGGGCACTCTTCATTTTCATCGTCCCCAGTGCCTGGGGCAACAGAGTTAATCCGCCCATTGCTATGGGGATGGCGATGGTGGAAATCACGAAGGCGCGCGTGCGCACCCGTTGCAGATACTCGCGGCGGATAACCAGTAACAGGTTACGCATTGGCTTTCTCCACTCGGGACGGCTCGTCCGCCGTTCGCCCCACCACTTCTATGAAGATCTCTTCCAGTGGCGGCTCCATAAGTTCGAACCGGCTGATCCGGACGCCGGCCGCCGCCTGCAGCAGTAGCTTCTGGGGATCGGCGCCCGGCGCCAGCTTGATTTCCACGTGATTGCCGTAATCGTCGTAGCTCTGTACCAGTGAGCTGTCCTGCAGAAAACCGGCCTCGCCCTCATACTCCAGCTGCACGTGACGGCAGCCGTAGCTCGCCCTGATCTGCCGCAGCCCGCCTTGCAACACCGCCTTACCGGAATTGATCAGGCAGATGTCGTCGCACAGCTTTTCTACCTGGTCCATGCGGTGCGTCGAAAACAGAATGGTTTTGCCGGCCTTTTTCAACTCCAGCAGTTCGTCCTTGAGCAGACGGGCATTGGCCGGATCCAGCCCGGCGAACGGCTCGTCCATAATGATGAAGTCCGGATCGTGCAACAAGGTGGCGATAAACTGCGCCTTCTGCTGCATGCCTTTGGAGAGCTCTTCGATTTTCTTTTCCTTCCACTCCGCCAGTCCCAGGCGGTCGCACCACCATGCCGCCTTTTGCGCCGCCTGTGCGGCAGCTACGCCCTTCAGCTCGGCCAGAAAGACCAGTTGCTCCAGCAACTTCATCTTCTTATATAGACCGCGCTCTTCGGGAAGATAGCCGACCCGCGCCAGGTGCTCCCGGCGAAAGGGTTCGCCGAACATGTGCACCGCACCTGCGTCCGGCAGGGTGATGCCAATCATCATCCGCAACGTGCTGGTCTTGCCCGCACCGT
>JAMXLI010000339.1 GCA_024281115.1 Terriglobales bacterium | reverse complement strand
ACGGAGAAAGCAGGCGTGGCCAACCGGGGCCGGTGGGCAGCGAGCGCCGCCTGGTTCGATTATGACAATGACGGCCGCCTGGACCTGATTGTCGCTAACTATCTGGATTGGAGCTACGACAAGAACGTCTATTGCGGCCAGCAGAAACCCGGGTACCGCAGCTACTGCGCGCCCGCGGTTTTTCCCGGCATCCCACCCACGCTCTATCACAACAATGGGGACGGCACGTTCACTGACGTGACGCGCGCGGCGGGGCTGGCTGGCCTGTCGGGCAAAGGCCTGGGCGTGGTGGCGGCTGACTTCAACAACGATGGCCGGATGGACGTGATCCAGTCAAACGACTCGGTGCGCAATTTCTACTACCGCAACAACGGGGGCGGCGGCTTCACGGAAGCCGGCGTGGAGTCGGGCATAGCCTTTGGCGAGGAAGGCCGTCCCGAAGCCGGCATGGGTATTGATGCCGGCGATTACGATCACCAGGGAGTGCTCGACGTCTACATCACCCACCTGGACATGGAACTGCACCGCTTGTTCCACAACTCCCGCAGCGGTGAGTTCACAGATGCCACGTACGCGGCACAGATGGCACGAAAAATGAACGTGCTGAGCGGCTTCGGAACCAAGTTCGCGGATTTTGATAACGACGGCTGGCTTGACCTGCTTGAAATCAACGGCCACATTCTCCCCAACATCCACCTGCTGAAGAGCGCCGTGGTCTATGCGGAGCCCAAGACCCAGTGGATGAACAACCATAACGGCACCTTCCGCGAGGTCTCCAGCCAACTGGGACAGGAATTCACGCGGGCGACGGTGGGTCGTGGACTGTGCACTGCCGATTTCGACAACGATGGCGACGTGGACTTTGCCGTCAGCAACAATGGGGGTGCTGCGGAGCTGTGGCGCAATGAGGGCGGCAACAACAATCACTGGATCGGCTTCGAGCTGGTGGGGACCAGGAGCAACCGGGACGGCGTAGGCGCGAAGATCTGGGTCGGAGCAGGCGCTGACACGCAATACGAGCAGAAGCTCGGTGGGGGCAGTTATCTTTCCGCCTCCGATCCGCGGGTGTTCTTCGGACTGGGCAAGGCAGGGAAGGCCGACCTGGTACGGGTGCTGTGGCCCAGCGGCGTTAAGCAGGAGTTCAAAGACTTGCCGGCGAATCACTACTACACGCTTAAGGAAGGCGCAACCTCTGCGCCGACTGCTGCCGGCAAGAGTAGCTCGCCGTAGTTCCTGGCGGGGGCGAGCCCGTGTCAGGCCGGACACAGCGTCCATGAACGGACACGCTGCCGGGATTCCTCTTCAAGTCTAAACCTCTAACAATCAACAGCTTGTGCATGGCTGGACGTGTGCTTTGTGAACGCGCGAAAGCGAGGCGGCGATGGAGCACACGGGTCAGGGAAGCAGCGGGAAATGGGTGGTGGCGGCGGTGTTGCTGCTGGCCACGATCGCGGGCGCACAGGTCCGGAAGCCGGCGCCGCGCCGGGTGATCGTCAGCATTCCTGACCGCAAGCTGGCAGTGGTCGAGGGCGACAGTGTTGTGCGTGTATTCCGGGTGGCGGTGGGCGCGGCGGCCAGCCCCAGCCCTACGGGCCAGTATCGGATCGTAAGCCGGATCGCTAATCCGACCTATTACCACCCCGGAGTGATCATTCCCGCCGGGCCGGCCAGTCCCATCGGCACGCGCTGGGTGGGCTTCGACAAGAAAGGTTACGGGATTCACGGCACCAACGAGCCTCGCTCGATCGGCAAGGCAGCCTCGCATGGGTGCATCCGTTTGCGCAACCGGGAGATGGAGCAACTCTTCAGGCTGCTGAAGGTGGGCGACGAGGTGGAGATCCGCGGCGAGCGCGACGAGGAGACGGCCGAACTGTTCGGCGCGGCAGCGTCGAGCACCATGGTCGCGCAGTTGGCCCCTGCGATCGCGACAAGCGAAGGCCAGTAGAGACCTTGCTGTAGAGGAGAAAAGGAGAACCAGCATGGAAACCGCAGCTTCGGCGTTGGCAGTAACCGCCGCCATGGTTTTCTCGTTGAGCCTGGCCGTGTTGGCGGAAGAGTTGGTTACCGGAACGCTGTTTCGTTTCGTGTTTCACCGTAAAGCCGTGCCCGCGCGCGTGCAGGCGAGCGCCACCGAGGCGCGGCGCGCGTGCTTCGGTCCCAAGCAACGCCTAAATTGAATCGAAGGGAGAACCACCATGCTTTTTCTCAAGTACATGCTGATGGCCGTGGCAATCGGGATGTTCCTCAGCTCAGGGGGCATCCTGGCGTACGACTTTTACCTGGCCAGGTTCGGCCTGGCGCCAGAGACCGGAAGCGCCGCTCCCAAACCTCGCGCGCTGCGCTGGCGCGTCAGCATCGCGCTGGCGATGTTGGCCTGGGCGCCCCTACTGCTGGCGTTGAGCATCGTGGTTGTGCCCGCGGGCATGGCCGCGGTGCGCGTGAGCCAGCTCGGCGGAACCCAACCCGGAACCCTCTACGCTGGTGTCCATATAGTCAGGCCGCTGATCGACAAGGTGGTGCTATTCGATGCCCGCGATCAGCTCTTCACCACCGGCAATGGAGAAGCGGCGCGCATGGGCGAGGCAAAAGTGGACCACAAGCCGGAGTTGCTGAAGGTGCAGGCCAGGGAAGGGCTCACGCTCGGGCTGGCCATCACCGTGCGCTACCGGCTGGACGCGCGGCGTCTCGACTTCATCCTCGACAACCTGCCCCAGCCGGTGGAAAAGGAACTGGTGCCGCCGATTGTGGCCAGCACCTGGCGCGAACTGGTGCCCAACTACACCGTGCGCGACGTCTTCTCCACGCGACGCGAGGAGGTGCGGCGCAAGGCCGCGGACATGATTACGCGCAAGCTGGCCGCCGACGGGATCGTGGTGAAGGAAGTGATGCTGCGCGATATCCAGCTCCCGCCGGAGTACGCGCAGGGTTTGGAGAGCCTGCTGCTGAAGGAGCAGGAGAACGATCGCATGGGGGTGGAGACGGAAATTCAGCAGAAGCAGGTCCGGCTCGCCGAGCTGCAGGCCGAAGCCAGCAAGGCGCAGCAGGTGAAAGCCGCGGAAGGGCAGGCACAAGTACGCGTGCTGCAGGCCAAGGGTGAAGCCGACGCCATGCGTTACCTGCTGCCGCTGAAGAAAGAGCAGATCGAGCAGTCGAAGCTGGAAGCACAGGCCCGCAAAGAATCCACGGTGCAAAATGCGGAGGCGGCGGCACAGGCCAAGCTGATTGACAGCAAGGCGGAAATGGAACGCCGCAAGCTGCTGGCGAACGCGGAAGCCGAGCGCATCCGGGTGACCGCGGTGGCGGACGCCGAGCGC
>JAMXLI010000338.1 GCA_024281115.1 Terriglobales bacterium | reverse complement strand
AGGCCTTTACATGCACCTTCACCCGGTCAATCGCATTCCACATGTATCCGCCGGGATTCCAGGACATTCCCGCGGGCTGAGTGTTTCCAGCCGTATCCGTCGCCCGCGACATCAGCACATAGTCGCCCGCGGCCGCCGGTTGCCAGGCGTAAGTCCATAACCGCCAGGCATAGGGAGCCTGGCGCGAATCCAGTTGCGCCTCGTGCCAACTCCCGCCGCCGTCGGTGGAAACATCGACGCGTACAACCTGCTGCTCGCCCGCCCACGCAGTCCCAGACATGCGGACCAGCCCCCTGTTCAGCGTAGCTCCATCGAGCGGTCGTACGATGATGGACTTAACGCCCATGGCGGTGATGGGGACCGAATCTTCGGGTTTCATCGCCTCGCCCGGCCTGAGGGGAGAACGGGGCAGGCAGTATCCGGGATTCATGTACCCGCCTTCGTAAGGTTCCCTCAGAATCCGGATCTCGCTCAGCCACTTCACCGATGCGGCGCCAATCCAGCCGGGCACCAGGGCACGGGCGGGAAATCCGTGATGGTTCAACAAGGGCCGGCCGTTCATGTGGGTCGCAATGAGAGTGTCGGGATGCAGCGCTTTCGCAATCGGGATGCTGCGGATGAATGGCGATGCATTGCCGGCGGGCTCGTCCCCTCCCCTGAACATGACATGAAGCCCCCTGTCCTTAACGCCTGCTTTGCCGAGCACGTCCCTCAGTCGGATCCCGCTGAACCGCGCCGTTCCCACTGCGCCGCGTTGCCATGGCAGTCCATGCGTGTGCGGATCGAAAAAGGCACGGCCGTTGCCCGCGCACTCCAGGGTGTTGACCACACTGGCAGAGGGAAACCTCCGCAGATCGGCAAAGCGCAGCTCCAACGGCCTGTGTACCTCGCCCAGAACCGCGAGCGTCCACCTCTTCAGGTCCGCCCTGGGCGGCTCCGAACTGTGATTGCGCACAAAAAAATGCCGCACCGGTGTGATCCAGCTGTTCACGAGTTCCGCCGGCATTTCGAGGTTCAGAAATAGCTCGGGACGCACGACCAGCGCTGGCTTGCCCAGGATGCCGGAACCAGTCGATTCCGTTCCACGCGGATTCTCTTCTTTTTCCGTTCCTGCCGTCCGTCGAACGGAACTCCTTCTCCGGACCATCAGGCGCGTGTGTTGATCGAAACCTGCATCATCTCGCCCTGCCCTGATCACGACCGTTCTCCTCTTTCTGTCCAAACTTCGGGGCTCAAAAAGCGAACTGAATGCGTGACATCACCACGTTTTCGCTGTGCAGCGGCTTCAGCTTGGAGGACGCCATGTCGAACCCGGTGTGCTCGTAGTCAGTGCCGATCTTGGTGAACCGGTTGAAGTACCAATTCAGGCCGATGCCCCATTCGCGAGCGCCTTCCGCCGATTTCTTGGGGTCGGCAAACAAAGGAAACGCCGCCGGGTCCACCCGCAGGCGGCTGTACCGCCCCACAAGTTCCCAGCCTCCCAAATGGCGAATGCCTTTATTGGGCTCAAAGGCATAATTCGGACGGATATTGGTGTACTGGTTCTTCTCTCCGGTGAGCATCACCGACCCGGTCACGTGCCAGGCATCATTGTGCAGGCGATCGAGGCGAGACTTGCTGCGCACCTCCTGGGAGGAGATGTTGTATTCACTGAGCACGCCGAACGGGCCAGCGTAATAGTAAGCCTGCGGCGACAGGCGATTATGCTGCCCGGCAGCGACCACCTTCGACGAGTACTTGAAAAATGAATTCTGGCCGACAGTCTTGAAACCGGGCAGCGCGCCATGGTCGGTCCCGGCCGATCCGCCGATGCCGAATCCCAGCCCTTGCAGCGCCGGGGCCTTGCCGGCAATGAACGGCTGCAAGAAAATCCTTCCGGCAGCTTCATTGCTGGTATTCCAGGTAAAGGTCTGGCCGTTGGACCCGTCCGGCGTACCGTTGAAATATCCCACCGCGTAGCTGATGCTTTTGTTCAGCAAGGCGCCCCCGATCTGCGCCCCCACCTCGCGGATAGGAACCACGTCCGCAGCCAGCGAGCGCTCCACAAAGGTGAAGTTATCGTCCGACCGCACCACTTCCAGGCTCAGCGGCGTCTTGAACTTTCCAACCCGCGGCTTGGCGAAGGGCAGCACATTCAGCTCCACATACATGTCCTGAATGAGCGGATTGTTCTGGCCGAAATCGGGCATGAAGCGAAAATCCAACACTTTGAAAACCGTCCCCTCAAAGTTGGGCCGGATGCGGCGCCACAAGAGCTTGTCGGGCGACTGGTTTTTCAGGTCGCTGGAGAAGAAACGGCCGTCTCCCTGGATGTAGCCATGGACCTTCAATGTTTCGGAGCCGTCCGCATTGCTGAACACCAACCCATCCTCCTGCAATCGCACTCCCGACTTCTTTTTCGCCGAAGTGGCAGTGGCCGTGGCGGCGGCCGCGCTCCCCCCTTTACCCGGGGCCATGCCCGCCGACGTCGCCTCCGAGGCAGGCAGGGCTGCGGATTGGGCTGCCGCTGATATCACAACAAACATAATCAACATACTAGTGATTACCGCAACTGCGCGTTTTTGGTCTCCGCGTTTCATGGTCAACTCCTTGGGAAATTAGTCTTCGTTGCGGGGGAGTACGCCACGTTCACAAATGCGTCCAGCCGGTTACATCGCCGGCGCCAGGCCCCACTTTTCCTGCAGCCGGCGTTCCAGCGTGCGAAACAGCAACCCATCCACCAGGTACCCGATGACTACGATCAGACCCATCACCGCGATCACCTGGCTCATATCGTTCAGGTCGCGGCCCATCATCAGCAACTGCCCGAGTCCCAGGCTGACAAAGATCATTTCTCCGGAAATCAGGGAGCGCCAGGCAAAGGCCCAGCCCTGTTTCAGGCCGGAAACCAGGTAGGGAAGGCTGGCGGGCAACAGCACATACAGGAACAGCCGCCAGCCGTGCGCCCCCAGGTTGCGCCCCGCCATGCCGAAGATCTTGGGCATCTGCTGGCGGCCGGTCTCCATGGCAATGGTGAGTGAAAGCACCGATCCCATGATCACCACGAACAGGATGGCCTTCTCGGTCAATCCGAACCACAACACGGCGAGCGGCAGCCAGCAGATGCTGGGCAGGCTCTGTAAGCTCACCAGCAGTCCGCCGAAGGTTTCTTCCAGAAACTTGCTGCTGGCCAGCGCCAGGCCGAGCCCAATCCCGGCCACAATGGAAATGCCATAGCCGATGGCGATCCGCCGCATGCTGACCTGGATGGCGATCCAGAAGCTGTGGTCGGAGAAGCCCGTCACCAGCGCATCCCAGACGCCCTGCGGATTGGGCAACACGTACGGCGGCCAGATTCTCATGCGCGCCACGATGATCCAGACGGCGAGCAGGGCCGTGTAAAAGCCGAGTTGCCTAGCGGTGCGCTTCATATTCCGCCTCCAGCGATTTGTTGATTTCGCCGCGCAGTTCGTCCAGGATTTCGCGCGCCGCGCGCGCGACTTCCACCTCTTCCAGCTGCCGCGGACGGGGCAGATCAATGCTGAACTCGCGTTTCACCCTGCCGGGGCGGAAGGTGAGCAGCACCACCCGGTCGCCCAGTCGCACCGCCTCCCGCACGTTGTGGGTCACGAAGATGATGGTGCGCCCGGTTTCCTTCCAGATGCGTTCCAGCTCGTCGTGCAGCAGGTCGCGGGTTTGTGCGTCCAGCGCCGCGAAGGGCTCGTCCATCAGCAGGACGTCGGGTTCGGTAGCGAGCGCCCGGGCCAACGCCACGCGCTGCCGCATCCCGCCGGAAAGCTGGTGAACGTAGCTTTTCTCGAATTTGCTCAGATGCACCAGGCGCAGGTATTCCTGGGCGCGCGTCTTGCGCTGCCGCTTAGGCGTCCCCGCCATGCGCAGCCCGAACTCCACGTTCTCCAGCACGTTGAGCCAGGGAAACAAGCCCAGTTCCTGGAAGATGAGGATGCGGTCGGTTCCGGGGTGCGACACCGCCCGCCCGTCCAGCAGCACCTCGCCCGCGGACGGACGGTCGAGCCCGGCGATCAGGTGCAACAGCGTGGATTTCCCGCACCCGGAGGGACCCACAATGCACAAAAACTCGCCCGGCTGCACGCGCAGCTGGATGTTGTCGAGCGCGAGCAGGTCCCCGTTGTTGCTGCTGCGGTAACGCTGGCTGACTCCGTGCAGAACCACCTTGGGCTCGGCGGGCTGCGGCGCCGTCGCCAGCGCCAGTCCGGCGTGGTGCGGCCGCGCTACGCGCGGGTGCACGGCACTGCGCAATCGCTGCATCATCATGGGATCGCCTTTCTGCCTTTTTCTTTCAGCACCTGGTTCAACAAGGTCAGGTCGTAAAGCCGGGAAAGATCGGGCATCTGCTTGCCCAAAAAGCCTTCTTCAAAGGCCCACTTCGCGGAGGTCATCATGGAAGAACGGATCGGGTCGTAGGTCGCCTGCAGGCGCGAGAAGGCCTCATCCAGCACGCCCTCCGACAGCATCGCGTTCGTGTCTTTCTTGATCTGCTCGTTCATGACGCTTTTGGCTTCGCCCAGGTTGTGGTTGATCCAGTCGGTGAGCTCGACGTGGGCCCGAATCCACTTCTTCACCACTTCGGGGTTTTCCTGCAGGAACTTGGCATTGACCACCAGCAGCGTGGTCACAAACTGCCCGTTCGGCCACAGCGTTCTCTCGTCAACCAACAGGCGCCCATGGGCATCGCGAATCAGCCGCGTCGCCCAGGGTTCAGGCGCCCAGGCGGCATCCAGTTGCTTCTTCTGGAAAAGATTCATCTGATCGGCATTGGCGATGGGCAGCACCTGCACGTCCCCGCCCTTCTCGCGCAGCTTCAGGCCGTGGGAGCGGAGCCAGGCGCGAAGCGCCACGTCCTGCGTGTTGGCGAGCTGGGGAGAGGCCACGCGTTTGCCATGAAAATCTTCGGGCGTCCGGATCCCGGAGTCGTCGCGCACGACGAGAGCCGCGCCACCGCTGGTGGCGCCGCTGACCACCCGCAACGCCTCTCCATGCGAGCGAATGTAGCCGGTAAGCGCCGGGTTGGGACCCACGTAGGTCATGTCAATGGCGCCCGCAAACAGCGCCTCGATGGCGGACGGACCAGCGTTGAAGGTCGTCCACTGGATCTTGAGGTCGGGGCCGAGCGCCTTTTCAAACCAGCCCTTGGATTTGCCTACCAGCGCCTGCGGGTGCGTGATGTTGGCAAAACTGCCGACCCGCACGGTCTTCTGCGCCCACCCAGGAATGGAAAGCAAAAAGACTAATATGATTAGGTTAGTAGACATTATTCGAGAGCCAACCCGCATCCGTGTTTCTCCCGGCCCCTAGGTATTTCTTCTTCCTGCTTTGCCGCGGCCGCTGGCCGCGGTCCCGTTCCTGGCGGCGCCCGCTCCGCGCGCGTCTGTGGTCACGTCGGCCAGCGAGGTTTTCTCCAGAATTTCGGCGGCCGCGTTCCGCACCTTCATGAAAGTTCCGTACAGCGCGCGATGCTCCTTGTCGGTGTCGATCAGTTCCTGCAGGGAGGCCGCGTCCCCAAATGGCGCCAGCGGGCCGTCTATCGTGCGGATCACTTCACTCAGGAAGATCTGCGAAGGCGGGCGTTTCAACTGGTATCCGCCATGCGCCCCGCGAACGCTTTCCACCAGGCGCGCGTTCTTCAATTCGAGCAAAATGAGCTCCAGGAATTTCTCCGGCAGGTTCTCTTCATACGCAATATCGCGGATTCGAATGGCGCCCTCGTTGCGGCGCCGCGTGAGCACCATCAGCGCCTGCAATGCGTACAGCCCTTTTTGCGAAATGCGCATGCCGCGAGGGTCCCTGCTCCAAGGCCTGGAAGTCTATCAGCTTAGTCGGGAAAGTCAAGATGCAAAAGCCGCCGGACCCGGATGAACCGGGAGGACGCAACATGTGCACGCGTCTGCACATCCAGCGCCGCTCGCCAGCGGTAAATCTGACCGCGTCCGAGCGCCTTCAAGCCAGGGCCCGGGCGCAAAGTTTTTCCAGCACGCGGATGGGGGACGCCTCCGGCGCGACCAGCGCTTCCGGCGGGATGATGAACGTCTGCTCCAGCGCGAACTGCCCGGAGAGCGCGGCATGGGGAACCCCGTCGGTGAACACGAGCCAGGTGGCCCGCGGCGGGAACTTGACCCGGTCCTTCTCCGGGGAATCCTGGAACTCGGCGTTTTCCTTGAGCCAATCGTGAAAACGCAGCATGAAGCTGTCGTAGGGCGAGCGTGCCGCCACCGGCAGGCCGCAGGCATGCAGCACCGCCGCGAGGCGGTCCCGAAGCGAGCCGCCCGCAAATCGCTCCAGCCCGGCATCCCGGGCGTAGCGGGACGCGAGTTCCGGGAAGCGGGCGCCGGTCAGCCACACCCGCTCCTTCGCGGGATGCACGTTGGTGAAGATGCGCAGAATGCGCCCTCCCTGGGTGGGGCGGCTGGGAAAAGCGTCCACGTGCAGCAGGTCGTTGCGCTTGTGCAGGGGGAGGTCCCGCCCTTGTTCCTCGAGCGGCCGAAAGCTGGCGAAGTCAAGGTGGAACTTGCCCGCGTAGGGAGAAAGGAACCTCGAAACGAAGTGCACGACCTGGCGGGAATAGGCGCGCATGAATTCGTGCATGCGCTTTCGCGAAGCCTCGTCTTCAGAAAAACCGCGCAGCCGGTCCTGCTGCGGGCGGTAGGAGACGTTCTTGTGCAGGCGCGAGCCGGAGGGCCGCTGCGCCGCCAGAAAGGCGAGTTCTTCCTCGGCAATGACGAACGGCGGCCGGCGAAAGAAAAGAATCTCGCCACGCTCCAGGCGTTCGCAGTAAAAACGGGCGCGGGCGTCGGAGTCGTTGCCCGGCAACCATCCCTGGTCGCCGTAATCGTTCACCTCCAGCCAATCCATGCGGAAATTGTACAGGGACGCCCACGGCTGCAGCCTTCTGACGAGGCATGCGGCGGCGAACGCCCCTCCCGATGGAAGTATTGGAGTAAGCGGCGGCATTACGATGCCGAGAATTGCCGCGGCTTGGACTTATTCCAACTCGAGCGAGACGAGTTCGCCGTTTCCGGGCGAGGAGCGGCGGTAATTGACGGCGACGCGCCGGTTCGCCAAGTTGCAGGAGAGCGAGTCGGCCCCAATGACCACCGCGTGTTTCACGTCGGCGGTGCGCAGCGTAAGCGACTGCGCGCCGGAGGTGATGATGAGGGTCGCGCCTGCGCCGGGCGAGCAACTCACCGACTTCAGGGTTCCCTTGAGAAACAGCACTGGCCCGTGCGCCGGGGCGGACGCCGCTGTCGCCTGCGATGCCTCTGCCGGAACAGCCGCCGATGAGGCTGGCTTCTCCTTCGGTCGCCATTGCGGCGCGGTATAGTCCGCGGGAATACGGCTGGGAATCTCCTGGTACGCGGGATGGTCCTTCATCTCTTCCAGTTGCGCCAGGTCATGCTGCGCCATGGCCGCAATCTCCCCGTTGGCGCTGTTTTTCACCTGCTCCAGGATGGTCCGGGCGGCGTCCCACTTGCGGGCCATCAGGTAGGCATTGCCCAGGTTGGCGAGATAGCGCTCATCGCGCGGGCTCATCTCGACTGCGGTAACCAGGTCCTGGATCGCCGGTTCGTAGTTGCCGGTGGCCATCTCGGCGATCCCGAGCAGGTGATAGGCATCGGCGAACTGGGGGTGCAACGCGATGGCATGGCGCAGGTCGCGCTGGCTGGCCATCAGGCTTTCGTAGGCCGGCTTCTGTCCCGATGCCAGCGCTTCCCGGCTGCGCAGCAGGGCGGAGTAATAGAACACCCACGCGTCTTTGCTGTCGAGAGCGGCGGCGCGGCTGAAGTGCGCCCCCGCCTGCGCGAAATTGTTTTGGCGCAAGTATGCGTATCCCAGGCTGCGTTGCGCCGGCGCATCGTTCGGCTGCTGGTCCACAATCTGCTGCAGTTGCTGCAGGCCTTCGTTTTCGTGGCCCGGACAGTGCAGCGCCATGTCGGCCAGCATGGCTTGCGATTCGATACCAGGCATTGAGCGCGATTGATAGGTATGCACGCTCTCCAGCTCCAGGGGCAGCTTGTAGCGGCGATACACCGCCCGCGACGAGCTCAGGTAGTTTTCGATGTCCTTCTGCAACTGGGCCGGCGGCATGCCGAAGGCTTGGTTGATGGCTTGCTCCACCGGCACATGCCGGTTGCGCACGAGATCGAAATATGCGGCCGCGGCGCTCATCTTCTGCGTGGTTTCCAGATAATGCACCGTCACCCACGATTCCGAATAAAACAGGTCGCGCTGGCTGCCTTCGTTGTAGTCTCGCGACTCATGCTGCACCCGAAAGAGGTCCGCAAGCGGAATCCAGCGCGTGCGCTGCAGCAGTTCCATCTCGCCCATCGGCGGCCGGCCCAGTTCCACCATTCCCCCTTGCAGACGAATGGTGGAAAAATATTCGGCTATGCCCTCGTCGAACCAGGCGGCGGTAGGCGGATAGTTGCCGTTGAGCAGGGAATGCGCATACTCGTGGAATACGGCTTCCCAACTGTTTTCGGCGGAAAGATCCAGGCCGATGTAGCTCCGGTCTTCGCCCGCGGCGAAGAATCCGGAGAGCGCGACCGGTTTGCCCTGGTAAAGCGGGGCCAGGCGCCGCAGCTCCTGGGCGCCGCGAAAGGCGACGATCTGCAGCGGCACCGGCGTGTTTACCTTTTCCTTGGAAATGAGCTGGCCGAAGATCGCCCGCATCTGCTCGAAGCGCAGCGCGATGTCGCGCCCCCGGGAATCGCCGGCGTCGGTCGCCACAATGAAATGCGGCGAGCGGATCTCCACCCATTTTTGGGCGAAAACGGGGATGGAGAACAGCTGAAGGACCAGAACAAGCCAGCCGAAGCGCTTCATGGCGGACAAAAACAGGCTAGCATGAAACGCGCAGGGCGGAGGGAAGCTAAGCTGGCCGTATGACACGCGCGCACACCCCACGGTTCGGGCTCGCATGGCTCGCCTTGAGCCTGACCCTGGCAGTGCACGTCTACGACGAAGCCATGCACGATTTCCTCTCCGTGTATAACCCGAACGCCCGTGCCATCCGCGCGCGTTTCCCCTTTCTGCCCCTGCCCGTCTTCTCGTTTGGCGAATGGCTGGCCATGCTGGCCGTCGGCATCGTGCTCCTGATGGCGCTCACGCCCCTGGCGTTTCGCGGCGCCCGTGCTCTGCGCGTTGTGGCCGTCCCTATCGCGCTGCTGGCCGGCATGGCCAACGGCGCGCTGCATCTGCTGGCATCTGTGTATTACGGGCGCTGGATGCCTGGCGTCTACACTGCGCCCTTGCTGCTGGCCGCCGGAGGATGGCTGCTGCGCGAAGCGCGCGCGGGCGAGCCCTCGCGCAGCAGGGCCGAGGCCGCATCCTGAACCTTACTGCCGCAGCTTGGCAACCGCCCAGCGGGCATGCTCGGCAACTACCGGATCAGGATCCTCGCAAAGGCGCTCCAGTTGGGTCAGGAACTCGCGGCGGCCGCTGTTGCCCATCGCCGTGACCGCGTTGCGCCGCAAGCCGCTTCGCCGGGCGCGTCGCACGGGTGACCCCCGAAACGTGTTGGCAAAAGCCTCCTCGTCCAGCTCCGCCACCCAGGCCAGCGCCGGGTTCACCAGTTCGGGGCGGGGCTCAAACGCAGCTTCGGTTGCCCGTGGCGCTTCCCGGTTCCAGGGGCAAACGTCCTGGCAGATATCGCAGCCGAACACGTGCTGGCCGATCGCGGCCCGCATCTCCGTCGGAAGGCTGCCGCGCTTCTCGATCGTCAGATAAGAAATGCAGCGCGTCGCGTCCATGCGGTATGGTTCGGTCAGGGCGCCGGTGGGACATGCTTCAATACAAGCAGTGCAGGTGCCGCAGCGGTCGGGTGCGGGCAGGCTGGGCTCGAGCTCGGCTGAAGTGACAATTACTCCCAGGAACAGCCACGAACCCACCTGCTCGTTGATGATGCAGGTATTCTTGCCGATCCAGCCGACGCCGGCGTACTTCGCATAGACCCGTTCGACAATGGGCCCGGTATCGACGTAGGCGAGCGTGCGGCATCCGCGGACTTCCTCGCGCAGCCGGGTTTCCACCTGCTTCAGCTTGCGGAGCACGGTTTTGTGGTAATCCTCCCGTGTCCAGGCATAGCGTGCGATCCATCCCCTCTCGGGGTCTCGCATATCTGTGGAGTAGGGCCGAGCGGAGTTGTAGTTGATGGCGCAGACCACCACGCTGCGGGCCCAGGGAAAAGCGACTTCCACGGCCGAGCGCTTGAGTTCTCCTGTTGGGTTACGCGCTTCCAGGTAGCGCATCTCACCGGCATGCCCGTCGGCGAGCCATTCGGGCAGGCGTCCCAGTTCGGGAAAGCGGCCGATGGGAGCAACCCCCGCAAGGTCAAAACCCGCTGCCCGGGCTGCATCCTGCACTGTTTGGGCAATCTGAGCCCCAGCGGCAACTGCCTGCTCAGCCATCACCGTATTGTCGCATTCCCGCGCCCGGTGGCGGCTCGGCGGCCTGCAGCCGTTTCCCGTCCACCGGGTACCCACTGCGCCACCGCCGGCTTCTGGTCACCCCACTTGCGCGGGCAGTAGACTCGTAGGTTCTGCGATTCCTGGAGGGCGCATATGAAGAAAGCTCTCACCCGCTTCTTTGCAGCTATCGGCATCATCACCTTCCTTTACCTGGTCGCAATCGTTGTCGTGCTGATAGAGCGCAAGCCGTCTGTACCCGGAAAGGCCGTGCTCGAGGTCAACCTGGAGCGCCCGGTGGTCGAGTACGTGCCCAA
>JAMXLI010000337.1 GCA_024281115.1 Terriglobales bacterium | reverse complement strand
AGCCGGTGATCGTCGAGAGCGTAGATCCGGAGGGCCCTTTCGGCGCCAAGGAATGCAGCGAAGGCTCCCTCGCCGCCACCATTCCTGCCATCGCCAATGCTATTTACGACGCGGTCGGTGTCCGGCTGCGCGAGTCGCCTTTCACCCCGGAACGGGTCCTGGCGGCGCTGCGCGCCCAACGTAATGCCAAGAAGATCAACCTGACCGAAGGCGTGGATCCGGCCCGACCCGAGCGCTTCCGCGAGCACGGCGGCTCCTTGTGGTTCAAAGGAAAGGGACCGCTGCGCCATCCCGACGATCCCGCCCGCCGCGATGGCCCCGTCGCCGAGTCCGGAGGCGACGATTGAGCCTGCCGCAGTTCAAGCTGCTGCGTCCCCGAACCCAGGCGGAAGCGGTGGACTTCTTGGCCAGGCACTCGCCGCACGTCCAGGTGATCGCCGGTGGCACGGACCTGATTCCATCCATGCGCCAGAAGCTCTTCGAGCCACGCTACGTGCTCGATATCACGGGAATCGCCGAGTTGCGCGATATCCGCCGCACCCCCGCGGGCGTGGAAATCGGGGCCCTGGCTACCCTGGCACAGGTGGAACGCTCGCCCTTGCTGCGCGAGCTTTACCCGGTCCTCTGCGAAGCGGCGGCCACCGTGGCCTCACCGGTGCTGCGGAACATGGGAACTCTCGGCGGCAACATCTGCCTCGACACCCGCTGCCTCTGGTACAACCAATCGCTGGCCTGGCGCAAGGGGTGCGGCTTCTGCATCAAGAAAGACGGCAACCTCTGCCACGTTGCTCCGGGAGGGGACTTCTGCTGGGCCACCTTTTCCGGCGACACCCCGCCGGCGCTGCTTTGCCTGGAGGCGGAGATCGAGATTGCCGGTCCGCAGGGCGCGCGCCGCCTCCCTCTGCGCGAGTTCTACACCGGCGCGGGAGACCGCTACCGCAACCTGCAAAACAACGAGCTGGTTACCCGTGTTTTCCTGCCGGCGGCGATGGCGGGATATCGCGGGGTGTATCGCAAGCTGCGGCTGCGAGGTTCCATTGACTATCCCCTGGCGGGGGTAGCGGTCGCGCTGAAACGCTCGAACGGGCACATTGCCGACGCTCGCGTCGCGCTGACCGCCGTGAATCCCGCTCCGCTGCTGGTGAAGGGCGCCACCGAGGCCCTCTCCGGCCAGGCCTTGACCGAGGAACTGGCGCTGCGCGTCGGCGACCTGGCGGCGCGCGCTGCCAAGCCGCTTACCACCTCGGTGCTCACCCCTGAATACCGCCGCGAGATGGTTCGTGTCTTCACCACGCGGGCCCTCCGCCAGGCTGCCGACTAGCAGCCGCCACCACTCTGCATTGCACATTCGCTATACTGCCGACGGCCCACGGGCGCGCGGCCCAACCCTTTGATCACCGACTGCCACATCCACATCCAGCCGCTCGAGTTGTTCAAGGCCGAGGCCTTGACGCTGATGCAGAAGAACCGCCCTAATTTCGGCCAGATTGCCGAGTTCTGCCGCTCGCCCAAAGCTTTCCTTGGATATCTTGACCAGTGCGGTGTAGACCGCGCCGTCCTCATCAATTACGTTGCGCCGGAAGTCATCGGGTTCACCAGCGCCGTGAACGAGTTCGTCGTGCGCTATTGCGAGGCCAATCCCAAGCGCCTCATTCCCTGCGGGAGCTTGCATCCCCGGCATACCAGCAATGTTCTGGCGGATGTCGAGAACATCGTCCGCCTGGGCATCCGGCTCATCAAGATTCATCCGCCGCATCAACTGCTTTTTCCCAACGATTACCTGCACGGGATGAAGGAACTCGAGATCATTTACCGGGCGGCCGAAGCCAATGACATTCCCGTCATGTTTCACACCGGCACCTCCATCTTTCCCGGGGCGCGCAACAAGTTTGGCGATCCCATGCCCGTGGACGATGTGGCCGTGGATTTTCCCAGGCTGAAGATCCTGCTGGCGCACGGGGGCCGCCCGCTATGGATGGATACGGCATTCTTCCTGGTGCGGCGCCACCCGAATGTCTATCTCGATATCAGCGGCATTCCCCCCAAGACCCTGCTCAAGTATTTTCCCCGCCTGGAAGAGATCAGCGCCAAAACGCTGTTCGGCACCGACTGGCCGGGGCCGGGAGTTCCCGATATCCGGCAGAACCTGGATGCTTTCCGCGCCCTGCCGCTCAGCGAGGCGGCCAGGGAGCAGGTGCTCAGGAAAACCGCGCTGTCCATCTGGCCCGCCTGAGCGGGCTTTCCGCGTTTATCACGGGGGGACCCGCTGCCTTTCATGAAATTTTCATGCGCCAAATGACTGTCGGCGCTGGCCCTGATTCGCGCTTCGCATTTATTCTGTCTGTTCTTTTGCACGAAGTTGTAAATTCCGACTGCGAATCTGCTCATGAAATGGACCAGGCGCTGGCGAGTCCGGATCCTGCTGATCCTGTCTGTGGTAGGACCGGGCATTATCACCGCGAACGTTGACAACGACGCCGGCGGCATCCTGACCTATTCGCAAGCGGGCGCGCAGTTCGGCTACCTGCTGCTGTGGACCTTCATTCCCACCACCCTGGCCCTTGTCATCGTGCAGGAGATGGCCGCCCGCATGGGCGCCGCCAGCGGCAAAGGTTTGAGCGACCTCATCCGTGAGGAATACGGCCTGCGCGTCACCGCCCTCATGATGCTGGGCGTCACCTTGTGCAATCTCGGCAACGTAGTGGCTGAATTTGCCGGCATTGCCGCCAGCATGGGCCTGTTCGGCATTTCCAAGTACGTCTCGGTGCCCATCTGCGCGGTGGTGGTCTGGCTGCTGGTGGTCAAGGGTCAGTACAAGAGCGTGGAAAAGGTATTCCTGGCCGCCTCCGGCTTTTACATCTGTTACATCGTGGCGGGAGTGATTGCCGGTCCGGCCTGGAAAGAGTCGCTGCTGGCCACGGTGCGCCCGCCGGCGCATTCCCTGTCGCGCCAGGGACCCTACATTTACATGATCATCGGGCTGGTGGGCACGACCATCGCGCCCTGGATGCAGTTCTATCTGCAATCCTCGATCGTGGAAAAGGGCGTGACCCGCCGGCAGTACGCGCTGTCGCGCATCGACGTGGTGGTCGGCTGCTTCTTCACCGAACTCGTGGCTTGGTTCATCATTGTCGCTTGTGCCGCCACCCTGTACGTCCATGGGCACAAGAACATCACGGATGCGGCCGACGCCGCCCAGGCCCTGCGGCCCTTCGCGGGCGATTATGCCTATATCCTGTTTTCCGCCGGGCTGTTCAACGCCTCGCTGTTCGCCGCCTCCATTCTGCCGCTTTCCACCGCCTACACCGTGTGCGAAGGCCTGGGGTTCGAGTCGGGAGTAGGCAAGAAGTTCAGCGAGGCCCCGGTGTTTTACTGGTTGTATACCGTCCTCATCGCCCTGGGCGCGGGCGTGATTCTGTGGCCCAACTTCCCACTCATCCCCATCACCATTTTTTCCCAGGTTATCAATGGCGCGGTGCTCCCCTTCGTGCTGGTGTTCATGCTGCTGCTGGTGAACAAGAAGGAGCTCATGGGTCCTTTCACCAACTCGCGCTTCTACAACGTCGTGGCCTGGATTACGACGGTGATCATGACCGCGCTTACCCTGGCCTGGCTGTGGACCCTGCGGGCAAGCGCCTGACCGCAGGCCCAAGGGTATAATCGCGCCTTTTCCGCAGCGGAGGGGGAATCGCCATGCCGGGTGAACTCGACAGATTTCTCGCCGCCCGCGATTTCCTGCTCCAGCATCGCGAGGACTACGAGACCGCCTATCGCGAGTTCCGCTGGCCGGAGCTTGACCGCTTCAACTGGGCCAGCGACTTTTTCGACGAGCAGGCGCGCGGCAACTCTCAGCCGGCGCTGTGGCTCGTCGAGGACGGCGTGGAGCGCAAGCTGAGCTTCGAGGAGATGGCCCGGCGCTCCAACCAGGTGGCCAACTTTTTTCGCCGGCACGGCGTCGGCCCGGGTGACCGCATCGTGCTCATGGTCGGCAACGTGGCGGCGCTCTGGGAGGTGATGCTGGCCGCCCTCAAGTTGGGAGCGGCGCTCATTCCCTGCGCCAGCCTGCTGCCGGTGGAGGAGCTGCGCGATCGCGTCGAGCGCGGTCGGGCGCGCTTTGTGGTTGCCGAACCTGCTTCTGCCGCGACTTGCACCGCCGCCGCGCCCGGATGTACCCGCTTCCTGGTGGGCGACAAGGCGGCGGGATGGGTCCCCTACGAGGACGCGTACGACGCGCCCACCGAATTTTCCCCCATCCCCTTGCTCAGCGTTCACGATCCCTACCTGCTGTATTTCACCTCCGGGACCACGGCTCGCCCCAAGCTGGTCCTGCACACGCGCCAGAGTTACCCGGTTGGCCACCTGGCCACCATGTACTGGATGGGCTTTCGTCGGGGCGACCTGCACTGGAACATCAGCTCGCCGGGATGGGCCAAGCACGCCTACAGCAGCTTCTTTGCGCCCTGGAACGCCGGCGTGGCCACCTTCGCCTACAACTACACCCGTTTCGATCCCCGGCGCGCCCTCGAACTCGCCGCCGGGTGCGGCGTTACCACCATGTGCGCGCCCGCCACCGTGTGGCGCATGTTCGTGCAGGAGGACCTGCGCTCTCTGGCGGGGAAGTTTCGCGAGCTGGTAAGCGCGGGCGAGCCGCTCAATCCCGAAGTCATCCTGCAGGTGGCGAAAGTCTGGGGCATCACCATCCGCGAGGGTTTCGGGCAAACGGAAAACACCCTGCTTATCGGCAACTTTCCCGGCCAGGCGATGACCGTGGGCGCGATGGGGCGTCCCTCTCCCGGTCATTCCATCGCCTTGCTGGACGCGGAGGGCTGCGAAGCCAATGAAGGCGAAGTGGCGCTGCGGCTCGATCCCCGGCCCGTGTGCCTCATGGTCGGCTATATGGATGATCCGGAGCGCACCGCTCAGGTCATGGCCTCCGGCTTTTACCGCACCGGTGATGTTGCCTTGCGCGACGGACAAGGCATGTACACCTACGTAGGGCGCGCGGACGACGTCTTCAAGAGCGCCGATTATCGTCTGAGCCCGTTTGAACTGGAGAGCGCGCTCGTCGAGCACGAAGCGGTGGCCGAAGCGGCCGTCATTCCCAGCCCCGACCCGGTGCGCTCCTGCGTGCCCAAGGCTTTCGTGATGCTGGCCTCGGGCTTCCAGCCCTCGTTGTGCATGGCGGAGGAGTTGCTCCTCTTCCTGCGCGGCCGGCTGGCGCCCTACAAGCGGGTGCGCCGGATCGAGTTTGTCGAAGAGTTGCCCAAAACCATTTCCGGGAAAATCCGCCGAGTGCAGTTGCGATCGGCGGAAAAATCGCGACCGGCCGAACGCCGTCGGCACGAATATTGGGAAGAGGATTGCCCGCGTTTGCAGGCCATGAGCAAGCGCGCCGCGGAGTAGATCCGGCTGCTACCGGGCTGGCTCCCCGGCCAGACATTGTCGCAACGCCGGGGAGAGCCGATAATGTTCTTGGGTCCCCGCCGTGCCGGACCTCGGCCCAATACCCGTGTCCAAAGCTCTCCGCCACAACCTGCTGCTGATGACCGACAGCTATAAGCTGACGCACTGGCGCCAGTATCCGCCGGGCACGGAGAAGGTTTACAGCTACATAGAGTCGCGCGGCGGGATGTTTTCCGACCTGGTCTTCTTCGGCTTGCAGTATTACTTGAAGCGCTACATGGAAGATGTTGTCTTTACTAGGGAAGACGTTGAAGAGGCCGAGGAGCTAAGCCGCCAGCACTTTGGCCACGATGGCTATTTCAACCGGCAGGGCTGGCTGGAATTGCTCGAAAGGCACGGTGGCCGGCTCCCGCTCGAGATCAAGGCGGTCGCAGAAGGTACGGTGGTTCCTATCTCCAACGTGCTGGCCACGGTCGAGAACACCGATCCGCGTTTCCCCTGGCTTACCAACTATATGGAAACGCTGCTGCTGAAGGTCTGGTACCCCATTACCGTGGCCACGCTTTCGCGCGAAATCAAGCGCGTCTTCCTTTTCCACCTGGAGCGCACCGGAGAGCCCTCAGGCATTCCTTTTAAGCTGCACGACTTCGGCTACCGCGGGGTGACCAGCGAGGAAACCGCGGCCATTGGCGCGGCCGCCCACCTCATCAATTTCCAGGGAACCGACACGCTGGCCGGCATCCGGTTGCTGCAGCAGTTTTACGGAGCTTCCGCTATGCCGGGGTTCAGCGTGCCCGCCGCCGAGCACTCCACCATCACCGCGTGGGGCCGGGAACACGAGAGCGACGCCTATCGCAATATGCTCGAGCAGTTTCCCGAGGGCGTGGTCGCCTGCGTCAGCGATTCCTATGACGTGTTCAACGCCTGCGAGCACATCTGGGGAAAGGAACTGCGCTCCCAGGTGCTGCAACGAAACGGGGTGCTGGTAATTCGGCCGGATTCGGGCGATCCCAAGACGGTGGTGCTGCGGGTGCTCGAAATCCTGGGCGCAAAGTTCGGATACCAGATCAACTCCAAGGGTTACAAGGTCCTGGTCCCGCAGGTGCGTGTGATCCAGGGCGACGGCGTGAACTACTGGACCATCCAGGACGTGCTCACCGCGATTACGCGGGCGGGTTGGTCTGCCGATAACGTGAACTTCGGCATGGGCGGCGCGCTGCTGCAGCAGGTGAACCGCGACACCCAGAGGTTTGCGTTCAAGTCCTCGAACGTGACGGTGCGCGGGCAAAGCCATGCCGTCTGGAAAGAGCCCATTACCGACGAGGGCAAAGGGCAGAAGCGCGGCCGCCTCGCATTGGTGCAGCACGATCACGCGTTCCAGACCGTCACCACCAGCGCGGGCGATGGCCATCCCCCGGGATTGCTGGAAACAGTTTTTCTGAACGGAAAGATTGTTCGGCAGCATACCTTGGAAGAGATTCGCCAGCGCGCCGAACTCGCCGTTTCCGCTCACGCCCTATAGCCCGTAATACGTCCTGCCGCACTCAGCCGATGGTATGCTTGCTTCGGATCCCATGAGTTCCTCGTTTCGAGCCCCCGTATTGCGGCAGGCGGGCCAGGATTTCAATCAACTCCTGATTGACGCGTTCCCCACCTTCATTGTCAC
>JAMXLI010000336.1 GCA_024281115.1 Terriglobales bacterium | reverse complement strand
CTTCGACAACGTGCGCAAGGAAGTCCGGCAGATGGTGGAGAAAGGCGGAGGATTCGTCCTGGTACACGTGGCCACGCCGCTGGAAGTTTGCGAACAGCGCGACCGCAAGGGCCTCTACGCCAAGGCGCGCGCCGGCATCGTCAAGCAGTTCACCGGCATCTCCGACCCGTACGACATGCCCGGCGATGCCGAAGTGGTCATCAATACCACCGAAACCACTCCGGAGGAAGCCGCGCAGGAAATCATTCTCTTCCTGGAACGCGAGGGCTACATCGCCGGCAACGGAGATTCGGCCTAGTCAGAAGCCAGCCCGCTCCAGGAGATTGCGCGTGCTACTGCTGACCAAAATCCTGATCGGATTGCTGGTCGGGGGACTCGTTGGGTTCACCGGCATTGGCGGCGGTGTGCTTCTGCTCCCCCTGCTGATTTTCGGGTTGGGCGTGTCCCCCATCGTAGCCGTCGGCTCCGACGCGGTCTTCAACGCCGTCACCAAGCTGGGATCGGGGTACATGCACTGGCGCCAGGGCTCGGTGAATTGGCGGCTGGTGGCTGCGCTGATCATGGGCAGCGCTCCCGGCGCCATTGCCGGTGTCGGACTGCTGGCCTACGTGCGCTCCGCCTATGGCAATGGGGTCAATGATTTCTTGCGGACCGCCACCGGGCTGCTCCTGGTCGTCATTCCCGTGCTGCTGTTGTTCCAGGGACGGATGACCTCGCCAGAGTCCCGCACCGTGGCCAAGGAAGAGCGCTTCCCCCTACGAGTGGTGGCGCTGGGCCTGGTGGCCGGATTTCTGGTGGGCATGACCTCCATCGGTTCGGGCAGCGTAACCATGATGCTGCTTCTCCTGATGTATCCCTTTGCCCCGGCGGTGATGGTGGGAACCGACATCGTGCACGCGGTGGTGCTCACCACAGTGACCAGCGCTCTCCATTTCCGCCTGGGCACGGTGAACACGCCCCTGGTAGGCGCCTTGCTGATCGGTTCCATCCCGGGCGGGATCATCGGCACGCGCCTCGCGACTTACGTGCCCAGCTACTGGCTCAAACGGATCTTGTGCGGCGTCCTGTTCGTGACCGGCGCGCGCATGCTCATGGTTTGAACAACACGATGAACACCGTCTCCCACGAACTCGCCATTCTGCAGCGCATCGAATCCGCTCTGGACGCGGCCACCCGCGCGCTCGCCCAATTCACTCCGGGCGCGATCGAGGTCCAGTACAAGTCCGGCAACGACCCCGTGACCGCGGCCGATCACGCAGTAAACCAGGCAATCCATTCCCTGCTGGTACGCGACGGTGAAGGCTGGTTTTCCGAGGAGACCGTGGACGACCTGAAGCGGCTGGAAGTCGCCCGCCTGTGGGTAGTAGACCCGGTGGACGGAACGCGCGAGTTCGTACAGGGTATCCCCGAATGGTGCGTCTCCATTGCCCTGATTGAAGACGGCCGGGCCATTGCGGGCGGCATTCGCAATCCCGCAACCCAGGAGACTTTCCTGGGGTCGGCTTCGACGGGTGTCGCCTATAACGGGCGGCCCTGCCGCGTTTCCAGCCGCTCGGAGTTGACGGGCGCAGAGGTGCTGGCCAGCCGCAGCGAGATGAAGCGCGGCGAGTGGGAGCGCTTCGGCCCATCAGGTTTTACCATCCGGCCCATGGGATCGGTGGCTTACAAGATGGCGCGCGTCGCCGCCGGTCTGGCCGACGCCACCTGGACGCTGGTCAACAAGAACGAGTGGGACGTTGCCGCAGGGGCCGCGCTGGTCGAGGCCGCGGGCGGCATCGTGCGCACCCTCGAAGACGCGCCCATCACGTTTAACTCGCGGTCGCCGCTGCTTTCCGGAGTGCTCGCCAGCGGGCCGCAACTCTACGCCCCCATCAAGTCGCTTCTCGGAGTAGTGACCGCTCCCGCATAACTGCGGGATGCCGGCGCAAGTGGTTCGCCCTTTGCAAGTCAAGCTGTAGTCGCATTGTCATCCCGTACTCGCGCACCCCGCGGCTCACCCCCGGCGGCGGCGCGCGAAACACCCCACTTCGATACGGAGACGCAGCGCATGGGTACATTTCGACGGCAATTGCTGGTGAACGCGCTCAAGCTGTTCGACCTGGCGCTGATGACCTCCTGTTTCCTGCTGGCCTCGGTGTACTCGTTCCATCACAGCGCCGTTCCGACGTTTTCAGAATTTCTGTCCATGCGCATCAAGGTGGCGAATTTTGTGCTGTTCTTCGCCTTGCTTTGGATGTGGCACCTGATCTGCTCCGGGTTTGGGTTGTATTCCTCGCGCCGCCTGTCGTCGCAGCGCGCGCTGGTGCTGGATGTGGTCAAAGCCGTCACCCTGGGGACGCTGTTGCTGCTGATCGCGACGGTCACGTTCCACATCCGGCTTGTGACTCGCGACTTTGTGGTCGCGTTCTGGTTCACTACCCTGCTCTCGACGGCAATGGCCCGCCTTGCTTTGCGCGGCGCGCTCCAGCAAGTCCGGCTGCACGGCCGCAATCTGCGGCACATGCTCATCGTGGGCGCCAATGCGCGCGCCATTCAAGTCGCCCGGCGCATCTCGGCGCGGCCGGAGCTGGGCTATCGCATTCTCGGTTTCGTGGACCAGGGCTGGGCGGGCAGCGAGGAATTTCGCCGGAGCGGCTACTCAGTGGTTTGCGACATTGACCACCTGGCGCAGTACCTGCGCGACAGCATTGTGGACGAGGTGGTGATCGCCCTCCCTTTGAAGTCGCAACATGATCTGGCGGCGCTGGTGGCGAGGGTCTGCGAAGAGCAGGGCATCATCACGCGCGTTTTGTCCGACCTGTTTGACCTGAAACTGGCGCGCGCCCGGGTCGAGGAACTCGAAGGCGCATCCCTGATCACCCACTACACCGGCAACGATGAAGGCTGGCCGGTCGTGGTCAAGCGGGTGCTCGACATCGTGATCTCGGCCTCGCTGCTCATCCTGCTCGCGCCGCTGCTGCTGCTGGTTTCCGTACTCATCAAGCTCACCTCGCGCGGCCCGGTCTTGTTTCGGCAGAGCCGCCTGGGATTCAACAAGCGCCGCTTCCACATCTGCAAATTCCGCACCATGGTGGTCGATGCCGAGGAGCAGATGAAGAAGATCGAGCACCTGAACGAGGTTTCCGGGCCGGTGTTCAAGATCAGGAACGATCCCCGCATCACCGCGGTGGGCAGGTTCCTGCGCAAGACCAGCATCGACGAGCTACCCCAGCTCTGGAATGTGCTCCGCGGCGACATGAGCCTGGTGGGCCCGCGCCCGCTCCCGGTACGCGATTACCAGGGCTTCAGCGAGGACTGGCAACGACGCCGCTTCAGTGTGCGTCCCGGCATCACCTGCCTGTGGCAGATCGCGGGTCGCAGCTCCATCCCCTTCGAGAAGTGGATGCAACTCGACCTGCAATACATTGACCAGTGGTCGTTACGCCTGGACCTGGAAATCCTGCTGCGCACCATCCCCGCGGTGCTGCGCGGTTCGGGCGCCGCCTGAGACGCATTTCCGCCGTCATGACTGACCTGCTCACCCGCCGCGCTTCGCCGGAAAGCCAGCAGCTTGCCGCCTGGTATCGGGAAGCCCTGGGCGCCGAGCCATCGCGCTTTCCGCTGCAGCGCGCCATCTCGTCCGACGCTTCGGCACGCCGGGGCGATCACAGTTTCGAGCTGCCCGCCGCTCTCACCGCGGGCGTGCAGCGTTTGGCTGCGACCCTGGGCCATCACGGCCCCGCTCCAGTGCTGCTGTCGGCCTTGGCCGCGGTGCTGCACCGCTATTCCGGCCAGGGGGAGATTGCTTTCGCCG
>JAMXLI010000335.1 GCA_024281115.1 Terriglobales bacterium | reverse complement strand
GCCCTCCAAGGTGGAGACGGCAATTCCACCCTGCTGCTATACACGGCGGAAGCACCCGGCTGCAGCACCGTCAGCGAACCGTGGCCATTGATGTTGGCATAGGAACCTTCGGGAACTTGAATGCGATCGCCGGGGAAAAGAGCGGTGGAGTCCGCGGCCGGGTGGCCATTCAGTGTGACGGAACCGTGCGGCATTAAGACCGCCGAAGCCGCTGTGGCCGCCGCTGCTGGCCCGGGAGCGGGTGGTGGCGGATTATTGGCGCCGGCAATGGCCGGGCCAGAGCCCAGATTGCTCGCCTCCGTGACCGCGGGTGCGGCGGGCCCCGAAGCCACACCGTCTGCTGGGGAAGATTCCACGGCGGAGCGCAATTGCGGATAGGAATTCTGGGGACTGAACTTGGTTCCTTGCCTCCTTACTTCGGTGGCGCGTACCAGGGAGGGCGCTGTTTCCGGCAATCTGGTCTGTTGCGCTACCGGCGTGGCGGAAGCCGCCGGTGAGGAGGACGGCTGCGGCGAACGGGCGGCCGTTGCCGGTGTGCTGACCGGTGGAACCGAAGCTCTGATTGTGCCCGCAGGCCGAGTGGGCGATTTCAGCGACAGGTAGGCGGCAAAGCCGAGCACAGCCACGACTCCGGCCAGCGAAATCATCCAACCTCTGCTCACGGTTCCCCCAGTTTCTTCCTGCGATGGACGTGCGCTGTGGCCACTGCTCCCGCCTCAGCAACTTGCCGTTCCATGGTAGGTAGCGATGACATTCAGGGTCAACGGCTTAGAAGGAGGGCGTACCATTTTCACAACCCCTTCGTGGGATGGCATCAGCACGGGGTCGAGGCCGCGGGCGCAGGCGTCTTCGCCGGCCGGGCCTCGGGCCGGTCGCGGAACCAGGAACGGATCTCAGCTTCACGTACCCGGCGGCGCGCCTGAATGATCCTTCGCTTCCGCAGCGTGCGCTGACGGTTCCTCCACACGAAAGCGAACGCGGAGAGGAACCTGCGGTCCGCCAAAACGCAGTATCCGATAATCGTCAGGTCGCGAAAAGTAACCGGCAGGAAAAGGCGCAGGCAGGTTCCGAGCGTGGCATTTTTCAAGCGCATGAGAAAACGGTTCCTGACCGAGTGCCAGTTGATGAGCAGGGGCAATTGCCAGAAGCGTTCGGGAGTGACGCGGCGCTCGTGCCAGCCCACGGCTGCCGGCACGTAGAGGCATTTCCAGCCCAGCAACTGCGCCCGCCAGGCCAGGTCGGCATCCTCGCGATAGGCGAAAAAATCCTCGTCGAAGAATTCCCCTTCCACGGAAACATCCTCCACCAGGGCGCGGCGGTAGAAGGCGGCGGCCCCGGTAGCCCCGAAGACGTACTGCATTTGCTGGTATTGCCCGCGATCGTCCTCCTCGCCGCCGCGGTCGAAATGGCGCAGGCTGGGTGTGAAATAGATGCCGGTGGAATCAAGGCGTGAGCTAAACTCCGGCTCGCCCCCGGGATTCCAGCGCAGCAGCTTGCCGCAGAGCACGCCGGCGCCCTCATCGAGTTCGGCAGCGCGCAGGAGCTGTGAGAAAAAATCGGGGCTCAGCACCACATCCGCATTCAGGCTGCATAGCCACTGGCCGCGGGCTTTTCGAATGGCCTGGTTCTGGGCCGCGGCAAACCCCATATTGCTCTCATTCAGGATCACCTGATATTTAGGCGGCTGCAGGCGGGCGAGGAAGTCGCGCGTGCCATCGCCGGAGGCGTTATCCACAATTACTATTTCCAGCGGGCCGCAGCTCTGCTGTTCCAGCGCCCGCAGGCAGGCGGGCAGCACGCGGCAGCTGTTGAAGGTGCAGATCAGCACGGAGATCATGAAGGAGACTTACGCCCGGCAGCAGGGATTGTCGCACACGCCGGCGGCTACGGAGAATGGGCGGTGGCGCCCGCCATCTCGGCGCGGACCTTCTCCCGGCTGGCTTGGCGCGCCCGCGCCAGCAGCCACTCCAGCGACGGCGTGGGCTTGCACACCAGGAAAATCTGGTAGGCGAACAACGACCGCCAGATTTTGATCAGTAGTTTGTTGGCCAGCAGCCGAAGCCGGGCCAGAACATTGTCGCCCACGGCCAGGGGGAAGGGCGCAGGCACGCCACGGATTTCCTCAACCACGTACCCCGACTGCTCGAAAAGGTTGCGCGCCGTGCGAAAGGTGAAAAGCCGGGTGTGGGTGAGATCAAGAATTCCTCGGCTTCCATAATTGAACCGCCCCAGCGACAGGCCCAGGCGGGTAAACAAAAAGGCGATATTCCCGGTGCTGAAGATCACCCTCAGCTCGGTGCC
This sequence comes from Terriglobales bacterium, assembly GCA_024281115.1. Classification (GTDB taxonomy): domain Bacteria; phylum Acidobacteriota; class Terriglobia; order Terriglobales; family Acidobacteriaceae; genus JAMXLI01. The sequence continues at coordinate 1,182 of JAMXLI010000335.1, read as the reverse complement.
CGTTCTGCGCGCCTGGCGCAAGTTGTCCAGCAGCCTCTCCGGCGAGCGCAAATGCTCCACGATGTCGAGCAGAAGAACATAGTCAAAACGGCCGGCGTCCACGGGAAACTCTCCGCGATCGAGATCGCACTGGATGAACTCGTCCAGGCTGGCGTCGCCCTCGGCCTGGAACTGGTCAATGCCGGTCACCCGGCAATGCTTCTGCTTCAACGCCGCCGCTACGTATCCTCCCGCGCAACCAAGGTCGGCCACCGACGAGCCCGGCCGCACGCGCTGCCATGCCAGACGGTGCGGGCTCTCGAAATGAAACTTGGAGCGATACAGGGGATTGGCCTCCGTGGGAGGGTTCACGTCGAACTTGCGCTGGTAGAGGACGCTGAGGTCCTGCGCCCGGCTCAGCAGGGAGGAGCGCAGAACGTGGAAGGCGTATTTCAGTCCCTTGACCTTGCGGATCTCATCGCCGTAATAGGTCGGAATGGGCAGTTCCGTCAAACGCCGCCGGGCGCGTAACAGCTGGATCAGAATCTCGGTGTCAAAGTGATAGTCGTTGGTATTGCGCTCGAAGGGCAAAGCCGCCAGTGCGGCTACCGAATAGAGACGGTATCCGGAATGAAATTCACTCAGGCATGAGTGCAGCACGCGGTTCTGCACCCAGGTGAGAACTTTGTTTCCGGCAAACTTGTAGAGGGGCATGCCCTGCTTCAGCGCGCCCCAGCGCGTCATCATGCGGGAACCCAGCACGGCATCAGCTTCGCCGGCCAGCAAAGGCCGCAGCAGATCGGGCAGGCACTCGGGAGCGTATTGGCCGTCGCCGTGGATAAGCGCCACCACGTCGAAGCCATTCTCGATGGCGTAGTGAAAGCCGATCTTCTGGTTGCCGCCGTAGCCCTGGCTCACCGGGTTGTAGAGCACGGTGAGCGGAAAGCGGATGGCATTGCTTTTCTGCGCCGCACGCGCCCGGGCAAACGTCTGGTCGGGCGAGCAGTCGTCAATGATCAGGATTTCCGTGTCGGATTGCAGCAGAGACGCGGGAATGCGGGCTACCACTTTTTCGATGGTGCGCTCGGCGTTGTAGGCCACCACCAGAATGAGGATGCGCTTCTTGCCGCCAGTCGCCGCACTGGCCCCCTCCCCTACTGCCGTCATGAGAAAGAATCCGTCCCGTTAGGCCGCATGTTATCA
>JAMXLI010000334.1 GCA_024281115.1 Terriglobales bacterium | reverse complement strand
AAGTGGAGCTGAACGGAGCAGCAAGTCCCGCCACCATGGCGCTGTTTGCCGGGGACTGGGTGCAGACCCAGGCTGACTCGGTAGCCAACATCGTGGCCGAGGGATCGTCGGTGCTGGTGATGCCCGGCGCCGCCGTCAAGTATCAGGGAAACCTGGTCCAGTTAGGACATGGCGACGTGGTGGTTTCGACCACGCGCGGCTTGGCCACGCAGGCCGACTCCGTCACCATCAAGCCGGCAACGCAGAAGGAATCCAAGTACGAGATCGCCGAGAACGACAGCGTGGTGGTAATTGCGGCGCGCAAGGGAGACCTCACCGTCACCGAGGGGGATCAGACCTCGACCGTGCAGGAGGGGGAGCAATCCACCCGGTCCCGGCGTAGGAAAGGCGCTGGCGCAGTACCCGCCGCCTCGGGCGCTCCGCTTTCAGGCAAGACGGCAGCCATCATCGCGGGAGCAGCGGGCGCGGCGGCGGTGGGCGCAGTCTTGGCCACCACCGGAAGTAACTGCCCAGCTTCTGTGAGTCCGGTAACCCCTGGGGCAACAACTTGCCCATAGCGGCGATGCGGCCTGCATAGGTTGCCTGAACGCCTACAAGCAGCCGCTGTTGCTGGCCGCGCCGACCCCGTGCATGCCGGTAAAGATCGCGGGCACTAGCTGCCAAGCCCACGACGGCTCCTTGCCCCGGTTCTGCTTCTTTATGAAATAACTCAGCACCGCGTAGCCGCCCAGGATGGCGGCGCTTTCCCCATACAGTTGTCCTGTGCTGGGATGAGACCCGTACAGGAAGTTCGTTTCGCTGCGGCCTTGCGCCAGGCAGCGGTGCGTGGAAACGGCGTCGGCAACGGTGGAGATCGTTGCCACGGTCATCCAGGACCAGTACGTGCGATCGGCGACGCGCGCCGGCGGCAGTTCAGGATGGGGCAGCGGCGGGCCATGCTGCACAAAATGAGCGCTGGGCGCTTCGGGAAGATTTTCCGGCCAAGCGGGCGTCATGAGCAAGAGAACACAAACAAGGGCTGAGAGCCCGGTTTTCATGGGTAGGTACCTCGGGGTGAGCGCGATTGGAGGAGGAGTACAGCAGGCGCTTAATTGCACACATTATGGTGCATGGAGGGGAGCGTCAAGAGTATAAAAGGGCCTGCAAATACCCGGCTCGAGTGCGCAACAAATTGCATCCCCGCACGGCAGGGTGGCGCGTGGCTCACCAGAGGGGAAACCCGGACGTCATTGCCGCTTTGACCTTTTCTCTTGAAGCCATACCCGCAGTGCCGGAACAATGAGGCAAGCCGATGGCTTATCGAATACGGTTTCTGGCGCTGGCACTGTGCGCGGCGGCCGCCGCTTCATGGGCGACTCCGCCGCCGGATACTGTCCGGCAAATCCTGACGCTGGAACAGAGATGGAATGAGGCGTACCTGCACGGCGATCTCGAGACCCTGCACTCGATCCTGGCGGACGATTTCATCATCACGCTCGAGGACGGAAACACGTACAGCAAGTCGGGCTACATTGCGCATTCCGGTGACCCCGATAACAAAGTGACGCTTTCGCAGATGTCGGAGCTGCGCGTGCGCCTGCACGGCAACACCGCCGTAGTCACCGGCGCCTACCATGAGACAGGGACCAATAAAGGGAAGCCTTACGAAAATCACGACCGGCTTACCGATGTCTGGATGCTGATTGGCGGCCGCTGGCAGGTGATCGCGTCCCACTACAGCCTTGTGGGGAAGTGAAACCAGCCGCGCCCGGCGGACTTATTCCTGGTTCCGAAATTCGCGCTTGCCTCAGCGGCGCTTTTCCGTGGAACACGCGTGCGGGTGGACGGCGGGAAGCAGGCGCCGCAGCGCCTCGCGCTCATCGAAGGAATCGTTGCCCAGGATGTCCCACGCGGTGAATACCAGGACCAGCTTCTCCTCGGGGATGACAAACAGCCGTTGCCCGCCAAATCCGCGCGCCATCCACACCATGCGGGCCGGATCGCCGGTGGGCAGCAGCCACCACTGGTAGCCGTATTTCCAGCCCTCGCCCGCGTCCACGCGCGGCACCAGGGAGTCCCGCACCCAATCGCGGGCGACTATCTGCCGCCCCTCCCACTGGCCGCCGTTCAAGTACAGATAACCAATCTTGGCCAGGTCTTCCGCCCGCAGGAAAAGGCCCCCCTCAGTATCCACCACTCCCCGAGGGGTCCTCTTCCAGTAGTAGTGCTCAATCCCGAGTGGAGCGAACAGGTATTTCCGCGCGTACTGCTCGATATCCTGCCCGGTTTCTTTCTGGAAGATGTAGGCGAGCAGCTCGGTGGCGCCGCTGCTGTAGGCAAAGACTTTTCCGGGCTCCTGGACCATGGGGCGGTCCATGACGAACTGCACCCAATCGTCCGTAGCCTCCATCAGGCTGCAGGCATTGGTGGGATCGTTGTAGGGGGTGTCTTCATTCCAATCGAGGCCGGTGGTCATGGTCAAGACATTGCGCAGAGTCATGCGGCGCTTGCGGTCATCGACATGCGCGACTTTGCCTTCTGCGAAGTATTTCAGGACGGGCGTGTCCAGACCGGCGCGGAAGTCGCCGCGGGTGACCGCCACCCCCAAGGTCGCTGAAGTGACCGTCTTCGACACCGATTGCATACTGTGCTCGTCGGTGCCGTGGTAGTAAGGGTGCCACGCCGGATCGAAGTAGTTGTAGGGACCGGTGAGTCGAGCGTTCAACGGACCCCGGCTGTGCGCCTGCTTGAAGTAAATCGTGCCGTAATCGTGCTTATAAGTTCGCTGGTAAATGATTGCGCCACAGCGCGAGACGAGCATGCTGTCGGCCAGCGGGTATTTGCCGCTCGCCAGATCGCGATCAAAGGCCGTCAGCGGCGTCTCGTCCACGCCCACGAAGGCGGGTGTGGTCCTCTCCCAGCCTCGCGTAGGCCAGCGACTTTGCCCCTGGCAGGTGAGCGCAAGCCACATCGCCAGGCAGGTACAGCTCAACCGGGGAACACGCATGCGGAAAAGTTTCCTCTCTGTTGTAGGCCGGATTGCCGCAGCCGGTTGCGGCAGCCCTGCAGTGTACACGGGGGCGGTGCATGCGGCGCATTTTGCCGCCCAACCCCCGCTCCTGGGACGGGTTTGCAGGAGGCAACTTTCCGGGGAAAAATGGGTTCGGAATTAAGAGACTTGCGCCCAGGCGCATGGAAGGAGAGCCCATGTATTTCCCCAAAAAACTATTTCTTGCCACGTTGTCGGTGGCCGCGTTGCTGGCAATTCCGGTGGCCATGCGCGCCGCCGATGCCGACGTGACCCGGCCGGAGGTGCATCAATTCGATGCCTTCCTCAATCCTCATCCGGAACTCGGTTCCCAGCTCACGCACAATCCCGGGTTGGTGAAGGACCAGGCGTTCCTGAAGAAGCATCCGGAGCTGGAGCAGTTCTTCAAGACCCACCCGCAAATCCGGCAGGAACTGAACGAAGACCCCAACGGCTTTATGAGCAAGGTAGACGCGTATCGCCAGGAAGTGACGGCGTTCGACCAGTTCCTCAAGAGCCATCCCAACATTCACAAGGACCTGGTTGCCAATCCGCGCCTGGCCGACGATAGTTCCTACCTGGCCAAGCACCCCGAGCTCAAGCAGTTCCTGGACAGCCACGGCGGGGTGCATGCCGAGCTGCAGTCGGATCCCGCCAATTTCATGAGCCGCGAAAAGGGATATGAGCGCTGGATGCAGGACCGCTCGCATAAGCGCGCCTCCGCGGACAAGGACCACGACCGCGACTAAGCAGTTGGAGTCAGCTGTGTAAAAGCCCACCACGGCCCCGTGGTGGGCTTTTTTCTGGAAGGCGGAGAGAACGAACCTATTCGATGGACTGCAGTTCCTTGCCGGGCTTGAAGCGCACGGCTTTGCCGGGAGGGATATTCACCTCGGCCCCGGTGCGCGGGTTGCGCCCGATGCCGGTCTTGCGCGGCCGCACATTGAATACGCCGAAGCCCCGCAGCTCGATGCGATCACTCTTGGCCAATGCCTTCTTCATGCTTTCGAAGACGGTTTCGACCGCGAGCTCGGCCTTGGTCTTGGTGATGCCCGTCTTGGTGACCACTTCGTTGATGATGTCGAGCTTAATCACAAGCTTCTCCCTTTTAACTCACCGGTCCCTGCCGTTTCCGCGTGCCTGGGGCGGCACCACGGAGCGGCCGACGCAAGCGGCAAGAAAAAGGGGACCGCTAAGTTGCGGATATTAAAGGGGAATAGCAGCCATTGTCAACGACACGTTTGCGCCTTTAAGATGGCCTCGCCGCTTCCGCCGAGGTCGAAACCAGCCTGCGGGTGTTCCGCAATTCACCCTGCCTGAACGTGGCCGATGCGCCGCATGGGCGCGGAAGACTGTCGCGCGGCGCAGCTCGAGTGCGCCGCCGGTGCACAAAGGAGAAGCATGGCCCTGAAGAGTGACCGCTGGATCCGGAAAATGGCGCTGGAGCACGACATGATCAATCCGTTTTCCGAAAAGCAAGTCGCGCACACCGTGATCTCCTACGGACTCTCCTCGTATGGATACGACCTGCGGGTGGCCGACGAATTCAAGATTTTCACCAACGTGAACTGCACGGTGGTGGATCCCAAGAGCTTCGACGAGCGCTCCTTTGTCACGGTGCGTTCCGATTGCGCCATCGTGCCGCCCAACTCGTTCGCGCTGGCCCGCTCGGTGGAGTATTTCAAGATCCCGCGGGATGTGCTGACCATCTGCGTAGGGAAATCGACCTACGCGCGCTGCGGCATCATCGTCAATGTCACTCCCTTTGAGCCGGAGTGGGAAGGCTTTGTCACGCTCGAAATTTCCAACACCACCCCGCTGCCCGCCAAGATTTACGCCAACGAGGGGCTCTGCCAGATCATCTTTCTGCAGTCGGACGAGGTCTGCGAGACCAGCTACAAGGACCGCAAAGGCAAGTACCAGGCGCAGCAGGGAATCGTACTGCCCAAGTTACGGTAAGGAAAAGCTGTTTAGAGGGGGCCTTGCGGAACTGATTCAAAAGGGCAGGTCAGGCGCGGCGAGTGTGGCCTGAGTACTACTTCCGGCCGTTCTCCGATTCCTTATACATGTACTTAATGGAAGGCTTGTAAATCATCAGGTTGGAGTGTCCATTGCGGTTCACCTTGATGCAATTCCGGTCGTACCACTCGATGACGCCGCGCACCTCTTCTCCATCCTGCAGGACCACTACCATGGGCGTTCGCGCCTGCATCTGCTTCTGATAATAGAAATTCTCGGCGTTGGTTTGCTCCGGCGGCGCGCCTTTCCGCGGCGGAACTCCTCCCGGACGGTCGTTGCTGCCGCGTTCCGGCCGCTCGCCGCGATCGCGGCGTTCCATGGGATCGAGGCGGGGATGATCGCCGCGGCTGAGGGAGGGGCGAATCAGGCGGCGGTTGGAAAATTCGTTGCCGTCAATACCGGGCTCCGCCGCGGGTACCTCAACACCGTCTTTCATGTTCGCACCGTCCATAGGCAGGTCGCGCAGACGCTTCGCGGAGTAGCCAGATGTGGGATCAGAAGGGTTAGCGACTGCGCCTAACGTATCACAGCGAATGGTGCAACACAATCCTCGCCCCAGGGCCGCTGGTTAACAGGAAGTGATTAACTCTCGAGTAATCTCGGGTGCCGGAACGAGGCACGGTTAAGGTTAGCTCTTTTCCAGGGAGGTGGCGAAGGCATCGAGCGAGAGCGAGCGCAGCAGGTTGCGGCGCATCCCGCTTTCCACCTCGCCCAGGCGCTCGACCGCGAGAGAAAGCCAGGCAAAATCGGCCTTGGCGGCAAGCGCTTTCAGGTCAGGCAAAACGTCGCTGTTGCGCACCAGTTCCGGGGTGTCCCCAACCAGGAACAGTACATCCTGCAGCAGGCTGTAGAGCGCGCGCAGCAGGCGCGTGGTCTTTTCCTGGCCCTCGGCGCCGGCGCGGTAGGTTTCGGTCACCTTGAAGAGCGGGGTATGGTCGCGCGCGGACATGGCGCTCTTCAGCAGGGTGAACGCGTCGGCGCGCGCCGCCGCCCAGGTTTCCAGGTCGAAGCGGCGGGCGCGTCCCACCGCGCCTTCCGCCAGGCGCGCCGCCAGCGCGCGCTGCCGTGGCGGCCACTCCTTGCAACTGGCCACCAGGTCGGATTCAAGCTGGGCGACCGGCAAAGCCGCCAGCGCCACCGCGATGCAGCGGGACCGTATGGTGGGCAGAAGTTGCCCGGGGTTACAGGTCAGCAAGAACAAGGTGGCAAACTCGGGCGGCTCTTCCAGCACCTTGAGCAGCGCATTCGCGGCCTCCTTCATGAACACCGAGTCAGTGAAGATGTAGACGGCCCGCCGGCCTTCCGCCGGGCGGTAGTAGATGGTCTCGATGACGCGGCGCACCTGGTCCACCCTGATCATCATCTGCGGCGGGTCGGGCGGAATCACCAGGACGTCGGGATGGGTCTGGACGAAAATGCGGGTCTCGCGCTTGTCGGTGTCGCGCAGATTGTCGCGCGCCTCGACCGCCTCGGCGAAGCGCGCGTCAAGATCGTCGGCCAGGGCAATGCGCACGCAGTTGGAACACCGGCCGCAGAAATCCGGCAGTGCGCCAGGCGGCGGATCGAGGCAGTTCATGGCTTTCGCCAGCATCTGCGCCAACGTGTACTTGCCCGAGCCTGATGGGCCGCTGAGAATGACGGCGTGGGGGAAGCGGTCGCGGGCAAGCATCTCGCGCAGGCGTGCTACGACCTCGGGATTGCCGTAGAAGGCGGAAAAGGGCACGGCGCTAGAGTAGCACCGGCGAGCCCGGGCGGGGGAAGCCGCCGCCAGTCGGGCCGAGGCGCGGTGCTATGATGCGCGCGTGGTTTCCCGAAAAGGCAAATTCATCACCATCGAAGGCCTGGATGGATGCGGCAAGAGCACGCAACTGGCCAAGCTCGCCGATTTTCTCCGCGCCCAGAGGATGGACGTGCTGGTCACGCGCGAACCGGGCGGCACCCTCATCGGCGATCGCATCCGCGCCCTGCTGCTCGATTCCGCCACGTCCGGGCTGGCGCCCACGGCGGAGATGGCCCTGATGTTCGCCGCGCGCGCGCAGCACCTGGAGGAGTTGATTTTGCCGGCGCTGGCCCAAGGCAAAATCGTGTTGTGCGATCGGTTTACCGATTCCACCGAAGCTTACCAGGGCGCAGGGCGCCGCTTAGGCAGCGGACCCGTGCTGGAGCTGCATCGCCTGCTTTGCGGCGATATCTGGCCTGCGGCCACTGTGCTGATGGACACCGATGCCGCCCTCAGCGTTTCGCGGGCGCGGCGGCGCAACCGCGGACGCAGCAGCGTTCATAGCGAGGAACCCAACGAGAACCGTTTCGAAGAGGAAAGCCGCGCGTTCTTCGAACGCGTGCGCGCGGCGTACCTGGAGATCGCGCGCCGCGAACCCGACCGGGTGATCGTGATTGATGCGCGCGGCACGCCCGACGCCACCCACCAGGCCATTGTGCGGGCGCTGGAGCCGCGCCTGAACCTGCGGGCCAAGACCGGGTGAACCGCGTCCCGCCCGGCGTGGCTCAGGGCGGAGGAGCGGAAGCGCGCGCTCTTCCTGGCCAACCAACCTGATATATTCATCGGTCTTCTCCCGCAATTGCGGATTTCAAGGAACTCACCTCATGTCTTTGTTTTCTCAGGTTGTTCGTGTCGCCGGTGCCGGGTTATTCACCTTCCTTTCTTTGCTTCCGGCGCAGGCCGGGCAGTCGCAGCCGAAGCCGTCTCGGGAAGCAAGCCCCGCCGCTGCTCCCACCATCACCTTGGCGTTGGACGCCACCGAGGCGCCGCGCAAGATTTTCCATGCACGACTGACCATTCCCGCGACTCCAGGCACCCTCACCCTGTATTACCCCAAGTGGATTCCCGGCGAACACGCGCCCAGCGGGCCGGTCGATGACTTGGCCGGATTGAAGTTTTCCGCCGGAAGCCGCACCCTCAGCTGGCGCCGCGACCTGCTGGACGTCTGGACTCTGCATGTGGAAGTACCCGCCGGAGTGACCTCGGTGGAAGCGAGCCTGGACTTCCTCTCTCCGGCCGGGGCGGGAGGATTTTCCGGCGGGTCCTCGGCCACGGCAACCCTCGCCATCGTGAGTTGGAACCAGGTGCTGCTCTATCCCAAGGGGTGGACGGCCGACCAGATCCGGTTCACGGCCAGCCTGCACGTACCCCGTGGCTGGAAGGTGGGTACGGCATTGCCCATGGCCCGGCAGGACGGAGATCAAATCCAGTTTCAAACCGTGTCGCTGTACACGTTGGTGGATTCTCCCGTGCTTGCAGCGGAGTATTTGAAGGTGGTGCCGCTGTCGGCACGCGGGCAGGGGCCCACGCACGAGATGGACATCGCCGCCGACAGCGCTGCTGCTTTGGAAGCGCCCGAGGAGGTCTGGCAACAGTACCGCAACCTGGTGTCGCAGGCGTATGCGCTGTTCGGCGCCCGGCACTATCGCGACTACCACTTCCTGTATACGTTGAGCGACCACGTGGCCCACTTCGGCCTGGAGCACCACGAGTCCGACGACAGCCGGGTGGGTGAGCGTGACCTGATGGAGGCGGACGGACGAAAACTCGCCGCCGGCCTCCTGCCCCACGAGTACGTGCATTCCTGGAACGGCAAGTATCGTCGTCCGGCGGATTTGACCACGCCCGAATACGAAACCCCGATGCGCACCGACCTGCTTTGGGTCTACGAGGGCCTGACTTCCTACCTGGGCGACATGCTGACCGCGCGCAGCGGGCTGTGGACACCGGAGCTGTACCGCGATTCGCTGGCGCTGATCGCGGCGGGACTGGACCGGGGACGCCCGGGCCGCACCTGGCGCGACCTGCAGGACACCGCCGACGCCGCGCCCGCTCTCTACTTTTCTCCCGAGCAGTGGCTCTCGTGGCGTCGTACCACCGATTTCTACGATGAGGACGTGCTCAACTGGCTGTGGGCTGACGTCATCATCCGGCAGCAGTCGCACGGCGCCAAGTCGCTGGACGATTTTTGCAAGCTCTTCCATGGGGGACAGGACACGCCGCCGATGGTGAAGACCTACACCTTCGACGATATCGTGAACTCCCTCAATCAAGTCGCGGCGTACGATTGGCGCGCCTTCTGGACGGAGCGGCTGCGCAGCAAGTCGCCGCGCGCTCCCCTGGGCGGCATCGAGGGCAGCGGCTGGCGGGTCGTGTACAACGACACGCCTTCCGAAATGTTCAAGATCGGCGAAGGCGAATCCAAAATCATCAACTCGGAGTATTCGGTGGGGCTCCTGTTGAAGGAGGATGGCACGGTGATCGATGCGGTCCACGGTTCGCCGGCCGCGCTGGCCGGAATCGGCCCGAGCATGAAGGTGGTCGCGGTCAACCAACGCGCCTTTGCCCCGGAAGTCTGGCATGACGCGTTGAAGGCGACGAAGAACTCCAGTGCGCCCCTGCAGTTGCTGGTAGAAAACACCGATTACTACAACACCTATGTCATCAACTACCGCGGCGGGGAACAGTTTCCGCACCTGGAGCGCGATCCCGGCAAGCCCGACATGTTGAGCGACATCATCAAAGCGAGGTAGCCCGCCGGGCCGGAAGGGCGGCGCGTTGCAGGGGGGCGGGGAGTCTGCGGGTGGACAACGTCAGTCATCGTCCACCACGCCCTCGAACAGGTCAGTTTCCCGCGTGCAGGAGCGGGGAGTCGCGCACGCCGCGAGATGATAGCGCTCCTCGGCGATCTGCCCGCGCACGAAGCGCTCGAACTGCGGCGAAAGCGGGCCCTGGGAGCGGTGCTCCCGGAAGGCGGCGATCTTCGCTTCCACGAAGGCTGCCACGTCAATCACGGCGCTCGCCGGCGGCAGCGAGATCGGCTGCCGGCCGGGCAAGGTGAGGGTCCCGGTGATGTAGTACAGCTTCTGCGGACGATATACCGGTTGGTCGTGGCGAGGTGGAAAAATGTCGCTGCGCGCCGCCCAATGGAACGCAAGGCTGGCGAAGATGCCGGCCATGCCGTGATCGGGATGGCCGGTGAAGGAACCTTCCGGGCCGAAGGTGATCATCACCTGGGGACGGATCCGGCGGACCCGCTCGGCCAGATCGCGGGCGGCGGGGAAGGGCTCGGCGCAGTACAGCCCG
>JAMXLI010000333.1 GCA_024281115.1 Terriglobales bacterium | reverse complement strand
CGCCACCTCCCTGACCGCCGAATACCAGCTCGCGCAGCACGCTTTCGGCTTCACGGATGAACAAATGCGAGAGCTGGCGCGCAACTCCTTCGAGGCGTCCTTTCTCCCGGCACAGCAGAAGCTTCTTTTCTTGGAAAGAGTGGACGCGAGCGCGGGCATCGGGCGCTAGACTGAAGCCGGTCCGGTCGGCGATCGGCCGGAGCTAAGCAACCTCGGCCAAGAGTTCAACCATGTCGCAGCACATTGGCATCGTCGCTTGCAGTGCGGAGGGCGCTGCCCTCTGCTACCGGACCATCTGCGCGGAGGGCACGGAACTGATGGGACCGCACGCACACCCGGAAGTCTCCATGCACACCCACCCCCTGGCGCTCTACATGGAACGCATTCACGCCGACGACTGGCAGGGCGTCGCCGACTTCATGCTCTCCTCGGCGGAAAAGCTGGCAGGGTGCGGCGCAGACTTCCTGATTTGTCCGGACAACACCATTCACCGCGCGTTCGACCTGATGACGCCGCACTCGCCCCTGCCCTGGCTGCACATCGTCGAGGAAGTCGGCTACGAGGCTGTCCGCCGCAAGTTCCGCCGGCTTGCCGTGCTGGGCACCAGCTATACTATGGAGGGCCCGGTTTACCCGGCCAAGCTTGAGGCCGCTGGGCTCGAACAGCGTGTTCCCAATCCCGCCGAGCGCGAGCAGATCAATGGCATCATCTTCGACGAACTGGTGTATGGCCGGTTCAGCTCCGCAGCCCGCGATTACTTCAACGCGGTGATTCGCCGCTTGCAGCGGGAGGAAGGCTGCGAGGCCGTAGTGCTGGGTTGCACTGAGATCCCGCTGCTGGTGACGCCGGAATCCTCGCCATTGCCCGTGCTCGATTCCACGCGTATCCTTGCGCGTGCCGCGCTGAAGCGCGCGGTGGGCAGCCAGCGCTCCGCCGCTGTGCCCGACTAGCTCGCAGGAATGGAGGCTGGCTTGCACGCGAAAACATTCCGTCTGATTTCCGTCATCGTGCTGGGGCAGGCGCTGTTTGCGCAGGCGCCGCAGAGGTCTGCCGGAGTCCGGGAGTTCGTGACAGTGGACGCCCCGGTGGTGGTGCTGACCCACGTGCGCGTGGTGGACGGCAGCGGCGCGCCCGCCCGCGAAAACACGACCATCGTCCTGGCGGACGGAAAAATTCGCAGCGTGGGCGAGGCCGCGCCCGCCAGCCTGCCTGCCGGAGCCGCGGTGCTCGATCTCGCCGGCCACACCGTGATTCCCGGCCTGGTCATGATGCACGAGCATATGTACTACACGGCCGGCATGGCGCAGAATGCCGACGGCTCCCCGGCCCAGCCCATCCATATCAACCAGCTTGGCTACAGCGCGCCGCGCCTCTACCTGGCCGGCGGCGTCACTTCCATGCGTACGGCGGGCAGCGTGGAACCCTACGAAGATCTGAATATCAAGCGCTTGATTGATTCCGGCGAGATGCCGGGACCCAAGGTGCACGTGACCGGCCCCTACCTGGAAGGGCCGAATTCCTTTTTCGCGCAGATGCACGAGCTCACCGGCCCCGACGACGCGCGCAAGCTGGTGAACTACTGGGCGGACCAGGGGGTCACATCCTTTAAGGCGTATATGAACATCACCCGCGCGGAATTGAAGGCGGCCATTGACGAAGCCCACAAGCGCGGCATCAAGGTGACCGGGCATCTCTGCTCCATCGGCTCCCGCGAGGCTGCCGGCCTGGGCATTGACGACCTGGAGCACGGCCCCATGTTCGTGGATACGGAGTTCGTGCCCGGCAAGAAGCCGGACGTGTGCCCGTCGGGCAAGGACACGGAGCAAAGCCTGTTAAAGCAGGACGTGAGTGGTCCCGAAGTGCAGGCGATGCTGCACGACCTGGTGACCCATCACGTGGCGGTAACGTCCACCCTGCCGGTCTTCGAACTGGATGTGCCTGGCCGGCCGCCGCTGCGCCAGGCCGTGCTCGATGCCATGCTGCCCGAGGCCGCGGTCAGCTATCTCAAATGGCGGGCGCAACGGCAAACGCCGGAAACCGCCGCTCTCTTTAAAAAGGAACTGCAATTCGAGCACGACTTCGCCAAGGCAGGCGGGCTGCTGCTGGCGGGCTGCGATCCCACGGGTATCGGCGGCGTGTTGCCCGGCTTCGGCGATCAGCGTGAGGTCGAGCTGCTGGTGGAAGCCGGCTTCACACCCATCGAAGCCATACACATCGCCACCGCCAACGGCGCCGAGTTCCTGGGTGAGTCCGGGCAAATCGGCACCATCGCCCCGGGTAAGGCTGCCGACCTCGTCGTGGTGCGCGGCGATCCCTCCACCCACATCGAGGACATTGAGAAGGTGGAAACCGTGTTCAAGGATGGTGTGGGATACGATTCCGCCAAGCTGCTCGAGTCGGTACGCGGCATCGTGGGGCTGCGCTAGGCTCGGCTTCAACCGGCGGGAATCGCCGTTTAGCCCGCAAAAGCTGCCGAATGCTGGCGCGGGTGTGCAACCTCAACAAAAAACATGGTTTACTAGGAATTCGTAACCATGCCTTCTGCCCGCCTGCTCCGGAGACGCCGCCTGCTTCGCCAATCCCGCCGCCTGCGGGAATGGCGCATGATCTTCCGCGGCCTGGTGGATACGGAACATCCCATCCTGGCGCACATCATTCCCATCCGGCGTTGCAATCTGGCTTGCAAGTACTGCAACGAGTACGACGACTTCTCCAAGCCGGTGCCGCTGGACACCATGTTCGAGCGGGTGGATAAGCTGGCCGCCTTGGGCACGACCATCGTCTGCATCAGCGGCGGCGAGCCCTTGCTGCACCCCGAGCTCGACGACATCATCCGGCGGATCCGCAAGCATGGCATCATCGCCGGCATGATCACTAACGGCTATCTGCTGACCGCCGAGCGCATCGAACGGCTGAACCGCGCCGGTCTGGACCACCTCCAGATCTCGATTGATAACGTCATGCCGGACGACGTTTCCAAGAAGAGCCTGAAGGTCCTGGATAAGAAGCTGCAGTTACTGGCCGAATATGCCGAGTTTCACGTGAACATCAATTCCGTGGTGGGCGGCGGCATCGCCAACCCGCACGACGCGCTGGCGGTGGGAGAGCGGGCCGTGGCCCTGGGCTTCACCTCGACGGTGGGAATCATTCACGACGGCGGCGGCCAACTGCAACCGCTAGGCAGCGAAGAGCGCGAGGTCTATTCCCGCATGAAGGCCATGGAGAAGGGAAGCTACGCGCGCATCAACTTCTTCCAGGAAAATATTGCCAACGGGCGTCCCAACGACTGGCGCTGCCGCGCCGGCGCGCGTTATCTCTACATCTGCGAGAACGGGCTGGTGCACTACTGCTCGCAGCAGCGCGGCTATCCCGCCACGCCGCTCACGGACTATACCGTTGCGGACATCCGCCGTGAATTCCGCACCGAGAAGTCGTGCGCGCCCCACTGCACGGTCTCGTGCGTGCACCAGGTGTCCTACCTTGACAGTTGGCGCGCGCCGCAACGGCCGCCGGACGCCGTGCCCGCGGGCGGCCTGGTGCAGATCGAGTAGCAGGTCACCCGGCCGCGGGCGGCGAATCCGCTAGTCTTTCTCTTTCGCCGTGGGCGGAGTAAGCCCGTTCAGCCGCAGGTACTGCGCCTCCATGGCGTAGTGATCGGTGAAGCTTCCCGCCAGCATCAGCACCACAGCAGCCTTGGAAACCGTGCGCCCGCCGAAGACCTTGACCTCTTCGCCCAGCTTGGAGTCGTCGAGTTTCGCAAGTTTCGAATTGCAATCATCGAACGATTTGCGCACTGCCGCTACCAACTTTTCCTTGGATTCGCCTTCTTTGGGCTGGTCGCTTTCCTTGGGCTCGGCGCCGTCGCTCAGCTTGGCGCAAAAATACTCGTTGGCCTCGACAATGTGCGTCATAAGCTTGCCGAACGTCATCTGCTTCTCGGTGGGCTTGTAGCCGAATTTGTCGGCGGGCATCTCCTCGGCCGCTGCCGGGGTATTCTTGGCGGCGCGCTGCAGGCTCTGGCGCAGCGCATCCATCACCGGGCTTTTGGACTGTTGCGCCGCAGCCGCAAGCGGCATGGCCAACAGGAGCAGGACGACCATCTTTCGCATGAGCACCTCCCGTGCGGCCGACAGGATAAACCGTGCCGGCAGTTCGCGCCAGTGGCCAGCTTCAGCGTTTTGGAGCGGCTGAGGGCTGCCGCATAGGCAGGATTTTCGCTCCTGGCGGCCTCTTGTCCCGGCGCATCTGCGCGGCCAGTTCCTTGATCTCGCTAAGGTCGCGCTGCATCTCGCTCCATCCGTACCAGAGCGCGTAGTCAGGGCTGGCGTGGAACGTTCCCTGGAAGGTGCGCATGCGGTGCTCCAGGAACATGACGAACAGTTTTTGCTCCACCACCGTGGGAGCGTCGTGGAAGGTCAGCAGGTCGGGGAAGGCGTGAGCATAGTTCGCCGGCTTGGGCAGGGTACCGTCCTGATACAGCGCGGCGACGGTGCGGATAGCGTCGGCCATCAACCGGTCCGAGTTCTTGATCATCTCGTCGCCGAGCTGCAGCTGATAGCGGGCGAAATTTCCCGAGTGGCACTGTCCGCAGATTGCCAACATCTTGTCGCGTTCCCGCTGCCAACCTTCCTGGGTAAGACGCGCTATGTCGGCGCCTTTCACCGCCTCCAGTCGCGCTGTCGGCTGGCCGGAAGGATCGAGCACGCCCAGGGCCTGCAGAATGGTGGCGCGGTCCGCCGCCCACTGCTTGTCGTCGGGCATGGGTAGCCGCACGGCCAGGAAGCCCCATGCGGTGCGCACTTCGTGATTGCCACTCTGCATATGGCAGGTTTGACAGGTGGGCGCAGCGGCTGTTTCCGGCACGATGTGCCGCTGCTTCAGGTCGGTGCGGACTCCGTGCTTGGAGGAGGAATACATCTCCCACTGCGGATGGTCGAAACCCATGTGGCAGGTTTGGCAAGCCTGCGGCGACTTGGCCTCATCCACAGAAAAAGTGTGGCGGGTGTGGCAGGCGTCGCAGGAGGCGATGCCGAAATCGGAGCCCTGCTTGCGCAGCCCCTCCACTTCCTGCGGCGTCTTGAGCCCAATCTTGTGACAGGCCCCGCACCCTTTCATGCCCTCGATGAGCGCCATAGGTTGATAGTGAATCGTGGGCATGGCGTTCATCGCAGCCCATGCCAGCGCGTGCTTGCCTTTCTTGAATTGGGCCACCTGGGTTTCGTGGCACGTTGCGCAGGTGTCGGGAGTGGGAATTTTCACCTTGGCCACGTCCGCGGCCGAGGTGTGCTGGTCGCCATGGCAGGTGGAGCAGTCCACGTCATTCTTGCTGTGCTTGCTCACTTTCCAGTCGGAAACGATGTTGGGAGTGACCTTGGCATGACATTCCACGCACGCCGACGCCGGGGGCCGTGCGGGCGACGACTGCCCAGCCGCCAGGGCCGGTAACAGAAACAAGAAGAGCATTGCTGGAAACATTGGCGCTCCTGCACAACCCAGCATGGACCCATAGACAAGCGGAAACGGTCTGTGAGGAGGGGACGGTGAACGCGCAAACAACCGTTTTCAGTGCGCCACAAGGATGCACCCGCGGGCCGAGTCACGTCCATCGGAAAGAGCGAGAAAATGCAAAGCGGGGCATGTAGCCGCCCCGGTCTGGGACGCTCAATTTCCGGCGCTCATCTTCGGTGTCGCCGCCAGCAGGGCGCGCGTGTAAGGGTGGACGGGCACGCTCGTCACTTGTTCCGCCGGCCCAATCTCCACCACCTTGCCGCGGTGCATGACCGCGATGCGCGTGGCCAGGTAGCGCACCAGCGGCATGGAGTGCGAGATGAACAGATACGTGAGGCCGAGCTCACGCTGCAATTGCGCCAGCAGGTTCACGATCTGGGCGCCCACGCTGACGTCGAGCGCCGAGACGGGCTCATCTGCAACGATGAACCTGGGCCGCAGCGCTAAAGCGCGCGCAATGCCTACGCGCTGGCGCTGTCCCCCGCTGAATTCATGCGGGTAGCGGCCGGCCGCCGACTCTTCCAGACCGACGGCGCGCAGCAGTTCGTTCACACGTTCCGCCCGGCGGCGCGCGTCGAGGGTGGTGTGAATGATGAGCGGTTCGGCAACAATATCGAGGACGCGCATGCGGGGATTCAGCGATCCGAATGGGTCCTGGAAGATGATCTGCATATCCCGGCGCAGCTGCCGCAGCCGCGCGCCGCGTGCCTGGCGGAGGTCCTCTCCCGCGAACCTGATTTCGCCGGAGGTCGGCTCGATCAGGCGCAATACCAGGCGGCCCAAGGTGCTCTTGCCCGAACCGGACTCGCCCACGATCCCCAAGGCCTCCCCGCGGTCAATCTGCAGAGATACGCCGTCCACAGCCCGGATCTCTCCGCGCCCGCCGCCGCCAAACACCGATTCTCCCAGGGGATAGACTTTGACGAGATCCTGGACCTCCAGCAGAGGCATGCGCGAATGGTAACCCACGGCGGCCGATGGGCAGAGTACCAAGCAACCCAAGCGCCCGGGGGAAGCCTAATGTTTTCCGGCGTTTGGCCCTGGGTTCCTGGTTCGAGCGGGGCCGCCCTGCCATGATAAAATCAGCACAGTTTTCTCCCAGGTAAAGCCGTTTGATCGAACTGGCACCCTCGATTTTGTCCGCGGACTTCGCTCATCTGGGCGAGCAGGCGCAAGCCGCCGTCGAAGGCGGAGCGACCCTGCTGCACGTGGACGTCATGGACGGACATTTCGTGCCCAACATCACCATCGGCCCGCCGGTGGTGGCCTCGTTGCGCAAGTGCACGAGCGTGCCGCTCGATTGCCACCTGATGATCGAAAATCCGGACCAGTACGTGGCCGACTTCGTCTCGGCCGGCGCCGATTGGATTTCCGTGCACCAGGAAGCCTGCATCCACCTGAACCGCACCTTGCACCTCATTCGCAGCCATGGCGCGCGGGTGGGAGTGGTCCTGAATCCCGCCACGCCGGTGGAAACGCTGATGGAGGTGCTGGATCTGGTGGACCACGTGCTCATCATGTCGGTGAATCCCGGATTCGGCGGCCAGAAGTTCCTGCCCTCCGCGCTGCACAAGATCCGCAAGCTGGCGGAGATCCGCGACCTGAAGGGTTTGAGTTACCGGATCGAGGTGGATGGCGGCGTGGGGCTGGACACGGTGGGGGCGGTGGTGCGCGCCGGCGCCGAGTTGCTGGTGGCCGGAAGCGCGGTTTTCGGCGACGGCCATCCCACCGAGAACGCCCGCAAGCTCCTGAAAGCGGCTACGGAGGCCACTCTGCAGCAGGTGTGACGTGCGTTTCGTATTCACAGTATCCGAGGTAGGAATGTTCCGTCGTAGTTTTCTTTCCGGTCTGCTTCTCCTGGTTCTGGTCACGGCCGCCTGCTCCAACAAGAAAGTGCAGAACCCGCTGGCCAACGTCGGCTCTAAGCAGCCGGACAAAGTCCTCTTCGACCGCTCCATGGAGGCGATGAAGAAGAACAAGTTCGACGTCGCCCGCATGACGCTGCAAACCTTGATCAACACCTATCCGGATTCCGAGTACATCGCGCGCGCCAAGCTGGCAGTGGGGGATTCCTGGTATGCCGAGGGCGGGTCGGCTTCGCTGGCCCAGGCAGAAACCGAGTACCGGGACTTCATTACCTTCTTTCCCAACATGCCGGAATCTTCCGAGGCCCAGCTGAAAATTG
>JAMXLI010000332.1 GCA_024281115.1 Terriglobales bacterium | reverse complement strand
TTCACTCCGCTCGGCCCCAACCCCCGGCGCTGGTGCGCGTGGAAAACTCGACCTATCGGGTGGCCTTTGTGGCCCGTTTCGCCGATCCCAACCAACTGGGAGAAGTGGACTATGCCGGGCACGTGATTTGGCTGCGGGCAGGTCTGCGCCTGGAGGATGAGGCCGAGGACCTGATGCACGAACTGCTGCACGCCATGTTGAAAGACGAAGGCACGCGCCAGGAGATGACGGGGCACGATTTCATTTACCTGGTCGCCCCCAAGCTCATCAGCACGCTGTATGCGGAAAACCCGCAGCTGGGCAAGTACATGGATCGCGCGGTGCGGGGCCGCTGAGCCCAGGCGCGGCCTTCCGGGCCTGAAGCATCGCCGCAGATCAGGGCGCCTCGATCAACTCCATCTTGCCGTCGCGAGTGCGGTGCAGGACCATCACTTTCCCTTGCAGATCGCGGAAGACGAACACGTCGCGGTCGCGGAACTGCGCTTCCTTGATCGCCTCCTCCAGGGTGAGGGGGCGCAGCGCTACCGAGTCCTTGGCTTTTACCACGTGGGCTTCGGCAGTGCGCACCAGGGGCGGGAACTTGTGCACGACCACGGGTACGGCCGTGAACTCGGAACTGCCCACCGCCACCTGCACGCGTTGCTCCGGAGGTTCGCCCGCCCACTTCTTCTTGGCCTGGCGCTTGCGCGTGCGCCAGCGGGTCTTATATTTCAGAGCCTGCTGCGCGATCCGGTCCAGGGCTTCCCCGATGGCGGCGATCATGTCGGAGGCCTCGGCTACTCCCACCAGCGCGGTGTTGCGCGGCGCAATCGTGATCTCGGCGCGATGCCGGTGTTTTTCCACCGTCAGAATCACCTTGGTTTTGAAATTGCCGCCCAGGATTTTTTCGATTTTCGCCAGCCCGGTTTCTACTTCTTTGCGGATGCGGGGAGTGATGTCGAACTGCCTGCCGGTGTATTCCACGTTCATGGATCGCCCCTCCTGGTTGCGATAGCCGCAGCGGTTAAGGCGTTGCTAGTTCTTCACTCTGCGCTGGTGGGTGCTTGGGATACGCATGTCCTCCCGGTACTTGGCCACCGTCCGGCGAGTGACCTGGATACCCTGGGACTGCAGGATGCGGGTGATCTGTTCGTCGGTCAAGGGCCGGGCGGGGTCTTCCTCCTCGATTAACTTCTTGACGCGGCGCTTGAGAATGAGCAGAGAGGTAGCGCCGCCCTCGGGCCCATTCACGCTCTCACTGAAGAAATATCGCAACTCGAAGACGCCCTGCGGGGTGTGGGCGTACTTATTGGCCACAGCGCGGCTGACCGTCGAGGGGTGCACCCCAATCTCTTCCGCAACCTCCTTGATCATCATTGGCTTCAGACGATCGATGCCGTGGTCGAGGAACTCGCCCTGCCGTCCAATGATGGCGTAGCACACCTTCAGGATGGTCTGCTTGCGCTGCTCGATGTTCTTGATGAGCTGGATAGCCGACTTGTACCGCTCCTTGACGTAGTTGCGCACGTCCTTCTCGGCCGCGTCGCGGTTCAGCAGCCGCTTGTACGCCGGATTCAGCCGGAGCTGGGGGACATCATCCTCATTCATCATCACCAGGTACTCGTCGCCTTGCTTAACGAAGGCAACGTCCGGCTCGATCAGGCGCGGCTCGGTGTTGTTGTAGCGCTGGCCGGGACGCGGATCCAGCGTCTTGATGAAATCCATGGCCTGCATCACGGCCTCTAAAGGACGGGACAGCGCGCGCGCAATCTCTTTGTGCTGCTTGTTCTGCACCTCCCGCAGATGCTTGTCCACAATGGCGGTGGCGTCGGCGAGCAGGAGCGTCATGGCGGCGGCGTCGCCGTTCTTGGCCTGGTGGTGCGCCTGCTGGTGGTACTTCAATTGTGCCAGCAGACATTCGCGCAGTTCGCGGCACCCCACCCCCACGGGATCCAGCTGCCGCACCAACTCGATGGCCTCATGGAGAATGGCGGGAGTGATACGCGAAGCGGGAATTCCGGTTTGAAGCGGGGGCCGGGCCGGCGCGGCTTCAGCCAGCGCGGCCGGGGGTGCGGTGGCCACCGCTACCCCGGAGCCTGCCGGTAAAGCGCTTGCGAACACATCGTGCCCGCTGTGAATCCCTTCCGCGGGACCGAACGGTTCCTCCGGGCCGGGCGCACTGGCCGGCACCTCGAACTCCGGCTCAGAGCTGGTGCTCATGGGTACGCCCGCGGCAGCTGCCAGCAACTCGGCATCACTTGCCGTCAGATAGCCATCTTCGTTGAGGTTCCCAATCACCAGTTCGGCGGCTTCGCGTACCTCATCCGACACCTGCAAAGAGCCCAGCTGCCACATCAGGTGGTCCGAAAGAGTGGAAGGCCGCGAGAGGAAATTCTCGAAGGAGGGCCTTTCAATCGATTCGATTTCCTGCCCGCTGCGATAGCCCGGGTCCAGGTAGTCTTTAAAAAAAGATCCGAAATCAATTTCGTCGAACGGATCCTTCTTTTCCGCCTCAGCCTGCACGATCTGCTCGTCGGCGGCCGGTACCCTTTCCCGGTCTTCTTCCTTGCCCGCGATGTCGTCGAGCAGCGGGATGGAGGACTCCAGTTCCTCCAGCACCGGGTTTTCAACCATCTCGGCGTTGATCATGTCCTTGAGCTCAATCTTGTTGAGCGCAAGGACGCTGACCATCTGCACGAGGCCCGGGGTCAGAATCTGCTTTTGGGAGACCTTGAGGCTCAGCTTGGGCTGGAGTAAAACCATGTGGACTTCGCCAACCTCAGATTACACCACCCCGGGGCGGTGCCAAAGGGTATGTGGACAGAGGCGGGTGACCTCGGTAACTCCTTTTCCATCTATGGTTTCGGAATTGCCTGCGTCTGGGGCTAAAGCCCGCAGTCAAGCATGCGAAGCAACGCGGCGCTAAAGCGCCGCTCTTCCCCAACGCGAGAAGGAGCGATTGCACAACGCGCTCGACCGGCAACCGTCGGCCGCCAACGCCGCGCGCGGAAGAGCGGGCCCTCAGGCCCGCGTACTTGCACACAAGAAGGTTCAGGCCTTCAGGCCAGCGGTTCAACACGTGCGCCTGCAGCCGCGGCTTCTCCTTCCTACACCAGGGTGAAGCTCTCTCCCAGGTAGACCCGGCGCACCTCCGGGTCGTTGCCCAATTGTTCGGGCGTACCTGCGCGGAAAATCCTGCCTTCATTGATGATGTAGGCGCGGTCGGTGACGGAGAGGGTTTCGCGCACATTATGGTCGGTGATGAGGACGCCAATGCCGCCCGCCTTCAGATCGGAGATGATCTTCTGGATGTCGAGCACCGCGATGGGGTCGATGCCGGAAAACGGCTCATCGAGGAGGATGAAACGGGGCGAGATGCAGAGGCAGCGCGCAATCTCCACGCGCCGCCGCTCGCCGCCGGAAAGCGAGTAGGCCCGGTTTTTGCGGATGTGTCCCAGCCCGAGCTGTTCGATTAACTTTTCCGCCCGCTCCCGCCGCTCGTGCCAGGACATGGGCTGGGCTTCGAGCACCGCCAGGATGTTTTCCTCCACGGTCAGCTTGCGGAAGACGGAGGGTTCCTGCGGAAGATAGCTGATGCCGTGATTGCGCGCCCGCAAGTACATGGGCACACGCGTGATGTCGTTCTGGTCGAGCAGAACGCGCCCGGAATCGGGAGGGATCAGCCCCACGACGATGTAGAAGGTGGTGGTCTTGCCGGCGCCGTTGGGACCCAGCAGGCCCACAACTTCACCCTGGTTCACCGTCAGGTCCACACTGTTGACCACCCGCCGGCCGCGGTAGGATTTGCCAACTTGGTCGGTTGCCAGCGTGGCCATCTACTTATCCACTCTTGTCTGGGTGAAGGTGGGGGAAGAACTCTTGCCTTGAACGACAACCCTATCATCGCGATTATAGAAGGTCAACGAATCGCCCCGCGTGGTGCCGTGTTCGGCATCGAAAATGCTGGGCGCGCCGCCGCTCAGCACAAACTTGCCATCGGCGGCCGTGTACACCAGCTTCTCTCCATGTCCATTGCGGGTAGGCTGCTGGATCACAACGTGGCCGCGGGCCACGATCTTGTCCAGTTGGCTGGGCGCTGCGTCGCCTGAAGCCAGGGCAGCAGGGGGTCTCGCGGGCGCCTGCTTCCGGGGCAGCAGGTAGACGGTGGCTTCGTCGGCCGCGACGGTGCCGTCGGCTGACTTGGCCAAAACGTGGTGCGTGAATACCGCCTGCCGCTGCGGGTCGGAGTAATCCAGGCGCAGAGATGTCACGTTGACAGGGGTGACCTGCCCGGCCGTGTTGGTTTGTACGAAGACGGTCTTCACCGGATCATCCGCTTCGCCCACCGCGACCACGGTGCGCTGCCCGCGGTTGAAGGTGATCTGGGGCGCTTCCACGATGTTGGCATCCTGCCAAAGGCGCGCGTTTCCGGTGTAGACGGCCACGCCCGAATCGCGGTCCGCCGACATGTTGGCGCTGGTAACGTGCACCGGGTCGGAGGCGGCCAGCATGGCGCCGCCGGGCTGCGGCTTCAGGTCATTGTAGGTGGTCTTGACGCTGCCTTCCGCTGTGGCCGTTCCCTGCTCGCGATTCATGAGGATCCGGTCTGCGGTGGTGGTGCCGCCGTTCTCGATGACCCGCGGCGCCCCGGTCAGCAGCAGGCCGGCATCGGCGGGCGTGTAAGCGGCATTCTCCGCCCACCCTTGGCGAGCCCCTTCCACGTAGTGCACGCGCCCGGACTGCACCGCCTTCGCAATGGCGCCGCTGGCGGGATCGAAGTACGCGTCCACCACCTCGCTGGTGCTGACCCGGTCAGGCTGTCCGGGGTTGGTGGAGACGATTTTGGCGTCGGGCGCGCCATGCACCTTCTGCATGCGGCCGTTGGCATCGAAGTCGGCGTGGAATTTTCGGGCCGTCACCGTGGTGTGCACGGGCTGAAGCGCCTGCTTCAGCCCAACCCTGGGCAAAGCCGGCGCGGAGAGCAGGAGGATCTGGGCCGCACCCTCCGTGTCCGCCTGCTGCAGCAGATTGCCGTTGACCAGGCGAGTGTCCAGGACATCGGCATCGAGCTCCACCTGTTGCAGGCGGCCGGGCTGGCCTGGCGCGGCAGCCGAGACGCCCGGCGGGGGCGACGGCATCTGCACCAGCCTGACCCGGTCCACGGCGCGCAGCTTCGTCAGCTGGTTCTTTTCACCGAACCAGAGATACGCCCGGCCGGAGGAGCCGTTGATCGGCTGCTTGCCCGAGACTTGCAGGTTGACACCCCCGGTGAGCACGCCGCTTTCAAAGTCGTTATGCGCGCCGAGCTGGAAGTCGGCCTGCGCCGCGCGCACGTCGGTGGTATCGGTCCCCTGCACCTGGCCATGCACGTGGCCGGTGGCCTGCGCCCGTTCCACGGTGTTGTCGGGCCGCAGAAAGAGGATGGCGTGGTCGGCAGTGAGCACCTGGTCGGGACGGCTGATTTGCGCGGTCTCCATCACCACCTGGCGCGGCTGCTTGGTCACAATCGCGTGGGCGGCGCGGATGTGCGCCGGCACAGGGCCCGCCGTGGTGATATCCACGCGCGACTGCAGCGTGAGCGCATTGCTCTGCGAGTCGTAAGTGACGCCCACCGCCGAGCCGCTGGCTTGCGCCATGCGAAAGTTTGCCGTCTGCGAGGTGACCGCGTTGCCGGTCTTCTGGTTGAAGGTGAGCGCGCTGGTGTCTACGTGGATGGGATTCTCCATCACGGCGGGGGTAGCCTGGTCGGGCCGGGCGGGACCCTGCTGGTTGGCTTGCAGGTCAATGTGCACTTCGCCCGTAGCAACCACATCGCCGCTCCGCGGATCGTAATCGAACTTCTTCCCCGAGATCTGGTCGAAGCGGTTGCTTTCCCGGCCATACACGATGATGGTGACGTCGTGCAGTTCCGCCCTGCCGCCGGTTTTGAACTCCACCTCGCGCGCTGCCCGAACCGTGAACAGTGTCCGGCCGCCCTCGGATTTCGACAGGGTGAAGCCGTTGGTGCTTTGCTGAATCTGCAATCCCAGCGCCTGGGGAACCTGGCGGACCGCCTGCCGCGCGGCAATCTGCGCGTACAGGTAGAACAGCACGACGACGGCGGCCAAAAGGATGGCGGCAACCGCAAACCACCTGCGTAAGCGAACGACAGTAACAGGCATAGCCGTCCGCTCTAGCTTACTCGCTGCCGGGCCGCGCCAGCTATGGCGGGAGCGCGAGGTCTATTGCTGCTGGGCCTGAAGGCCCACACTTGTTGCCTCCAGATACGCGGGCCTGAAGGCCCGCTCTTCCCCCAACATCGTGAGCTTCCAATAATCGGGGGAGCGCCGACGCGGTCCCATTGTTAAAACGACCGCTTGCTAAACGCCGAGCGGCGCTTTGCGGCGTGTGGCTCGAGAAACGACGTCCGATGGATTAGGCAAAGTGAAGAGCGGCGCTTTCGCGCCGCGTTGCGCCGCCAGCTTGAGAGGGCTTCAGCCCCGGATGCGCTTCGCAGAACAGGAACAACCAGCGAAGCCACAAATGATGAAAAGGTCTAGCGGGTTTTCTCCACCAGCGTTCCCGCGATCATGTCGTGAAGCGCCTGGTGACGGTCGGTGAAGGCGGCCATGATGTAGCCGTTCAGCAGGATCATGCCGGAGATAATCTTGGCGAAATGGCGGCCCGTGGCGCGCGCAAAAGAGATGCGCTGCCCAAAAAGGTCGGTGACGCGCAGTCCGAGCGCCATTTTGCCCAGCGTGGCCTGCCGGCTCGAGCTCCACATCAGCGCTTCGTAGAGCCAGTTCACCAGCGTGGTGAATCCGAAGAACGTTGACGCCTGCACCATGGCCAGGCCGGGATGCGGCAGGCGGGTCAATGATCCCGCCACTCCCAGGGTGGCTCCCAGGATGAGGAGCACGGGAAACACCACGGCGTTCACCACTACCCAGTCAATGAGGATGGCCAGGAAGCGAATCCAGAAGCCGCCGTAAGTCTTGCCCGCGTTGTAGGCAGGCGCATCCGGCGGTGCGTAGTAGGCGGATGCGGCCGGGGACAAGGGCTGGGACGCCGCCGCCATTTGCGCCGGGCGCAGGTCGGCCCCACATTGAGGACAAAACTGCGCGTCCGCCGAACTCGGCCGACCGCAATGCGAGCAGTAGAGGACCGGGGTTCCCGCCATGGCGCGACTATAGCCGCGAGCAGCAAGGGAGTAAAGAGCGCCGGCAGGTACTCATGCGCGCCCCGGAGACGCGCCTGCGGCGGCCACAGCCTCAGGCTCAGTCCTGGCCACATCTACCAGGCACAATTCGAGCCCGCCAAAGTCCGGATGATCGTTGTGGGCCAGGGTGAAGGCGACGTCCAGCGCATCGCCGGCCAGGATCTTCTCCTGCTGCAGCCGCTCCGCCATGCGCCAGCCCATGGCAGGAACGCCGCGGACAAAGGTGCGGCCGTCGCTGGGAGGCGCAAGTTTGAGCTTGACGTGCTTGTCTTTGACGATCTTGGGCGGCAGCAGCAGCCGCGCGTTGCGGCTCAAGAAAACCGGCTCGCGGTTGCCCATCCCGTACGGCTCCAATTGACACAGCGCCTCGTAGAGCTCGGGCGTGACCTCGCCCAATTGCAGCTCCGCGTCCACCTCCAGCACCGGCTCGAAATCCGCGGGGGTGAGGCGCCGGCGCGCATGGGCATCGAGCGCGGCGCGCAGCTCGGGAACGCGCGCAGAAGGCAGCGCAAAGCCGACCGCGTGCGCGTGGCCTCCGTAGCGGGTGAAGAGCGGCTCGCAGGACTCGATGGCCTCGAGCAGGTGAAAGGCGGGGATGGAGCGTCCCGACCCATGCGCCTCGCCCGCTTCCGTGGAGATGACCAGGGCGGGGCGACCGTAGCGCTCGACCACACGCGTGGCCGCAATGCCGATCACCCCGCGATGCCATCCCTCACCGTCCACCACCAGGCAGTAGGCCTCCCGCAAGGCGGCATCGCCGTCAATGCGTTGCCAGATTTCTTCCAGAATGCGCGCCTCCTCGGCCTGGCGCTCGGCATTCAAGCGGTCCAGCCGCTCCGCCAGCTCGCGCGCGCGCGCAACCTCTTTCGCGGTGAACAGCTCGATGACGTCGCGAGCCACGTCCATTCGCCCGGCAGCGTTGAGCCGGGGCGCCAGCCGGAAAGCCACGTCTGCTCCATCCAAAGAGCGCCGGCCGTCGATCTGCGCCACCTCGAGGAGAGCCTTCAGCCCCGGATTCACGGGCGAGCGCAGCCCCGCCAGCCCGAGCTTGGCAAAAACACGATTTTCATCCACCAGCGGCACCGCGTCGGCAATGGTGGCAATGGCCAGCACCTTGAGAAACGATTCCAGCATGGGCCGCAGCTTGCGGCCGTCGGGCAGCGCTTTCTCCATGACCGCGTGGGCCAGTTTGAAGGCCACGCCAGCGCCGCATAGCGCCTTGCAGGGATATTCGCAGCCCGGCTGGTTGGGGTTGAGCACGACCAACGCCTTGGGCACGCCCTCCTGCTCGTGCGGCAAGTGATGATCGGTGACGATCAGGTCGATTCCCAGGCGGCGCGCGGTTTCCGCGGCGGCGAAGGCGCGGATACCGGTGTCTACGCTGACGATCAGCCGCACTCCGCCGGCGGCAGCGCGCTCAATCACTTCGTCGCGCATGCCATAGCCTTCGCGGATGCGGTGGGGCACATGAAAATCGGCTTCCCCACCGCAGAGCTTGAGCGCGGTGACCAGGATGACGATGGCGGTGGTGCCGTCCACGTCATAATCGCCGTAAATCAGCACTTTTTCCCGACGGGCCAAGGCCGCCAGCACGCGCTCCACCCCCGCCTGCATGCCGCTCATGGCGTAAGGAGAGTGCAGGTGGTCGAGTTGAGGAGAAAGGAAGCGTTGCGCCTGCTCCGGGGAGCGGATGCCGCGCAAAACAAGCAGACGGGCGATAGCAGGGGAAAGACGCGCCGCCTGGGCCAGGCGGGTTACTTCTTCAGGCGAGGCGGACCGCAGGTTCCAGCGCACGGCTCAGTGTTCGTCGTCCTCGTCGGACTCGTCAATAGCAATTCCCCCGAAATCCTCCACCAATTCCAGCAGGTGCTGGTAACGGTCGTACCACTCGGTGGAAACCTCGTAGAGGAAGAGAGACCCCTGGTACGCCCACCCGAGCTGCAGGAAGCCGGTTTTGGCGATGTAGGCGCGCAGCCAGCGCGCCTCCTCCAGGTCTTCGTCGCTGGTGTAGGGCGCGTTGCGCAAGCGCTCCACCAGCTCGTCCAGTTCCTCGCGCTGCAGCAGCCACGCCTCCATGGTGAGGAAGGTGGCGCCGGCGGCCTTGGCGAGTTCAACGAAATCCTTCCAGGCGTCGGCGTGTTCGCCTTTCCACATGACCGCCTGGACCTCGTCATAATTGACCAGGCCGGGGAAGCGGCGCATGCCGTGTCCCTCGATGAATGCGGTCATGTCGTCCTTCAGGGAGGAAAGGTCGTCGGGCATGAAAGGGTCTTTCTTCCCAGCAATTCTAGCCGAAGCGGTTCAGGCGGGCACAAGCCAATGCGCAACCGGGGAGTGGCTGCCCGCAGGCGCGCGGGCAAGCAGCGCCAGGCCCTGTGCTACACTCGAACTCCATTCGCTCCGCATATGATTCTTTCCAAAGAATATGTACATCACCTGGCCCGCGAGATCACCAAGAAGCTGATCGCCGGCGAGTTCATCGAAACTAAAAACGTTCCCCAAACCACGGAGCGCGTGCACGCCGCCCTGCTGGAGGAAATCAGCCTCGAAGACCGCATCAACGATGAAGTGCGAGTGATCCTGGAAGCATACTCGGACGAGATGCGCCGCTCCGGCGCCAACTACCAGGAGATGTTCAAGAAAGTGAAGAACGAGCTGGTGCGCAAGTACAAGGCCGTGCTGTAGGGCGCGCCCGCAAGACGGCTGCTTGGCGGAGCCGCGCGTGGCGCGGGCGGCCAAAAGCGCGTGATATGATTTTTGCTCAGGGATGAGTCCCCCATCGAATCCAGCTCAGCCGCCGGCGACCGGGACGCGCATCAGCCGCGACAAGGTCAACAAGCTCGCCCACACCGTCACCGACGCGCTGGCGGCCATGGAAGATGTGGATTTCATCGAGGACCGCAACAGCATCCGGCTGGAAGTGCGCCGCCTGCTGGAGGAACTGCTCGCCCAGGAAGCCAGGATTGACGCCGCGGCCCGGCAGAAGATCGAGAGCCAGCGCCGCACCATCCTGGAAGGCTCGCAGGAGTGGGACATCCTCTACCGCAAGTACTACAACGAGGAAGTGAAGAAACTCGGGCTTTAGGGCTCCCGCTCGTCGTGCAGGCCGCCCGACTCCCGTCGTCCGCCAGCGGTGACGCCACCAATACTACCCCGCATTAAACTGCGTAGCCGCACGCGCGCCGCACCAGTTCTTCTTCCCACACGCACACGTATCCGGCGCGCTCCAGCGCGGCCAGAATGTCGGGTGCGCGAGCGGCGTCGAGTTGCAGGAAAGGGCCGTTGAACACGCTGTCTTCCGTGTGGCCGAATTCGGTGCAGATCTCGCGCGGCAGCCAGCGCAGCATTTCCTGCTCGGGCCAATCCGGCCAGTCGCCATCGCAATAGCCGGGAATCTGCTCGGAGTGGAAGTCGTCGTCGTCAAGCGGGGCGCGCTCCCGGCTTGCGCACCATGCCAGCCACAAGGATTCGCGCTCAGAGCGCGTCCCGTCGGCGCGACATTCCTCGTAGTATTCGTCGAAGGACTGCCAGCCATACACCTCGCGCATCGTGCTCATGAGGGGAAGCAGGCGCTCCGCGGGCATGAGGGCCTTGAACTCGCCCCAGCTGGCCGCTTTCATGGCGCGGTGAACCGCCGCGAGGCTGGCCGCGATCTCGAGGGGAATGAAGACCAGGTTGGGCGTTCCGACGGCCTTGGGGAGGGTGCCAAACGCGAGCTTCTGAACGCGAGAAGCGGCGATATTCTCGGACTGCTGCCGTTGCTGCGCCCGCAGTTCCGCGGCCCACGCCTGTTCTCTCTGGGCGCGGTTCTCGGCCTCGCACTCCTCCATGCCGCCGACAAAGGTAAACGCCGGCTCGTGGCGATCGAGGCCGACGGCGGTGGCGCGGATCATGGCCTCGCCGAAGCCTTCGCCGCTTACCTGGCTCGCCAGCTGGCCGGCACGGAACTTGTACAGGCTCCAGCGGCCGCTGCCGGCGTCGTGGAGCACGTCCACGTGATACCCGCCGCCCCCCACCCAGCGATAGGTGAGCTTGCGGCAGGCGCCGGACTGCACGAAGCTTTCGCCTTGCGGCTGGTACTCGGCGACGAAGATGCGGCGGCCGCCGGTGAGGCCGGGCCGCACATCGCGGTAGGTCAACTGCGCGGGGAATCCCACCAGGGCCGGCGGCAGCTTCAGCCAATCCAGGTCACGAGCAGTCAACTGGCGGGGGATGAAAGCGGTGCAATTCCCGCGAAATGCGGCGACGATGCTGGAGCGCTTGCGTGGTGCCATCCGGCGTTCTCCTCGGCATCAGGAGTCGCCGCAAAACGAAAATGCCGCCCCAAGCATCAGGCGGCAGAACCTGGAGAATTTGGTTGCGGGCTGAACCCGCCACATCGAGCGTTGTCTCCGCTCAGGCACCGTGCGTCTCCCCGCCCGGTTGCCGGATCCGCGTTGCGGACCTCTCCTGATGCGAGAATGAAAATACGCCAGCGAAGGGCACAATGTCAACGCGCGGGGAGCGATGTCAGCGCGCGTTCACCTCCCGCATTTTCAAGACGTCTTCGTTGCCGCTCCCGGCGGCGCCCAGGAGCCGCAACTGCCCGACCACCGGCTGCAGTGCTTCCACCGTGCGCACCATCGCCCGGATGGCGGCGTCATGCTCCCCGTTGTCCGGGCCGGTCGAAAGCAGCGCCGCGACAGGATTTTTCTCCCGGGGAAAGATCTCCAGCTTGAC
>JAMXLI010000331.1 GCA_024281115.1 Terriglobales bacterium | reverse complement strand
GGCCTGGTGCCGGTGGATGCGGCTTTGGCCACCGCTCTGCTGCGGGCCTGTCCACATTTGCAGGAAGATGCCGCCGCGCACCGCCGCGAGCACGCCATCGAGGTGCAACTTCCCTTCCTCCAGCTGGCCGCGCCGGGCTTCAGCTTCGTTCCCATCGCGCTGGGCACGTCACACTTTGAAGTCCTGCACGGGCTGGGAGAGGCTTTAGCCGAGGTGCTCAAGAGGGAGCAACGCAGTGTGCTGATCCTCGCCTCCAGCGACATGAACCATTACGAATCCGACGAGGTCACGCGCCTGAAGGACCGCGCTGCCTTGGAGCCCATCCTGGCGCTCGACGCGCAGGGGCTGTATGACGTCGTCTTTCGCAAGCGGATCTCGATGTGCGGTTTTGGGCCGGCGGTCGCCACTCTCACAGCGGCACGCTCCCTGGGAGCGGCTTCGGCCCAACTGGTGCGTTATGCCACCTCGGCGGAAGTGTCTGGCGATTGCGAGCGCGTGGTCGGCTACGCCGGGGTAATCATCGCTTAGGACGCCATGGGCACGCAAAAAAAAGCGCAGCCGCTCTTGGCGACTGCGCCTGGTTGTGCTGATGCGCTGGCTGCTTTACTTGCGCGGCGGCTGGCCGGAGGGGCTGGTCTGATTGGAAGTGCCGCTCTGCGGCGATCCCGCCTGGCTGCCATAGTTGGGTTTGTTGTTGTCTTTGCTGCTGATGCTGCAGTTCTCGGAAACCATGTCCACGCTGGCGATCTGGAATACCTTGCCGGCATGGTCCGTCTTTCGACCCGCGTGATCGGAGCCCGAGACGCCCGCTTCCGCGCTGGCGCTGCCCTTGTCGGATGCGCTGCCGCTCGCCTGCGCTCCTGCGCCGGTGTTAGCCGCCGCGCTGGGCTCGCTGCCCGAGGCTACCGTGCCCGTCTGGGCGCTGGCGCTCGAACCGTTGCTGCTGGCACTGGCCGCGGTTCCGCCCTTCTCCCAATTGCCGTGCACTTTAACCTGGTGTCCGACGTGCGCTGAGAGATCGGGGCCGCCGCTGAGTTCGGCAACCTTACCGCCCTTTTCTTCGAGCAGGTACTGCCCATTTTCAGAGCGGATGCAGCCCTTCAGTGTTTTTCCGCCTGCATTATTGTTGTTGGCTGTGCTGTTGCCGGCTTGACCGCTGCTCATGTCCCCCGGTGCCGCCGAGGGGTTCTGGCCCGGGTTGCCCATCTGGTCCGTATTTGCTGCGCCCGGCGCATTGGGATTGCTGCCCGCGCCCATCGTGCCGGAGTGCTGGCCTGCAGTGGCTCCGCCTGACCCGCCCGAACCAGCCGCCCCACCGGCTTGTGCATACACCCACATGCTCATGGCGAGCATGAGGGGAGCTACCATCAACCAATTCCGTTTCATACACTCTCTCCTCGCAAAGCTAGTTTTCCTGATAAGCAAGGTCAGATGCCGGAGCCGTAGTGCCTGTTGGCCGCGCCTTCGCATCTCCAAGTTGCTGACGGGAAGGACTTTCCGTGCATCTAAGGCGGGGATGAGGTGACGCCATGTCAAACTCGCCAGGCAAGCCGCAGGTAACCCCGTTTGAACCTGAGCACAAAGGCAGCCGCCGTGACCCCGAAGAGCGCCCTGCAGAACGTGAGAACGTGCGCGACAAGATGCTCGACAAAACCCTGGCCGATTCCTTTCCCACCAGCGATCCGCCCTCCAGCATTCCGGATCCGGGCGAGGAGGACTCGCTGCACCCGGAAGCGGAGCGCGCACCCGGTGCTCCCGAACGAAAGACCGCTTAGCTAAGAGAGAGGGGCCGGTTGGTGAGGGCCCAGCCGCCCTCACAATCCGGCCCACCTCACTTTCA
The DNA here is from genome assembly GCA_024281115.1 of Terriglobales bacterium. Lineage (GTDB taxonomy): Bacteria > Acidobacteriota > Terriglobia > Terriglobales > Acidobacteriaceae > JAMXLI01. The sequence goes on along the minus strand of JAMXLI010000331.1, from coordinate 10,063 downwards.
AAATCCCGCCTGCTGAACTACGATACTCGGCTCATTTTTCCCTGGAGACTTCGACCATGCCGTTCCGGTACCGCCCCTGTTTACTTTCGCTGTGCCTTGTTGTGTGCATTTCTCCCCTGCTGGCGCAGCAACGCGCCGAAAAGTCGGGAGAAAAATCCGCCGAGCAGAAGAGCACGGCCCAGCCCCCCGCGCCCGCCCCCAATTCCACGGCGGCAGAAAACCCGGATGAGGAAGAAAAGCAGCAGGGGATGAAATACCGGCTGGTTGGCCCCTTTCGGGGCGGGCGTTCGCTGACGGGGGCCGGAATTCCCGGGAACCCGAAAATCTACTATTTCGGCGCGACCGGGGGCGGAGTGTGGAAGTCGGAGGATGGCGCGGCGTCGTGGCATCCCATCTTCAACCGGGAAGGCACCTCGGCCATCGGAAGCCTGGCGGTTGCGCCAAGCGATCCCAACGTCATTTACGTAGGCACGGGCGAGGCCTGCATTCGCGGCAACATTTCACACGGGGACGGCGTGTATAAGTCGGTCGATGGCGGCAAGACGTGGAAGAACGTGGGCTTGCGCGACACGCGCGCGATCGGCAAGCTGATCGTGCATCCCAAAGATCCGAACACGGTTTTCGTCGCCGCTTTGGGACATGTTTTTGGGTCCAATACGGAGCGCGGGATCTTCCGCACCACCGACGGGGGCAAAACGTGGGAGAAGGTGCTCTACAAGGACGCCAACACCGGCGGCATTGACATCAGCTTCGATCCGAATAACCCGCACATCCTGTTTGCTTCGCTGTGGCAGGCCTACCGCACGCCCTGGACTTTGAGCAGCGGCGGTCCGGGCAGCGGCCTGTACAAATCCAGCGACGGCGGCTCAAGCTGGCAATCGCTAGAGGGGGAGGGCTTACCGGCCAAACCCTGGGGACGCATTGGAGTATCGGTGGCCGCGAATTCCGATCGCGTGTATGCGCTCATCGAGGCTAAGGATGGCGGGTTGTATCGCTCGGACGACGGCGGCTCCAAGTGGGAGCTGATCAATCCCGACCACCGCTTCACGCAGCGCGCCTGGTACTACATGCACATCTTCGCCGACCCCAAGAGCGCCGACACCGTGTACATCATGAACGTCGAGTTCCACCGCTCAACGGACGGCGGGCACACGTTCAATAAGATCAAGGTGCCGCACGGCGACAACCATGGGCTGTGGATCGACCCGCAGGATACGCGGCGCATGCTGGCCACCAACGATGGCGGGGCTACCGTCACCCTCGACGGCGGCAAGAGCTGGAGCACGCTCTACAATCAGCCCACCGCGCAGTTCTACCACGTCATCACCGACAATCGTTTTCCCTACTACATTTACGGAGCGCAGCAGGACAATTCCACGGTGGGGATCGCCAGCCGCGACTTTAGTCATGGCATTGACCGCAGCGACTGGTATGACGTGGGCGGCGGCGAATCGGGCTACATCGCGCCTTATCCCCCCGATCCCGACATCGTGTACGCCGGCGAGTACCAGGGCCAGCTCACCCGTTTCAACAAGAAGACAAGCGAGCGCAAGGAAATCTCGCCCATGCCGCGGTTGACCGACGCGGTGGGCGCCGCCGGTTTGCCGCACCGCTTCCAGTGGACATCGCCGCTGTTTATTTCTCCGCACGATCCCAACACGCTCTACCTGGGCGGGGAAAGCTTGTTCGTCACCAACGACGAGGGCATGCACTGGAAGACCATCAGCCCCGACCTGACGCGCAACGACAAGTCCAAGCAGCAGCCCTCGGGCGGTCCCATTACCATCGACGATACCGGCACCGAGTACTACGACGTGATCTTCGCGGCGTCTGAGTCGCCGCTGGCCAAAGGCCTTATCTGGGCTGGAACCGACGATGGCCTGGTGCAGCTCACACGCGATGGCGGCCAGCACTGGCAGAACGTCACCCCCAGGGATTTGCCGCCCTGGAGCCGGGTGTCGCTCATCGAAGCCTCGCCCCACGATGCTGCCAAAGCCTACGTGGCCGTGGACCGCCACCAGAACGACGACCTGCGACCCTACATCTTCAAGACCACGGATTACGGAAAAACCTGGACGAAGATCACCAATGGAATTCCGGAGACCAGCTTCGCGCGCGCGGTGCGGGAAGACACCCAGCGCAAGGGGCTGCTGTTCGCCGGCACGGAGACGGGAGTGTTTGTCTCCTACGATGACGGCGCCAGCTGGAAGTCCCTGCAGTTGAACCTGCCCACCACGCCGGTGCACGACCTGGTGATTCACGGCAACGATCTGGTGCTGGCGACGCACGGGCGCGCCTTCTGGGTACTGGACGACATAGGCCCGCTCCGGCAAAACACCGGCAACGAGGACCAGCAGGCGTTCCATCTCTATCAACCCTCGTCCGCCCTGCGCGTGCGCGGGCCCGGGCGGTTTGGCCGCATGCAGATCGCGGGAGAGAATCCGCCCACGGGCGCCATCATTTATTTCACCCTCAAAGCCCTGCCCAAGTCCGCGCAGCTCGAGATTTTGGACGCGCAGGGCAACCTCGTGCGCCGCGTCACCAACAAGGACATGGAGCCGCGCGACGAGCCCACGGACCCAGAAGACGAGAAGCCCAAGCCGCGGCTCGAGCTCAAACCGGGTATGAACCGCTATGTGTGGGACATGCGGTACAACGACGTGCCCCGATTACCCGACTATTACCTCTACGAATACCAGTCGGGAATCAGCGGGGCGATGGCGATGCCCGGGCATTACACGGTCCGCCTGACCGTGGACGGTCAGACCCAGAGAGCGCCGCTAGAACTGCGCATGAATCCGTTGGTCAAAACTTCGGTAGCCGACCTGCAAAAGCAGTTCGACTTGGTGCGGCAGATCCAGGCCGAGCTGACGCGGGTGAATCAGACCATCGCGCAAGTCTGGGACCTGCGCGCCCAGGCTAAGGACCTGTCCAAGAGGCTGGCAGCGGAGGGCTCCGCCAGTCCCACGCTCCGGAATGCCACCGAGGAATTGGACCGCAAGATGGCAGCCATCGAAGACCAGATGGTGCAGACCAAAATCAGCGCCAACGAAGACTCGTTGCGCTATCCCCCGGGACTCGATGCCAAGTTGTCGTACCTGGCGACTTCGGTGAGTAGCGACAATGACCAGGCGCCCACCGCTGCCGACTACGAGGAGTTCAATCGCCTGAAGCAGCAAGCGGACCAGGTGCTCGAGCGCTGGGCGGGAATCCTGCAGACCGACTTGCCCGCCTTCCAGCAGCAGATGCAGCAGGCCAACGTGCGCGCGCTGATCGTGAACCAGCCGCTGGGCCAGCCGGCCGCGGGAGGCGGCGAAAAGTAATTCGGCGGCTGAAATTCAATCGGGCCTGCAACGCGGCGGCAGATGGAGGAACCCGCCTGCAACGTGAAGACTATGCCGGGACGGCCGTGCGAAACGCCTTCTGCACCAGGGTGTAGCGTGCCGCGCCGATAAGGCCGCAATTGTCGTTGATGACGATGTTCACCGGTATCGTCTCCAGCAGCGACTTCATGCGCGCTTTGGCCAGGAACGCTTCCATGAAGATCGGTTCCTGCATCTTGCTGACAATCTTGGCGGCAATGCTTCCGCCGATGTAAATTCCGCCTGTAGCCATGAAATAGAGAGCGCAGTTGCCCGTCTCAGCGCCGTAAATACTGACAAACAAGGACAGCGCCTTCTCGCAGATTTCAGCTTTGCGCTCGAGCGCCAGGCGCGAGATGAGGGCGGAAGGATCGGGCGCCTGGGCCAGTTGCTGGCGTAGTTCCTGCGGCTCCTCGCACTTGCCGCGGTCGCGCAGGAAATCGTAGATATTGCGGATGCCCGGGCCGGAAAGAATGCGCTCGCAACTGACGCGCCCGTACTTCTCCTGCAGGTAAGCGAGCAACTCCGACTCCAGCGCAGTACGCGGGGCGAAGTCGGCGTGCCCGCCCTCGCAGGCAAACGGGTGGTGCCGGAAGCCATCCCAATAAAGTCCAGCCACACCCAGGCCGGTGCGCGCCGAAATCACCGCCCGATTGCCTTCCGCATCGTCCGTACCAGGGCTCAACGTGACCAGGTCCTTTGATTCCAGGCCGTCCAGCCCGTACGCGTACGCTTCCATATCGTTGAGCAGGCCGACGGACTTCAGCTTGAGTTGCCTGGCCAGCTCGGACGCGTCGATGGTCCAGGGCAGATTGGAGATCTTGCTGCGACCGCCGCGCACCGGCCCCGCCACGCCGAAACACGCCTGGTGCACGGGGATTCCCTGGCTGCTCACAAACTCCGCAATGATGGCAGCCAGTCCGTCGCGCTCCTGGCTGGCATAGAGTCTTTCCACTGCCAGCTTGAGGTTGTGGCCTTCCGTCTCAAAGGCCGCCAGGCGGGTGCGGGTTGCGCCGACTTCTCCGGCCAGAATCATGGCTCTATAGTCCTCCACTCGCGCTCGTCGCGACGCAACAACTCGCCGGCTTCCTTGGGCCCCCAGGTGCCGGCAGCATAATTCGGAAATCTTCGCGGCGGCACCGCTTTCCAAACATCCAGCACCGGGTCCACCAGGGACCAGCCGGCTTCCACCATGTCGGTGCGCTGGAACAGGGTGGCGTCGCCGATCATGCAATCGTAGAGCAGCACCTCGTAGCCGGTGTAGGCCTCTGTCCCAAAATAGCGGGAATACTCGAAACTCATGTTGACTGAGCCCACGCGCAGCAGCGCCCCCGGGATCTTGGCGCCGAAGCTGAGCGAAATTCCTTCCGCCGGCTGGATCTGGATGACCAGCGTGTTGGTGTGCAGCTTGTGGAAAGGGGCGTTACGAAACAGTTCAAAGGGCGTGCGCTTGAACTGGATGATGATTTCCGTGTGACGTCGGGCCAGCCGCTTTCCGGTGCGCAGATAGAACGGCACTCCCGCCCAGCGCCAGTTGTCAATGTTGAGACGGAGGGCGACGAAGGTTTCGGTCCGAGACTCCGGGGGTACGCCCGGTTCCTGGCGGTAGCCGGCCAGGCTTTCCTTTCCCAGCGCGCCCGGGCCATATTGCCCGCGCACGGTGCTGGTCAGCACGTCCTCCGAGTCGAGCGGCTGCACCGCGCGCAGCACCTTGGCCTGTTCATTGCGCACCGCGTCCGCCTGGAAGGAAACCGGCGATTCCATGGCGGTGAGGCTAAGGAGCTGCATCATGTGGTTGGGGACCATGTCGCGCAGGCTGCCCGCCAGGTCGAAGTATCCGCCGCGCGTCTCCACCCCCACCGTCTCTGCGTTGGTGATCTGCACGTGATCAATGTAACGCCGGTTCCAGATGGGCTCGAAGATGGCATTGTCGAAACGGAAAACCATGATGTTCTGCACCGTTTCTTTGCCCAGGTAGTGGTCAATGCGGTAGATCTGGTCCTCTTCGAGAACGCGCTTGATGTCGCGGTTCAGGGTCCTGGCCGACTCCAGGTCCTGGCCGAAAGGCTTTTCAATCACCACGCGCCGCCAGCTTCCAGCTTGCTGCCAGGACAGGTTGGCGGCGCCCAGCTGCTGCACGATGGCGGCGAAGAACTTCGGGGCCGTAGCCAGGTAAAACAAGTAATTTCCGCCGGTACGCTGGGTGCGATCCAGCTCCGCAAGTCGGCTGGCCAGTTCCTGGTAGGTCGTAACGTCTCCGAAGTTGCCGCGCTCATAGTGGAGCCGCTCTATAAACCATCGCCAGGCCTCGCTGCCCCGGTCCTCAGCCGGTAAAAATCCGGTGACCTGGGCGCGAAACGCTTCCTGGCTCAGATCGTCCGCGGAAACTCCCAACAGGGCGAATTCCTGCGGCACCAACTTGGCTTTCACCAGATTGAAAAGCGCGGGCACCAGCTTGCGCTTGGTCAAGTCGCCGGCAGCGCCGAAGATCACCATGGCGCAAGGCCCCGCCGCTTCGCCGGCCTGGTCTTGTTCATTTTCCGAAGGCAGCGTTGTAGAGGTGTTCATACGGCTGCGGATCGCCCTTAAACCTGCGGAACTCAGGGCTTGCATTGTAGGCCGGAGTGGCCGATTTTTAGAACCGGGAGCTTTCCGTTACACTTTGCTGCCCATGTCCTATCAGGAACGGATTTACTGGCAAGATACGGTCGAGATGCCGGCGGCTTGCAGCGACCCGCTGCCGGAGGTGGTGGACGTTGCCATCCTGGGCGCCGGGTTCACGGGGCTAGCCGCCGCGCGCGCCCTGGGCCGACAGGGAGCAAGCGTCGCCGTCCTGGAAGCCGAAAGCATCGGCTGGGGAGCCAGTTCGCGCAACGGCGGCATGGTGCTCACGGGCACGAAGCTGCCGCTGGAAACCCTGATCGGCCGCTATGGCCGGGAGGTGGCGCGGCGGATCTACGCGGCCTCATTGGCTTCGATCGAGTGCGTCGAGCAGATCATTACAGAAGAGGCGATCGCGTGCGACTTCGCCCGCTGCGGACATCTGGAGGTGGCGTGCAAGGCCGCCCATTTCGACGGTTTTGCGCGCTCGGCGCAGATGGTGGAGCAAGAGTGCAATCACTCCTTGCGGATCGTGCCGCGCAGCCAATTGCGCAGCGAGATCGGCTCCGACATTTATTTTGGGGGCCTGGTGGATGAAACCAGCGCCGGGCTGAATCCCGCGCGCTATGTTGCCGGCCTGGCCCGCGCCACAGCTCGGGCAGGCGCCCGGCTGTTCGCGGACGCGCGCGTGCATGCCATCGAACGCGCCAGCCGCAATGGGGGCCCGTCGTTCCGGCTCACCACAGCGCGCGGCCCCATCTCCGCGCGCGAGGTCCTGGTGGCCACCAGCGGCTACACCGGGAGCGCCACGCCGGCGTTGCGGAAGAAAATCATTCCCATCGGGTCGTTCATCATCGTCACCGAGCCGCTCCCCGACTCGCTGGCGCGGGAACTGAGCCCGCGCAACCGCATGATTTACGACTCCAAGAATTTCCTCTATTACTACCGCCTGACGCCGGACAACCGCATGCTGTTTGGCGGACGCGCCGCGTTTTTCCCGGAAACATCCAGCACCACCCGCCGCAGCGCAGAGATCCTGCGCCGCGGAATGGTGGACGTGTATCCGCAACTGGCCCAGACGCCGCTGGCCTACGCCTGGGGAGGCACGCTCGATTTCTGCTTCGACATCATGCCCCATGCCGGCAAGCTCGACGGCATGCACTACGCCGTGGGATATGCCGGGCACGGAGTCGCCATGGCCACCTATCTCGGCACGAGAATGGCGCATGCGATCGCGGGTCAGGCCGACGAGAATCCCTTCGCCGGGCTTCCCTTCCCGGGCGCGCCCTTGGGCCTCTACAACGGATGGCCCTGGTTTCTGCCCTTCGCCGGCATGTACTACAAAGTGCTCGACTGGATTTCCTAAGCGGAGGGGTTGGTGGCTCGGGCTTTGCGGCGGCCGACGAGCGCATAGACGGGCAGGCCTGCCAGCAGCGCCACCGGGCCCCACTTGAGCCCAAACTTGTCGCTGCCCAGCAGCGCCACGCCGCTCATCAGCAGGGGCGCCCCCACGGCATACAGCAATCCTCTTCGTCCCCAGGGCACGCGAAACGAGCGCGTCATCTCCGGCGCCTTGCGGCGCATCCGCCAGCCCGAAAGCACCGTCATGATGGAAGTCGCGATGCGCAGCCACACGTAGAGCGAGATCAGTTGGGTCAGGCTGTGCCATGCCAGCAGCGCATAGACACCGGCGGAACCCACGATCGCTACCCACGGTGTGCCATAGCGAGGATGGATCCGCGCCAAGCCCGGCACCAGGTAGCCGTCTTCGGCCATGGCAAACGGCATGCGCGTGCTGGCCAGCACGGTGCTGTTGAGCAGCGAAACATTGGTGATGGCGGCGGCGAGGGTGACAGAAAGCCCGAGCCCGCGCCCGCCGATCAGTTGCGCCGCATCGGAAAAATAACGCGTGTGCCACTCCTGCCAGTTGCCCAGCGCAGCCAGCGCGCAGAAGGTAGGCACGAAATACGTGGCAATGGAAAGGGGCACCACCCAGGCCAGCGCGCGCGGGTAGTTGCGCTGCGGATTGTCCACTTCTTCGGCCACGGTGGAGAGCTGCTCGTAGCCGGAATAAAGCCACAATCCGAGCGCCAGTCCCACGCCGAACACCTGGAACAGGGGCCGATGCGGCGGCACCATCGGCACAAAGGGATTCACGTGCCACTGCGGCACGGAGAGCACGCACAGCGCCGCGATGGGCAGCAGCACGGCCAACTCCAGGACCGTGGCCAGCTTGCCCACCATCTGGATGCCGCGCACGTTGACATAGGTGACGACGGCGATCAGGGCCACTGAAACCAGGTAGTGCCGCCAGCCGGAGATTTGCGGGAACCAGAACCCCAGATAATCGCTGAACAAGACTGCGTAGGCGCTGCCCAGCACGAACGACGCCGACCAGTTCCACCAGCCCGCCAGGAATCCCCAGAAATCACCGAAAGCGGCGCGGCTCCAGCGGTAGAAGCCGCCCTGCACGGGCATGGCAGTCGTCAGTTCGGCGGCGATCAGCGAGATGGGGATGCACCAGAAAAACGGGAGGAGCAGGTGGTAGAGCAGCGTCATGCCCGGCCCAGAGGTGGTCACCTGGTCCTCCAGGCCGAACGGCCCGCCCGTCGTGTAGGAATACATGACGAACACGAAGTAAAACAGGCTGGCTTTTATGGTGGAGGTGCGCGCTTGCGCGGCTGAGCTGCTCATGGCAAGCCGCCGCTAGTGGCGGCGGGAAGATGACACCGCGCCGAGGTCATGCGCTCTGGCCCTCCGCGGAGGCGGAGGGCAGGAATACGCTGAACACGGTACCGCTGCGCGCGGGGGCGGTGCTGGTGCGAAAACGCAGGGCACCGTGGTGCGCCTCGATGATGCCCCGGCTGATCCACAAGCCCAGCCCGTTGCCGCGCTCCCCTTTGGTGGTGAAGAACGGTTCGTAGAGCTTCGCCCGGTCTTCCTTGCGGATGCCGGGGCCATTGTCGGCCACGCTTACGCGCACTCCCGGACGTAACGTTTGCCGGCGCTCGCAGCCGCGGCGGATGCGCAGCACGACCGTCCCGCCCTGCCCCACCGCGTCCACCGCGTTGAGCAGCAGGTTGGAGAAGACCTGCCGCAGCTGCCCGGGGAAGCCCATCACGGCATCTTCGGACTGGTATTGCCGCACCACGGACACGCGCAGTACCTCGATGCGATGGCGGTAAAGATCAAGCACCGCGTCGAACAGCTCGGAGATATTCACCGGTACCGGGTCGGCGGTTTCGCGCTGCAAACCCAGCGTGCGACCGACAATCTGCGAAATGCGCTGCACTTCCTCCTGCGCCTTGGTCACGTACTGGCGCGCGGTCTCGTCGAGCCACAAGTTCTCGGTCAGCAGGTAAAGCAGGTTGGTGACCGACTCCAGCGGATTGTTGATCTCATGAGCAATGGTGGCCGCCATCCGCCCCATGGTGGCCAGGCGCTCGTTGCGGCGCAATGCATCCTCCGCCAGCTTGCGCTCGGTGATGTCGCGTTGCGTGCCCCAGGCGCGCACCAGCTTTCCGTCTTCGACGATGCCCACCAAGTTGTTCAAGTAATACTTGATATTTCCCTGGCGATCCGGTTCGCGCGACTCGGCATCCAGCAGCCGGTACCCGGAGCGGATAAAGGCGCGCAGCATCTCGAGGTTTTCCGGGGAGGCCACCAGCATCTGGCGCAGGGGCGTGCCCAGGATCTGGCGCGCGTCCTCGAAACCGTACATGCGGCCCATGGCGTCGTTGCACTCCACCAGCCGGGCATGTTCCAGGATGGTTTCAATTTGCCGCTCTTCGGGAACATCGATGGGTAAAGACACCTCGGCTTCAAAGCACCAGATGCCTTCGGAGCTGTGCTCGATGAAAGCGCGATAACGCTCCTCGCTGCGCTTCAACAGGGCGAGCACCACCGCGATGCGCTCACGCGCGGCCTCGGCCTGGGCACGCGCCGCCTGCTCCGCTGCCAGTTGCGCCCGTTGCTCTTGCACCCGGTTCCGGCCGGTGATGTCAATGCCGACCGCCAGGAAGAAGTGCAACTCGCCATTCTCGTGAAAGAAGGGCCGCCCATGCCATTCCACCAGAAGTTCCCGGCCCGCGGCGCTGAGC
>JAMXLI010000330.1 GCA_024281115.1 Terriglobales bacterium | reverse complement strand
CCGCCGCAAAGAATCAGCCGCCTGTGAAGGCGGCTGATGGGAGCAACCCTGGCAGGTGAGCGCTAGTTGCTGTACAGCAACACGCCTTCCTCGTCCTTCGAATCCACCGGACGGTAGAACAGCTTGTTGTTCTCCAGGAAGACTTCGATGAACGCCGGCTTTTGCCGGATCGTGCCCTGGATGAGGGCCTCGGAAAGCGGGTCCTCGATGTACTTCTGCAGGGCCCTGCGCAACGGACGCGCTCCGTAGCTGCGGTCGGTGAGCGTCTGCTCCAGGATCCACTTTTTGGCCTCATCGGTCACGGTCACCGTGATGGACCGCTGCGCCAGGTTCTGGTTCAGCTGCGTCACCATGAGTTCCAGGATCTGGATCAGGTCCTGCTCGATCAGCGCCTGGAACAGGATCACCTCATCCAGGCGGTTCAGGAACTCGGGGTTGAAGGTGCGCTTGACCTCGTTTTTGACCAGGTCTTCCACCTTGGCCGAGACCGCGTCCTCTTTTTCCTGCTGGAAGCCGAGCCCGGTGCGCTTCATCAAATGACGCGCGCCGATGTTCGACGTCATGATGATGATGGCGTTCTTGAAGTCCACCGTGTTGCCCAGGCCGTCGGTGAGCTGGCCGTCTTCAAACACTTGCAGCAGGATGTTGAAGACATCGGGATGTGCCTTCTCGATCTCGTCGAGCAGGACCACCGAGTAGGGAGCACGCTTCACACGCTCGGTTAGCTGGCCGCCCTCTTCGTAGCCCACGTAGCCCGGAGGCGAGCCGATCAGCTTCGACACCGAGTGCTTCTCCATGAATTCCGACATGTCGAAGCGGATGAGCGACTTCTCCGTGCCGAACATGAACTGCGCCAGGGTGCGCGCCACCTCGGTCTTGCCCACGCCCGTGGGTCCCAGGAAGAGGAACGAGCCGATGGGCCGGTTGGGGCTCTTCAGCCCGGCGCGCGAGCGGCGGATGGCGCGCGCCAGCGCGATGATGGAGCGGTCCTGCGAGATCACCCGCTTGTGCAGCTCTTCCTCGATGCGCAGCAGCTTCTGCGACTCTTCTTCCTTGATGGAAGCGATGGGCACGCCCGTCCAGCGCGAAACCACGTCTTCAATGTCCTCGCGGTTCACCACCCCGGTCGAGGACTCGTCCAGGTGGTACTTCTCGCGCAGGCCGCGCAGGTTCTCGCGCTCCTTGCGTTCCTCGTCGGAGTAGAAGCGCGCCTTCTCGAACTCGTGATTGGCGATCGCGTTCTCCATGCGGTGAACGATGAACTTCACGCGCTTCTGCGCCTCGGTGATTTCTTCGGGAAGCGACGTCTGGCGTAGTTTCACGCGCGCGCCCGCCTCGTCAATCAGGTCAATCGCCTTGTCGGGCAGGAAGCGGTCCGGAATGTAGCGGTTGGAGTGCGCGACAGCGAAGCCGATGGCGTCGTCGGTGTAGGTGACGGCATGGAACTTTTCGTAGCGGTCCTTGATGCCATACAGGACCTTGGTGGCATCGGCCTCGTTGGGCGGCGGAACCTTCACCGCCTGGAAGCGGCGCTCCAGGGAGCGGTCTTTCTCGATGGACTTGCGGTACTCGCCCGGCGTGGTGGCGCCGATGCACTGGATTTCGCCGCGCGAGAGCGCCGGCTTGAGGATATTGGCCGCATCCAGCGAGCCTTCCGCCGAGCCCGCCCCCACCAGCGTGTGCAACTCGTCAATGAAGATGATGGCGTTCTGCGACTCCATCAATTCCTTCATGATGGTCTTCAGCCGCTCTTCGAACTGGCCGCGATACTTGGTGCCGGCCACGATCAGCGACAGGTCTAATCCCAGGATGCGCTTGTCCGCCAGGAACGAGGGCACCTCGCCGTCGGCGATGCGCTGGGCCAGGCCTTCCACAATGGCCGTCGTGCCCACGCCGGGCTCGCCAATCAGCACCGGGTTGTTCTTGGTCCGACGGCAGAGAATCTGCACCACGCGCTCGAGCTCCTGCTCGCGTCCCACCAGGGGATCGAGCTGGTTGTCCATGGCAGCCTGGGTCAGGTCGCGGGAAAACTCGCTCAGCAGGGAAGACTCGCGCGAGCGCTGCGGCTGCGCTTTCTCCTGCGTGGTCCGGGCCAACTCTTCACGGATGGTGGAAAGCCGCAGGCCGCGCTCGTGCAGGATCTCGGCGGCAAAGCACTTTTCCTCGCGCAACAATCCCAGCAGCAGGTGCTCGGTCCCGATGTGTTTGTGGCTCAGCCGCTCCGCCTCCTCGGCGGCGTAGGCCAGCACGCGCTTGCACTCGTTGGAAAGCGGCAGGTCGACCGAGGTGGAAACCTTCTCCCGGATGGTGGTGTGTCCTTCGATCTGCTTGCGGATCGATTCCACGGAGGCGTGCGAGCGCAGAAAACGGTTGGTGAGGGCCTTGTCCTCGCGCAGCAGGCCCAGCAACAGATGCTCCGTCTCGATGTAGGGGGAGCCGAACTGGCTGGCCTCGTAGCGGGCAAAGAAGATCACCCGCCTGGCTTTTTCGGTGTAGCGTTCAAACATGTTCTGCCCTCTCCCGCGCCCTGGGCGACCCTAACCAGAGCCCCGTGACCCATTTCCCCGCAAGCATTGAAGCAATCCAGCTGCCAAGGAGCTCGCCGGGGGTTTGGCAACTGGAAACCCAAGCTGGACGAACAGGATACGGACAGTTTTGACGCCGCACTCCAGCCCGTCCCAACCAGGCATGTACCAAAATTTGTCCTTCTGTCTCATTCTAATCCGCTTGTCCAGAGGGAGGTAGGCTACAGGGTACCCCACTCCGCGAGAAAAGCGATTGGCCGATGGTAACCGCAAGCGATTCCGGGGAGATTTCCTCCACCCGGCCGCGCTGCAGGTGCAAAACGCGCCCACAGCGGCCGGCAAAAGCCAGGTTATGCGTCACGATGAGGGAGGTAAGCTGGTGCTCGCTATGGAGTCGCGCAATCAAAGCGAAGACAGATTCCGCCGTGCGGTCGTCCAGATCGCCCGTAGGTTCATCAGCCAGTAAGATCTGCGGCCGCGTCACCAGCGCCCGGGCCAGGGCCACTCGCTGTTGCTCTCCGCCGGAAAGCTCGCCTGCACGGTGATGTGCGCGGTCCTGCAAACCGACTTCCCGCAGCCACTCCGCCGATTCCCGCTCGGCATCCCGCCGCCGGCGACCACGCAGCAGCAGCGGCATGGCGATATTCTCCAGGGCGGTAAACTCCGGCAAAAGATAATGAAACTGCCAGACAAACCCGATCTGGCGGTTGCGAAAGTCGGCCGCTTCCTCCGCCGACAGCGTATTCAGCCGGAATTGGGCGCAGTATACGTCACCCTCGGAAGGCCTATCAAGCGCGCCCAGGATGTGCAACAAGGTACTCTTGCCCGCGCCGGACTCCCCTATGATCGCCAGCATCTCTCCCTTCCGCATTTGGAAGGACAAATTTTCAAAGAGCACCAGTTCCGAGGTTCCGGAGGGGAAGGTCTTGCTGAGACCTTCCACGCGGAGCAGCTCCGCACCCTGATTGGATGCAAGCTCGTTCTCCAGCGTCACTTTTTCGCCCTTCATCAAAGGCTTTCGACGCCTCCGTGCTCTCTCCTATTAGACACTACGATTGCCAAAGGGTCGCGGGATTCCGCGTTTCACATGATATGCAGAAAAATTTAGGGCCGGGGGCGCCAACTCGGAGTGACGCCGGTTACACACCGGTGTGATAAGCGGCACGACGAGAACTCCTGCGGCTTCGGCTGCTCCCGTGGGGAAGCTCACTCGTAGCGCAGGGCCTCCGCGGGCAGAATGCGGGCCGCTGACCAGGACGGGTAAAGGGTCGCGATCAGCGAAATGCCCAGCGCGATCAGGGCCACCAGGATGCCATCGCTGGCGCGGGCGGCGAACGGCACGTAATCAATGGAGTAGACCTCGGGGGAAAGCGCAATGAAGTGGTACTTTGCTCCCGCCCAGCAGAGGCCGTAGCCCAGCACCAGGCCCAGGGCGGTCCCCAGCACGCCGATCAGCACCCCTTGGGTCACGAAGATGCGCCGCACCTGGTTCTTCCTGGCCCCCATCGACATCAGCACGGCGATGTCGCGGGTCTTCTCCATCACCATCATGGTGAGGGAAATCAGGATGTTCAGTGCCGCCACGAAAACGATCAAGCCGATGGTGATGAAGGTCACCACCCGCTCCAGTCGCAGGGCACGAAAAATCGCCCGGTTCTGCTCCATCCAGTTGGTGGTCATGAAACCGCGGCCCGCCTCTTTTTCGATTTCCTGGGAAACCTGGCCGGCGCGGTAGAGGTCGTCGAGCTTGAATTCCAGCACCGAAACCACGTCGCCCAATCCGAACAGCTGTTGCGCGTCCGAGAGCCGGGCGAAGCTCCAGGAAGAATCGTAGTCGAAGAAGCCGGATTGAAAGGTCCCGGCCACCCGGAAGCGCGCGTACTTGGGAACCATGCCAAAGGGCGTGAGCTCGCCTTGCGGGCTGGTGACCAGCACCACCGAGCCCACGCTGGCGCCGAGCTCGTCGGCCATGTCCTTTCCCAGCAGGATGGGCGGCATATCCGCAATGCGCTGCCGGACCGCAGCCAGATCGTCCGGAGACGCGGGCGGAGTTTCCGTCCCAGGTCCACGGGAGGGCGGCGCCGCGCGGCCTTCGGCCAGCGCCTCGGCTGAACCGGCCTTGACAGACTGCAGAAGATCGCTCACCCGCCGCTCGTACGACGGAAGCACGCCCTTGAGCACCGCGCCGCGCGCGCGCGCTCCGCGCGAGATGAGCACCTGCTCGTAGATGGCAGGCGAGACAGCCACGATGTGGGGCAAACGCGCCAGCCGGGAAAGAAGTTGCTGCCAGTCGCGGATCCCGTCGCTTTGCACCCGCTGCAGTTGCACGTGCGAGGTCGAGCCCAGCAGCCTCTGCTGCAGGTCCTGGCGAAACCCATTGTTGATGGCCAGCGCGACAATCAACGAGGCAACGCCCGCCGCCACGCCGATCACCGAAATTGCAGTGATAACTCCGATGACGGCCTGCCGGCGCTTGGCGCGCAAATAGCGGGCGGCGACGAAAAACTCAAAGCGCATGGATGGGCGCTCCATCGGCTCCCTCGGATGATGACCTGATCATTCCGCATCCGGCGGCAGCTGCGAGCAAAGAGCGCAAACCGGATTATAGATTGCGGCGAAGGAAGCTACCGCTCGGCTACAGCCTGGGCACCAGGGCTGGCACGCGCTGGCGGTACTGGCGGTAAGCTTCGCCGAAGCGCTGCTCCAGTTCATTGTCTTCCAGGCGCAGCATGAACGCTCCGGTCAGAATTGCGAATACCGTCAGCCCATAACACACGGCCAGCCCCGAGCCCACGCTCCAGGCCACCATCTCGCACAGGTGGGCGAGATAAACGGGGTGGCGAATGCGGCTGCGGATGCCGTCCGTAGCCAGGCGCTGCTCCCATTCCCCGGGCTCAAGTTCCGGCCGACCTCCCAGTTGCGCCCCGGTGAAGCCCGACCCCGCTGCGCGGTAGAGATACATGCTGAGCAGGAGAAGCGCGGATGCGGGGATCCAGGGCAGCCGTGTGCGGTATAGCGCTATATGCCGCCAGTGCCAGGTGGCGGCCCCCAGCGCCGCCCACATGGCGATCCATCCGGGCAGCAGGACCCGATAGGGCGAACGCCGCGATCGCCAATACTCAATGTGGGGATGGATCATCAGCCAGAACGAGGGCACGCTGGAATAGGCGATGCAAGCGAGCCAGGCCAGCACCTCGATCCAGTGGTAGGCGAACAACTGGCGCGCGCTGGATTGCAGAAAGCCCAAGGTTAAGGCGACCTCACCACATACTTGGCCGTTGCCATGTTGTCGTTGCGATCATAGGCCCGCACCACGACAATGTGCTCGGCCAGGCGGCGGGCTGCGGGCTGGCGCGTTGAGGAATCCGCTGTTCCCGGCGGTTCGGCGCCAGTCGTCCCCTCCGGCAAAGCGGCGATGAAGTCATAGGACTCGGTCTTGGAGTCGGAGATCTGGCCTACTGGTTCGATATCCTGCCAATCGGAAGCGTCCACCGAATACTCGGCATGCTTAATCGGCGAGAAATTGTCGGTGGCGCGGAAGGTTACGCGAATTTCTCCCGCAGTCGCGCTCGCTTTCAGGTCCTGGATAACCGGCGGCGTGGTATCGACCTCGAAACGCGCCGACTCCTTTTCGGCCGTCAGCACGTCCTGAGGGGAGTGCGAAGGCGCGTCTGAGGCAACGACTTTGAGCGTGTAACCACCGTCGGGCAAAAGGTTGGAGTCGAAGGAATAGAACTTGTCGTCGAGCTTGTCTTTCAGGAGGAGCCAGCGCTGCTCATTGTCGCCGCGATAATAGAGGGAGTAGACCAGGTCGTCGTCATTGTCGTCATGCGCATTCCAACGGACGCCAATCGAATCGCGATCGTGGGTGGAGGGCGGCGGGTTATCAAACTGTTGGGTTCCGGTGCCGGTCGCTCCCGGCGCGGCCACCACGGTGGCGGGCATGACCTTGGCCGGAGGCAGGTAGCGCATCCCGGGCGTTATTGAGACCTCGTCCACTTCGGGCGCCACATTCTTGGATAGGTAATTCACCAGCACGCTGCCCACTTCGGGCGCCAGCGGCCCCGATTTCAACACTACCCTCCACTGCACGAAGCGCGCGGCGGGAACGTCGAGCGGCGCGTCATTTTTTAGATCCACCAGCTTCCACGGGCTCCAGTTGCGGTCGGGGTTGTCCACGTTCCCGCTGCGCGCGTACAGATCCACTGCGCCGCGCGAACGCACCTCCGCCCGCCCCCAACGGGAAAAAATGTGCGCGTCGAAAACATCACTCTCGTACGCGCCTTCCCGGGCGGGTTCCGGCCCGAGCACGAACAGCTTGCCGAAGTTGCTCGTCGAGACATACAGCCCGCCCCCGGGAGCGGCAGCGAACGCCGTCACCTGGCCGGCGGTCGCCTTCAGCAGGTCCGTATACCGATCGGTGCCGGTGATGGCGAAGATCTTTCCCTTGTTTCCGGTTCCGGCGAGCAGGTTGCCGCGACCGTCGAAGGCCAGGGCGTACACCAGGTCGTCGTGCGAGCTCCAGAGGCGCAGCGGCGATCCGTCGCGGGCGATGCGATAAATCTCCGATCCGCCGCTGGTGCCGGCGCTGGTAAACGGGACCAAGGGGGAACTTGGCCCCAAACCGAGGGGGGCGGAGGGGGGCAAGATGCCAGCCGGGCTTGCTGGTGCCGGTGCTGGCGGCGAGGGAGCGGCGGCGCGCTTGTCCCCCGCGCCTGCGGCATAGATATTGCCCGCACGATCCACCGCCAACGCCGTGATCTCTTTCTTGGCTGCGCTGTAGAGCACGAAGGCTTCGCCGCCGGGGGAAATCCGGTAAATCAAGCCGCTGCCATCGGAGCCGGCGATTAGGTTACCGTCGCGGTCGAGCGCCAGCGCCCGGATGTGGGCCTCGTCGCTCTTGAAGAAAACAGAGTTCTCTCCCGTGGGCGCCAGCTTAAAGATCTGGCCGCGGTCTCCGGTCGCGATGTAAAGGTTGCCGTGCCCGTCCAGGACCATGTCCCAGACGTACTTGGTCTGCGGGTTAAAAGCGACCGAGTAGGCATATCCGGCCCCCACCTCGGGGGCGGGAGCGCCGCTGCTTTCCGGCAGGGAGGCAGCGCCGGGCGTCTGCGCGCGCGCCGTCTTGCCGGTGTTCTGGCGCTCAATTTTGTAGATTTTGCCGTCGGGCGACGTGGCCGCGTAGATAACACCCTGGGGAGACACCGCCAACGACTGCACCTGCAACTCCTTGGGCGCGAAGATGACCGTGGCGTTCCCCTCCGGAGTGATGCGATAGACGCGCGCGGGCGAGCCCGCCGCGGCGTAGATATTGCCCGCGTGGTCGGCCGCCAACGACCAGATGTAGGTGGAAGGGCTGCTGTAAAGGCTGCGAAATGCCGGGGCGAGCTCCAGGCCGCCATCACTGCGAATGGCGACTCCATTCGCCGTGCCGTGTTCCAGATCGTCCATGGTGGACTGCTGCCATGTGCGCGTGCCCTGCGCCACGGCAACAGCGGGAAGGAGGTTGAGCAGTACGAAACTGGTCAGGATGCGAAAAAGAAAATCGCTCATGCGGAGAAAACTCTCAGAATATCGGGGAAACGCCAGAGTAGCACGATCAACCCGGCCCGGGAACGGTTGTGCGGTCACAGCAAAGGCACGCTACTTCGCAAGCAACACGAAATGCCTACAGGACCGCCACGCCGGGGGCTTGCCGGGTTTTACTTGATGGTGAGGCTGATGACCTGCGCCCCGGAAACCACGTAGTCGAGCGGCGTGGCAGCCTCGTTCACCGAGGATTCGCCGAAGACCACCATGTCCTGGGTCCCGCGCATGCCTTCCATTACGTTCATCACGGAGAGCGGCAGGGTGGGCATCACCTTGTCCTGCACCATGGCTTCCGGATTGGCCTCAAGCAGCGAAACGTAGAGCTGATCGTTGGCGTGCGCCCGGTTCAGCACGGTAATGGTGGAGCCCAGGTCCATTTGCCGTCCCAGGAACATGCTGCCGCGGCTCATGTGGTCGAGGGTGTCAGCATCGCTGACCAGGATCCGGAGCGGGCCTTTGGGCGTGGAAGTGGGCACCCGGACGGGAATGCGGCGGACGATGCGCTCTCCCCGATAGGGGCGTAAGACCGCTTCCACCTGGACTTCGTCGCCGGGGCGGGCTTCGCTCACGTCGGTGCGCGCGCTTTCCAATTTGGCGGCGCGGCGCTCGTGCACCAGGTCAAAGTCGAGGTCCACCCCCCGGATGGTGGGCACCTCGTAGGAATTGTCGAAAATGCGGCTGAAGCTCTCTCCCATGGAGAGGGCGATCAGCACGCCCGTTGGCTGCCCGCCATCCACCGGCGCAAACATGTCTTTCAGGCGCACGTCGGGATAGCTGTTGACCTTGATTTTGCCCTCCATGCGGTAGGTGGTGTCTTCCCCGTACTCGTTCACGCCCTGCAGCGCGCTGAACACGGTCGCCATCATCGCTACCGGCGTGATTTTGCCGTTGTTCAGCACCTCGTAATGGAACTCCTTGGGATGCGAGGTGCCGTGGATCCGCAGGGTCACGGGAATCATCTGCGGCTCTTTGCCAAACACGCCCATGATGCCGGTATGGCGATCCTCGGTGAAGGCGCCGACGGGCTCGGTGGTGTTGATGATCTTGAAGGCATTCGCCGGCGAGGGCAGGGTGGCCAGGACCTTGGCCTTGTACATGGGCAAGTCCACCGCGCCAAACTGCATCAACGGGTGACCGCAGGCCAGCAGGTGGTCGGCATCCACATAGGTAACGGTGCAGGTGGCGGCAATGCTCATGTCGCCGCGCACCAGCGCGGCGCTGATGGAGGAACCCGGCTCCACCGCCTCCGGCTGCTTGCTTTCGCTGAACGAGCCCACGCCCATGACGGGCACAATGCCGGCCGCCGCGAATTGCGGGGCAAAGCGCTGGAACGAGTCCTGGCTGAAGCCGTTGAAGACCAGGGGCGTCGCGATGGGCTTGAGTTCATCGGTAGAGCCCTGGCCATAGGCGGCCACATCCGGCGCAGCTGTTTTCTTCACCGGGCTCTCGGTCCTGGCAGCTGCCGGCTGGATGGTCGAGGGCCGCGCCGCATCCAGTTCGCTGATCTCCAGCATCTCCTCAATGGGAGTCACGCCGGCGATGGGCTCCTTGGAAAATTCGCCGATGCGGAAAGCCAGCGCACCCGCCAGCTTGTGGTCGAAGTAAACCGGGCTCCCGCTCATGCCGGCCACTACGCCCGTGTACTCGGGCTTGGTGCCGTGCAGGCGGACCAGGATGATGTCGCCCTTGGGGCCATTCACGTTGCGCAGCACCCCGAGAACTTCCACCTCCATCGGTTCGGGCCGGGTGCCCTGGAAAACCGTGTAGGCCACGCCCCGCATGCCGGTATGGACCTGGTCCAGAGGCAGAATGGGAACGTTAAGCGCCAGGGTGGAACCGGCGGCCAGGTGAGACAGCAAAATGGCTAAGCTGAAGACGAAGAAGCGGCCCGTGAGTGTTTGCATGACGCCCGACTGCTTATAACCGGACGAATGTCATCGTCCGGAACCGTGTCGGGGGGAAGACGACGTCGGTTTTCCCGCGACCGCGCGCCAATTTGGCCGCACAGCGCATCTATACTAGCATCGGATTCTCAAATTGAGGCTGTCTTTTATGGGTCTCTCTAGGTTACCGGCGGCACATAAGTGTCTTGTCCCGGCGCGTTCCTTGCTCTCCCTGCTCTTGACGCTTGCGCTGAGCGCAGGGCCCGCGCTCGCCTCCCCGGCAGACTCCGGCCTTCAGGAGCAGCAGGCGCCCAGCACGCAGCAGAAGCCTTCGGAGGCGCCGCCCGCCGAGGCCGGGGGGCCGCAGGGCGACGTGGGTCCTTACGCCGTGCCCAAGAAGAAAGAAGACGCGCCGCCCCCGCCGCCGCCTCCTGCCCCTAAGAAGATTCCCGGCATGCCCGACTACTCAATTCGGGTCAATGTTCCCCTGGTGACGGTGGACGCGCTGGTGGAAACCAAGGATGGGCATTTCATCCCGGGGCTGAAGAAAGACAACTTCCGGGTGTACGAAGACGGCGTGCCGCAGCAGATCACGAGCTTCAGCCAGTCGGAGGCGCCCATCACGGCCGTGCTGCTGGTGGAGTTTGCCGCGACCAATTATTACTTCATCTACGACGCTTTAAATGCGGCTTATAACTTCGCCAACACTCTGAAGCCGCAGGACTGGGTAGCGGTGGTTTCCTACGACATGCGGCCGCGCATCATGGTGGACTTTACCCAGGACAAGCGCGCCGTCTTTGGGGCCCTGAACCAGTTGCGCATGCCGGGCTTTAGCGAGACCAACCTGTTCGACGCGCTCTACGATACGCTCGATAGGTTGGACCGCCTGGAAGGCCGCAAGGAGATCGTGCTCATCTCCACCGGGCGCGATACGTTCAGCAAGCTCAACCTGGATCAGGCGTTGAAGAAAGTGAAGTCCACGCCCAACGTCACCATCTTCTCCATCGGCATCGGGCGCGCTCTGCGGGAGTATGCCGAGGCGCATGGCGCCATGGGCCCGATCAGCGAACTGGACTTTCTCCAGGCTGATAATCAGCTGAACACCTTCGCGCGCATGACCGGCGGGCAGGCCTACCACCCCCGCTTCGAAGGCGAATTGCCGGAAATCTTTCACGACATCGGGCAGACCATTCGCAATCAGTACACGCTCGCCTATCACCCCAGCAATTCCAAGCTGGACGGCACCTACCGCAAGCTCAAAGTGGACGTGGTGGCACCCGACGGCGGACCGCTCAAGGTGCTGAACGAAAAGAAGAAGCCGGTCAAGTACCAGGTGCTGGCCCGCGAGGGCTACACCGCCAAGCACCAGGTGGAATAGCCGGGGGACTCGCCGCTGCGGTTCTTTCCCGCCCGTCTGCTATCCTCAAGCGCGCTAGCGCATGCATCCCATCCTGCTCAGCGTGGTGCTGGGACTCTCGGCTGCCGCCGCCAACATCTTTGGCGGGGCGGTTATCGTGCAAAAGGGCTGGGAGCGCCGCTACCTGACTTACTTCATGGCGCTGGGCGCGGGCTTCATGCTGGCCACCGCCCTGGTGGAGATGGTGCCCGCCAGCCTCGCTTTGCGCGGCAACCGCGCCGGATTCCTGGTGCTGCTCGGCTACCTCATCGTCCATTTTTTCGAGCACACCATCGCGCCCCACTTCCACTATGGCGAGGAAACCCACGCCGATGAATTTGTCCGTGCGCACACCGGCTTCTCCGTCCTGGTGGGACTCTTGATCCACACCTTCTTCGACGGCATTGCCATCACCTCGGGCTTCCTGGTGTCGAACTGGCTGGGCTGGGTCATTTTCCTGGCCGTGTTTCTGCACAAGGTGCCGGAGGGGTTCACCGTGTCGTCGGTGATGCTGGCCAGCGGGCGCAGCCGCGGCATTGCCTGGGGCGCCTCCATCCTGCTGGGCGCGGCCACGCTGGCGGGCGTGCTGACCATGGGCGTGCTGCACCGCCAGGTCAGCGCCGGCTTGCCATTGTCGGCAGGCGTCACCATCTACGTGGCCGGTTCCGACCTGATTCCCGAGGTCAACAAGGAGCCGGGTGTGAAAATGGCGCTGCTGGTCTTTGTCGGTGTGGCGGCGTTGTTCGGGCTGGACCAGCTGTTTCACGTGCATTGAAATCACGCCGCCGGGCCGCGGAGGGGCGCGGCGTGACGCACGTAATACTTCCCGACGGGAAAGCGCATAGTAAAATTCACGCAATGACTCCCCAAGCCGCGACCGCAACGGCCGAACGCGCCGCTCAGCTTGAGGCCACGCTGCGTTCCATCATCCGCGGCAAGGACGAGGTGGTGCGCCTGGCGCTGGTGGCGGTCTTCGCCCGTGGCCACCTCCTGGTGGAAGGCGTGCCTGGCGTAGGTAAGACGACCCTGGGGCAGGCGCTGGCCCGCGCCCTGGACTGCGGCTTCCAGCGCGTGCAGTTCACCAGCGATATGTTGCCCAGCGACGTGCTGGGAATCTCGATTTACTCTGCGCTGGATCAGAAATTTGAATTCCGCCGCGGGCCTATCTTCACCAACGTTCTTCTGGCCGACGAGATCAACCGCACCACGCCCAAGACGCAGAGCGCGCTGCTGGAAGCCATGAACGACGGCCAGGTCACGGTGGACAGCCATTCTTACGCGCTGCCGCAGCCCTTCCTGGTCATCGCCACGCAAAATCCGGTCGAGCACCACGGCACCTACCCGCTCCCGGAATCGCAGCTGGACCGCTTTCTGCTGCGGGTGCGCATGGGATATCCCGAGGGCGACAGCGAGCGCGCCATCCTGCGCTCGCAGGCGGGTGCCGCCCGGCTCGACGACGTGCGGCCGGTGCTGACTGCCGCCGAGGTGGTCTCCATCCAGCAGGAGGTGACGCGCGTGCACGTGGACGAGTCGCTGGTGAGCTACGCCCTCGAAATCGTGCGGCGCACGCGCGCCTCCGAGTACCTGTCGCTGGGGGTTTCGCCGCGCGGCGCGCTGGCGCTGTACCGCGCGGCCCAGGCCATGGCTTACCTCGATGGCCGCAATTACTGCACCCCCGAGGACTTCAAGCCGCTGGCCGTGCCGGTGTTCGCCCACCGCGTGGTGGTGAACGCTGTCTACTCCTCTACCATGAAGAAGACCGAGCAGGCGGAGCAGGTGCTGAGCGAACTCGTAGCCGCCGTGCCCGTCCCGCTGTAGGCGGGAAACGCGCCACCCGCAGGTGCGGCTTATTGCTGCGATTCGGTGGTCCCGGTGTGGACCACCTCGTAGAGCGCGGGCGTGGAGGTGAATGCCGCCCATTCCGGCCGGCTCACCAATGCGCGAAACCCGTCGTCATGCGCGGCCGCGAAGTGCGCCTGCGATTCCCACTGCGCCACGTTGACAAAACGGTACCGGGCCTCGGGCGCCAGGGAGCGGTGCAGCTTGTGCGCCAGGTAACCCGGCTTGGCGCGCATGTAGCGGTTGACCTGCTGCCACAACGAGAAAAATTCGCTCTCCCGCCCCGCCGGAACTTCGAAACAATTCACCAATGTCACCATCGCCGCATCACCTCGCCGCCCTCGATTTGTGCGGCAGCTTATCGTAATCGCGCATGAAAACGCGAAGCCCGAAGCTCGGGGTTTCCTTGGTGTAGCCGGCCACAAGTTGTTCCTTGTAGTGATCCAGATAAAAGTCGAAGGGGTCCTTCGGGTCCATGTCAATCAACACCAGGTCGGTGTCGTTCATGGTCAGCTTCCCAAAGCGAAGCTGGTTTCCTCGATACGCCATATAGTTTGCGAAGGGAAGCCGGCCGATCGCGGCAAGCGAAGCCTGGCCAAAGAATTGCACGATTTGATCGTTCTCCAGGCGCACGGCCGTGATCCGCCCGGCAATGTGCGGAGGCGGGAGTAGAGTGGCCGGGTCCAGGATCAAATCGTCTTTTTCGGCGCGCACGCCCCGCACCCTGCCCGTCTTGACCAGGTCCGCAAGCTCGATCCCCAGAGCGTCCATCAACCCTTTGACGGGCACGTGAAGCGCTTTCACCTTGACGGTGTGCAGGCGAATTTTTCCATCGGGCGAGGCGCGGATCTGGCCTTCTGCCTCGAACGGGATGTTGCCCTTGGCGTGCAGCTTTCCCTTCATCTTGAGCTGGCCGTTTTCCACTTGCAGCGACAGGTTCTTCAGCGGGGCATCGGGCTTGGCAAACACGTAGGAGTTCAGCACGTTGGCCAGTGACTTGGTGCTGATCGCGATTTCACCCGCTGCGATTCTGAGCAGAAAGGAATCTTTATCGTCGAAAATGGGAAAGGCTTCTTTGGTCGGCACCAACTCGCCCCGCAGCGCGCGAATGTGCACGCTGATGTCGTCGGTGAAGTGATACCTCACGTTGCGCATGCGCACATCCACGGCGGGTGCCGCGGGACGGCTCGTAGCGCTTTGCGCCAGCGCCCTGGGATAAGCCAGGCAAACGGATGCCAGCAGAAACAACTCTGCCTTGCGCCTGGTCATCCCAAAGCAAATCATGCGTTCCCCTCGGCTGAGTAGCCGGGCCTGAAAGTCGGCTGAGCGCAGGGGCGCCCGAGCCCAACGCTTGGTCAAACATTATCCATGGCGGGAGAGATTGGCGCTTGCCTGCGGGTAAGGGCCTGCGCATGCCGGGCACATTTTCTGGAAGTTGTGACTGCGCTACACTCGCGGCATGATCCGCCAGATTGCACCCCAGTTCTTCACCCGAAATCTTCCTGCTACGCTCGCCTACTACACGAAAAAGTTAGGTTTTGTAGCCGTAGGGACGTGGCAGGATCCGCCCGTGTACGCAATTCTGGCCCGCGACCAGCACGCAATTCACTTCCGCTGTGCCACTCCACCCAACGCGGACCGCGACAAGTACACGGACGAACTGCTGGATGCCTACTTCTACATCGAGAATGCCGACGATTTGTACGCCGAGTACGCCGCCAAGGGGGTGGAGTTCGCGCGCGGCGTCGCCGATATGCCCTGGGGCGCGCGAGAGTTTGTGGTGAAAGATTGCGATGGCCGCCTCCTGGCCTTCGGAGCAGCCGCCTGACGCTTACGCGATGGGCTGCTCCTGCGGGCGATGCTCCATCGAGCGCAGTTCGGTCCGGGTGCGTCGCCCCGCCAGCGCGGTGATCGCGGGTAGAAGGAGCAGGACCGCCCCTGACGTGGTGACCATGGCTCCCACGATCACGCGGGCGAGCGGCCGTTGGGCCTGGGCTCCCACTCCATTCGACAAAGCCGCGGGCAAGAGTCCCAGCGCGGCCGCCAGGCAGGCCATCAGGACCGGCCGCATCTCGTCCATGGCGCCATCGCGTACTGCGTGCTCAACCCCCAACCCGTGGTGTTGCAAGCGGCGGATCGCGCTCAGCAGCACCAATCCTCCCAGGGTGGCGACACCGGTTGCCGACGCGAAGCCGACCGCGGCCGAGATGCTGAATGGCGTTCGCGTGACCAGCAGCGCCAGTGCGCCTCCGCTTACGGAAACCGGCAATGTGCACACGATGATCAGGGCATCGGCGATGGAATTGAAGGCCAGGTAGAGCAGCAGCACGATGATTCCCAAGGTGAGAGGCAAGATAACCATCAACCGGCGCTGTTCCTTCTTCAGGCTGTCGTATTCACCCGCCCACTCGTAATGGTAGCCCTTGGGTAGTTGGATCTGCCGCTGCATCTTGTCCTGTAATTCTTCCATGGTCGAGGAAAGATCGCGGCCGCGTACGCTGAACTTGATCGGGATGTAGCGCCGGTCATTTTCGCGGTAAATCATGAAAGCGCCGTTGCGCACGCTCACCTCGGCGACTTGCCCCAGCGGCACCTTGCCGCCGTCCGGGGTAGCCACCAGGATGTTGCGGATGGCTTCGGGATCGGAGCGGTACGAGGCCAGGTAGCGCACGACGAAATCGAAACGCCGGTCGCCTTGCAGGATTTGGGTTACCGCGTTGCCGCCGATCGCCGCCTGCACGGCCGCGTTCAAGTCCGCAGCCGCCAGTCCGTAGCGGGCGGCCGCATTGCGATCAATGGAGATCAGCAGGTTCGGCTGCCCGTTCACATGGAAAACGCCGAGATCGTCAATACCGCGGACGGACGACATCAGCTTGGCAATGGAGTCGGCCGTGCGGGTCAGCACGTCGAAGTTGTCGCCGAACAGCTTGAGCGAGTTTTCGCCCTTTACGCCCGACATCGCCTCTTCCACGTTGTCCTGGATATTTTGCGAGAAGTTGGAAACCGCCCCGGGATAGCCGTCCAGCGTCTTGCCCATGGCCTCGATCAGCTTCTGCTTGGTCAGGCCGCGGGGCCATTGCGAGGGCGGTTTCAGATCCACAAAGAATTCCAGGTTATTGAAGCTCGCCGGGTCCGTGCCGTCGTCGGGCCGGCCGCATTGCGAGACCACCTGTCGGACAGGCGCGAACTGCCGCAGGTCGCCGCGGATATGATCCATCATGGTGGTGGCGGTCTCGAACGAGACGTCCTGGGGAAGCGTGACCCGCACCCAGAGGTTCCCCTCCTCCAGCTTGGGCATGAACTCCCCACCGATGAGGGGCACAGAGGCGACGGTGATAACCAGCACGCCCAGAGCTGCAGCCAGAATGGTCACAGGCCGCCGCAGGCACAGGCGCAGCAGGCCGGCGTAACGGCGGTGCAGCCAGCGCACCACCGGGGTGCGCTTGTGCAGCGGCCGTTCGTTGCCCCAGGACGACAGCACGGGCGCAAACACGAACGCAAAGATCTGCGCGCCCGCCAGCGCAAACCCGTACGCCACGGACATGGGGCCGAAAATCTTGCCCGGAACACCGCTCATGGTGAACAGCGGGATCAGCGCGACCACGATGATGGTCACGGAAAACAGCACGGGACGCGCGGTTTCCGATACCGCGTCCGCAATTGCATCCAGGTGGTCCTGGGTATCGGGGCGGTCCTGCAGACGGCGGTAAATGTGGTCGAGGCCGATAATGACCGCGTCCACCAGGATGCCGAAATCAATGGAGCCGAGGGAAATCAGGTTGGCGGATTCGCCAATGGCCTCCATCATGCCGAAGGCGAACAGCAGGGACACGGGAATGCTGAGGGCGGCGATCAACGACATCCGCCAATCGCCGAGAAACGCGATCAGGAGCAGCAACACCAGGGCCACGCCGATCAGGACCAGGTGGCGGACGGTCGAAGTGGTGACGTGGATCAGTTCGGTGCGGTCGTAGATCGTCTTCAGCCGCATGCCCGCGGGCAAGAGCGTCTGGTTCAGTTCCCGTACCTTGGCGTGCAGGCCCGCCAGCGCCGGCAGGGATTGCTCGTTTTTCTGGAGAAGCACGATCCCTTCGACGACGTCGCGGTCGGCGTCCGCCCCCACCTTGCCCAGGCGGGGCTGGTACCCTTCGTGGACCTGGGCGATATCGCCCAGGAACACGGGCGTGCCATTGCGCGAGGCCACCACCACATTACGCATCTCCGCTAAATCGCGCAGCAATCCGATGCCGCGCACATTCGCGTTTTCGCCGCCGAGGGTCATGTAGCTGCCGCCGGCATTGGCATTGCTGTTCTGGACCGCCGTGACCACCTGGGGAAGCGTGACGTTGTATTGCAGCAGCTTCCGCGGGTCCACTTCCGCCTGGTACTGGCGGGTAGTCCCGCCGAACACGGTCAGGTCGATGATGCCGGGTACCTGCTTCAGCTCCCGCCTCACCAGCCAGTCGGCGGTGGCTTTCAGTTCGTTCAGGCTGTAGCCGTCTCCAGCCAGCTGGAAGCGGTAGATTTCCCCCGTCGGCGACCACGGTGAAAGCTGCGGCTGAAGATTGTTGGTGAGTTGCAAAGTCTGCAGGCGATTCAGCACCTCCTGCCGGTCCCGCAGGTACTCGCTATCGAATTCGAAGTACAGTTTGACGTCGCTCAACCCAAAAATGCTGATGGACCGGATGGACGCCAGGTGGGGTACGCCGTTCAGGATCGTTTCCACGGGCACCGTGACCTGTTGCTCCATCTCCTCCGCCGACCAGGCGGGGTTTTGCGTGATGACCTCCACCAGGGGAGGCGAGGGATCGGGATAGGCTTCAATATCGAGTTTGAGGAAGGTGTAAGTTCCGGCCACGAGCCACACGCCCAGCGCGATCAGCACCAGGGTGCGGTAGCGAAGCAGGGCAAGGATGGCGCTTCTCATTGCTGTCCCTGGTCGCGCAACAGCGCAGCACCCTCAACCACGACAGTGTCGCCCGGCTTCACCCCGGAAGCAATCACCACCTGGCGCGGGTCGGCGCGCGCCACCGTGATCAACCGCCTCTCGTAAGTGCCGGGCTTCGCCTGCACCATGACCATGACGTCTCCGCCCTCGCGCAACACGGCACTGGCAGGTACCACCACGGCTTGCGCTTCTGGGCGGCGCAGGCGGATGGCGCCAAACATCTCCGGTTTCAACTTGCGGCCGGGGTTCGCCAGCAAGGCGCGCACCTTCAACGTGCGGCTCTGGGGATCCATGGCGTCGGAGATGACGGACAGGCGGGTGCGCCATGTTTGTCCCGGATAAGCGCTGATCGAGATCTCCACCGGTTCGCCTGCCCGCACCGAGCCGAGGTCCTTCTCGAAGAGGTCGCCCACCACCCAAACCGAGCTGATGTCCGCGATGGTGCAGATGGGAGTGGCATTGTCGGTCGATTTGGAGAGCTCGCCCGGCGCCGCCGTCAATTCCAGGACCGAGCCGCCGCGTGGGGCCAACAGCGAAACCTGGTTGCTGGTGCCTTGCAGGGGAGCGCCCAGGATGCGCATATGCTCTTCCGTTCGAGCCAGTTCCGCTTTCGCCGATACCGAGTCCGACTGGGCCTGCTGGTACTCGCGCTCGCTCAACACCTTGTGATCGAGGAGCAACTGGGCGCGTTCCAGCGCTTTGGCGGTACGCTCGGCTTCAGCCGCGGCTTTCTGATAATCCGCACGTGCCTGGGCAACGTCGGCGCTCTCGAGCACCGCGATGACTTGCCCCTTGGCCACCTGGTCGCCGGGGCGCACAGCCACGCGCAGTAAACGCCCGCCGGCGGGTGGGAACACATGAACTACGCGGGCCGGATCGGCTTCCACCCGGGCGGGGATCGTCAGGTCGTCCCGGATTGCCTGAAGACGCACTGTCTCCGTCTTCACCATCTGCGCCGCCGAGCTGGCGGGCTCACCCGCCGCAGGTTCCGAGCGCGAGCACGCGGCCGTGAAAACAGACAACACACACATCGCCGTCCAACTCAGGCGCAGCCCTGTGCTCTTCATGGCAGCACCTCCGTCCCCGACGCGAAGCTGAGCCCGTGAATTGCGGCCCACAGCTGCGCATTGGCGGCGATGGCGGCCAGTTCCACATCGCGATAGCTGCGCACGGCATCGAGGTAATCGAGCAGGTTCGTGGCCCCGTGCTGAAAGCTGAACGTGGTCCTCTCCCGCACGCTTCGGGCCCGTCCCAGGTAATCGCTGTTGTAAA
>JAMXLI010000329.1 GCA_024281115.1 Terriglobales bacterium | reverse complement strand
CTCACTTGCCCGAAGAACACGCGCTGGTAGAGCCACAGTAGATAGGCGGCGGCCAGAATCACGCCGGTCACCGACAAGCCCGCCCACAGCCGGTTCTCCGCGAACGCGCCCTGCAGGATGGTGAACTCGCCGATAAACCCATTCAGTAGCGGCAGCCCCATGGACGACAGGAACATGATCATGGTGACCGCCGCATACACCGGCATGACGTTGGAGATGCCGCCGTACTCGGAGATGTCGCGCGTGTGCCGCCGCTCATACAGAATGCCGACAATCAAGAACAGCGCGCCCGTCGAGATGCCATGGTTAATCTGCTGCAGCACCGATCCACTGAGTCCGGCCGGGTTGAGCGCAAAAATTCCCAGGGTGCAGAAGCCCAGATGGCTCACCGAGGAGTACGCCACCAGCTTCTTCATGTCCTTCTGCATCAACGAAACCAAGGCGCCATAGATGATGCCGACGATGGACAGTCCAATCATCCAGCCGCGCACCCGCGCGTCGGTCACCACGTTGGGAAAGAACGGCAGCGCGAAGCGAATAAAGCCGTAGGTCCCCATTTTCAGCAGGACACCCGCCAGGATGACGGAGCCCGCCGTGGGCGCTTCCACGTGCGCGTCCGGCAGCCAGGTGTGAAATGGAAACATCGGCACCTTGATGGCGAACGCCAGGAAAAAGCCGAGGAAGAGCCACAAGGCGTAGTGAAATGCGATTTTCGGCGCGGTCAGGTACAACGCATCCAGGCTGAAGGTGTAGATCCCGGTCGCGGCGTGATGGTTGAAGTACAGGAACAGGATCGCCAGCAGCATCAGCACGGAGCCGAGCAGGGTGTACAGGAAGAACTTGATGGCGGCATAGAGCTTGCGCGGACCGCCCCAGATGCCGATGAGCAAGTACATGGGCACCAGCATGGCTTCCCAGAAAACGAAGAACAGGAAGAAGTCCAGGGCCATGAAGACGCCGAGCATGCCCGTCTGCAGCACCAGGAACCAGATGTAGTATTCCTTTACCCGGTCTTGAATCGCGTTCCAGGACGACCAGATGGAAATCCAGCCCAGCAGGGTAGTCAGCATCACCAGCAGAAACGAAATTCCGTCCACCCCCAGCACGTAGCCGGCGCCGATAGAGGGAATCCAGCCGTTAGGCGTTCCCTCCACGAACTTCCACATGCCGGGCGCCTGCGCCCAGCTCCCACCCTGGTAGATGAACTTCACGCCCTGCTCAAACCGCTGCCCCCAGAACCACGGCACCAGGGGAAGCGAGACAACGAATCCCGCAATGCCGAAGAGGTTTGCGATCCAGCGGATGGCATCCTTGTTTTGCTTGGGAACCAGCATCAGAAGGATGGCGCCGACCAGCGGCGTGAAGAGGATGATCGAGAGAATGTGATTTTGCATAGTAGAGGTGCCCGCTACCCGCGCCTGTTTGCAGTCACTTGGCTACATACCAGGCCAGGATTCCCACCACGCCCGCCGTCATCACCAGCGCGTACCACTGCACCAGCCCCCACTGCAGCACACGGACCGGATACGACAACATGCCGGAAAGAATGGCAGGACCGTTGACCAGCGCGCCATCAATGATCCACTTGTCCCAAAGAATGGACACTCTGGCCAGAGCACGCGTCGTCCAGCCCGTCCCATTCACCGCGCCGTCTATCACGCGACGGTCAAACTCCGACGAAGCTTCCCCCAGGCCCAGCACGCCCAGTCGCACCGGACCGAGCTTGCGGCGGCCGGTGAAAAGATAGTCGTAGGCTTCGTCCACGAAATACTTGTTATAAAGCACGCGATACAACGACGGCCGAGCCGCGGCAATGGGCTCGCGATACCCCCGCCCGGCATGGCCGTAAGCGCGATACGCCAGCAAGCCGCCCCCCACCGCCAGGCCCAAGGAGGCCAGCATCAGCGCGTACTCAACCGGGCTGGTGTGCTCCTCTTCCCTTTGCCCCGCGGCTACCTGCCCGGCATGTCCTTCGGCCTCCATCACCCGGGCCTCGGGCGCGAAGACGGGCTTCAGGAACTCGCCAAACCGGTCGGATCCTCCCAGGCTGTGCGGCCATCCCAGGAACCCTGCGAACACCGAGAAAAATGCCAGAACAATCAAGGGCAGGGTCATGGAGCGCGGCGACTCGTGGATGTGATGCTCCACCTCGTGGCTCATGCGGGGCTGGCCGTGAAACGTGAGCAGCATTAGCCGGAACATGTAGAAGGCGGTCATGCCGGCGGTGAGCCAGCCGATGAGCCAGAGAACGTGATAGGCGCGCGCGTTCCGCGCCCAGGCTTCCCACAGAATGGCATCCTTGGAAACGAAGCCGGCAAACGGGAAAATGCCCGCAATGGCCAGCGTGGCGATGAACATGGTGCGGTGGGTCACGGGGATCCGGCCGTGCAGGTCGCCCATGTTCTGCATGTCCTGCTCGCCTCCCAGGGCGTGGATCACCGAGCCTGCGCCCAGGAAGAGCAGCGCTTTAAAGAAGGCGTGCGTGAACACGTGAAAGACGCCCGCCGCAAAGGCGCCCACACCCAGCGCCAGGAACATGTAGCCGAGCTGCGACACGGTCGAATACGCCAGCACGCGCTTGATGTCGTTCTGTACCAGGCCAATGGAGGCCGCGAAGATGGCGGTGAGGGCGCCCACCACGGCCACCACCGTCATGGTGGATGGGGCCAGCACAAAGAGCGCGTTGGAGCGCGCCACCATGTACACGCCCGCCGTGACCATGGTGGCCGCGTGAATGAGCGCTGAAACCGGCGTGGGCCCTTCCATGGCGTCAGGCAGCCAGATGTACAGCGGAAGCTGCGCCGACTTGCCGCACGCGCCCACGAACAACAGCAGCGTGGCGGCCGTGATAATGGGATCGCCAATTGTGAATTGGCCGCTGCGGGCCAGCTGGGAGACCTCGGTAAAGCGGAAGGAGCCCATGTACCAGACAATGGTGAACATGCCCAGCAGGAACCCGGCGTCCCCGATGCGGTTCACGATAAAGGCCTTGTTGGCCGCGTTCGATGCCGACTGCCGGTGGAAATAGAACCCGATCAGCAGATACGAGCACAAACCCACGCCTTCCCAACCCACGAACAGCAGCACATAGTTGTTCGCCAGGATCAGCGTGAGCATGGAGAACATGAACAGGTTCAAATAACCGAAAAAGCGGTAGTAGCCGCCCTCGTGCGCCATGTAGCCGGTGGAGTAGATGTGGATCAACATCCCTACCCCGGTCACAAACAGCAGCCAGATGCAGGACAACGGGTCGAGCAGGAACCCGGCCTCAGCCTTCAGGGCGGCGAACTTGCCATCGCGCATGGCCGTACCCAAGCGCCCGGTATCGCTGCCCAGCCATGTGTAAACCACCTTTTCGTAGGGGGCGCCGTTGTGCGCGTTCTTCCAGCTTATGTACTGCAGCACGGCCAGCGCAGACAGGAGGAACGTCAGCACCACCAGGCCGACGCACACGGTATTCACCGCCTGCTTCGACAGCCGGCGGCCGGCGAAAAACATGATGGCGGCGCCCAGCGCCGGCAACAACGGAATCAGCCAAATCTGATCGAGCATAAGTTCGCTTCGCTACCGGCGCTTAGCCGATTCCCTGCCGGCCCAACAAGCATTTCGCCGCGTCACCACTTGAGCAAGTCCACCTCATCGATGTTTACCGTCTCCTTGTTGCGGAAGAAGGCGATCAGGATCCCCAGTCCGACCGCCGCCTCGGCGGCCGCGTCCGTGATTACGAAAATCGCGAACACCTGACCGTGCAGCCCGTACAGGCGCGAGAACGCCACCAGGTTCAAATTCACGGCGTTCAGGATCAACTCAATGGACATGAGCACGATCACCACGTTGCGTCGGGTGAGCACACCGATTGTGCCCAGCACGAACAGCGCCGCGGATACCACCAGGTAGTGAAGCGTCGTAATCGGAACCATGTGATCCCAGGCTTCCACGCGGCGCGTGCACTGCCGGCCCCGCGCTGACCGTCCCCCGCTAAATGCGTTTTTTCGCCATCACCACCGCCCCCACTATGGCGACCAGCAGCAACAGCGACGCGATCTCAAACGGCAGCATGTAGCTGCCATACAGCCATCTGCCTACTTCCTGCGTGTTGGACTGTTCGGCTAGCGCCAGCGGCGGATGCTCCAGAAATACGGATCTGCCCCGCATGTAGACCAGCACAAACAGGACGCCCAAAACCGCGGTTGCCCCCATGCCCACCGCCCATTGGTGGTTGAACTGGGCCTCGCGCTGCGCCTTTTCAATGGAGACCAGCATGATCACGAACAGGAACAGCACCATGATGCCGCCGGCGTACAGGATGATCTGCACGCCGGCCACAAAGGGGGCGTACAGCATCAGGTACAGGCCGGCTACCGCCAGCAGCGTGGTGATCAGGGCCAGGGCCGAGTGCACGGGATTCTTGCGTGTGATCACCAGGATCCCGCTGATCACGGCAAGCGCGGACAGAAAGTAAAAAAAGAAGGGCGTCGCCACCGGCGTCATGCGCGCGTCCTCCTTCCCAGCAGCCAACTCATGCCAGGACTCCCACCACCGCGGTCAAGGTGAGCACCGCCAGCCCCAGCGGCAGCATGAACTTCCAGCCCAAATGCATCAACTGGTCGAAGCGGTACCGCGGAAATGTGCCGCGATACCAGATGTACAGGTACATGCAGACGGCCACCTTCGCGGAAAACCAGAAGATGTCCTGAATGCGATCGCGCACCGGCGGAATCAGCAAAATCAGCCCAATCAGGCCCAACGCCGCCCCAAATCCAGCGAGGCCAAGGGTTTGCACTCGGAAATAAGGGTGCCTGGGCATGCGCTTTACGCCGATGAAGCAGAGCAGCGCGAGCACAAAAAACGTCACGGCTGGAACCAGCGAGAACGCGAAGTCGGCCGCGCCCAGAGGAGGCGGCATTTCCCAGAAGTTCGGGACCGTAATCTGCGGCCCATGGATGTTGGGAAAGGGGCGCAGCCATCCGCCCAGCCAGAGGGTTACCGCGATAGCAGAAACCCCGATCATGGCGGCGTACTCCGCCAGGAAGAACAGCGACCAGCGAAAACCGCTGTACTCGGTGTGGAACCCCGCCACCAGTTCGGACTCGGCCTCGGGCAGGTCGAAGGGCGCCCGGTTGGTTTCGGCCACCATTGCCACCGCGAACACGAAGAACGCGAGCAGTCCCAGGGGGAAGAACTTGAAGATGAACCAGCGCTGCTGCGCGAACTGCGATTGCACGATCCCGATCATGCTCAGCGTGCCGGTAGCGCCGGCGCTGAAGCTGGTCATCAGGACTGCGGAGATTACCGCGAGTCCCATCGCGATTTCGTAGGAAACCATCTGCGCGCTGGAGCGCAGCGCTCCCATCAGCGGATAGTGCGAGTTCGACGCCCATCCCGCCATGATGATGCCCAGGACGCCGAGCGACGACACGCCCAGCATGAACAGGATGCCGATGTTCATGTCGGTCACCGCGTGCGTCGGCCCGAACGGCACCACAATGAATACCGTAAAGGCCGCGATCACCACCGTCAGCGGCGCCAGCCAGAAGACGGCCTGATCGGCCTCTTGGGGCATGATGTCTTCTTTAATCAGCAGCTTCAGCGCGTCAGCAATTGGCTGCAGCAACCCGTGCGGGCCTACCCGCATGGGTCCGAGCCGCACCTGCATGTGCGCCAGGATCTTGCGCTCCAGCCAGTTCATCGCAATGACAGCGACGGAAATCCCGGCAAAAATCAGCAGGATATAGATCAGGGCCCAGAGGTAGTTTCCCGCCTGGCCGGGCGTTTGCGAGGACTTCAGGTAGCCGGTGACGTAATCGAGCATCAGCGGTCTACCTCGCCGAGCACGATATCCAGTGTCCCGATCACCGCCACCACGTCGGCCACCAGCTGTCCGCGGACCATTTTGTCGAGCGCCTGCAGGTTGACGAACGACGGGGGCCGCACCCGCAGCCGATAGGGCTGGGTGGATCCGTCGCTCACGATGAAGTATCCGAGCTCGCCCTTGGGGGCCTCGATGGAGTGATAGACCTCGCCGGGCGGCGGTTTGATCACCTTGGGCACCTTGGCCATGATCGGCCCCTCGGGAATGCCTGCCACGGCCTGGCTGATGATGCGCAGCGACTGCCGCATCTCCGCAATACGCACCAGGTACCGGTCGTAGGTGTCGCCGTTCTGGCCGGTAGGGATTTCGAACTCGAACTCGCTATACGCTGCGTACGGCTGCGCCTTGCGCAGGTCCCAGTTCACGCC
Organism: Terriglobales bacterium; assembly: GCA_024281115.1. GTDB lineage: Bacteria > Acidobacteriota > Terriglobia > Terriglobales > Acidobacteriaceae > JAMXLI01. The sequence goes on along the minus strand of JAMXLI010000329.1, from coordinate 3,857 downwards.
GCTCGCCCGCAGCACCGGCCCTGTCACTCCCAGGTCAATGCAGTCGGGTCCGGAGATCACGCCAACCCCTTGGGTGCGTTCCACCCAGATGCGATTCGTGGTGAGGAGCTCTTCGTACTCGTCAATCTTAGGGGTCACGAAGGTGACGAAGTTCTTGACGTCGCGCTCGAACCCATCGTACGTCTCGTACTGGCACCCGCCAATGCGGAAGGCATGGGTGGTCAGGCGCGCCCCGCAATACTTCTCGAAAATCTTCAGGATCTCTTCCCGATCGCGGAAGGTATAAAAAAGCGGCGTGATCGCCCCAATGTCGAGGGCGTGCGTGCCCAGCCAGAGCTGGTGGCTGGCCATGCGGTTCAACTCGGTCAAAATGGTGCGCACGTAGCGCGCCCTGGGCGGCGCCTCCAGATTGAGCAGCTTCTCCACTGCCTCGCAGTAGCCCAGCCCGTTGGACACCGCCGCCACGTAGTCCATGCGGTCCACGTAGGGGTTGAACATGGTGTAGGTCCGGTTCTCTGCGATCTTCTCCACCCCGCGGTGGAGATAACCGATCACGCACTCGGTGCCCAGGACTTTCTCGCCGTCGAGCTTCAGGATGACGCGCAGCACGCCGTGGGTAGAGGGGTGCTGCGGTCCCATGTTCAGGATCAGCTCGTTGGCATCAAGAAAGGTGTCGTTCTTGCTGGCCAGTTCGAGGTGCGAGACGGTGGTTGCCGGGTCCGTCATTGGCCGCTTTCGATCCCCAGGTTGATCTTTACCCACTGCTGGTCCTGCTGGATGATGCCGTAGTCCTTGCGGAGTGGATAGCCCTGCCAGCCCTCCGGCAGCAAAATCCGCTTCAAGTCGGGATGGCCTTCAAAAACAATGCCGAACATGTCAAAGCACTCCCGTTCCAGCCAGTTCGCGGTGGACCAGATGGGAACGGCGGAAGGCACCGCCTCCCCGTCCGCAATCTGGCTCTTTACTCGCATCCGCTCGTTGCGCGCAAAGGAGTACAGCACGTACACCAGGTCGAAAGGCAGCGGCCGCTGCGGATGATGCACCGCGGTCACGTCCACCAGGTAATCAAAAGCTTCCCTTTGCCGCGCTTCGACCAGCACTTCGTACAGCGCCGTACGGTCCACCACCAGATAGTTTTGCCCAAGATAGGAAGCCGCCTCCGCGATGCCCGAGCCAAAGCGCTGCTTCAAACGATCCACCATCTCCGAGTGCCACGGCACCGGGGCCGGTCCCGCGGGCTTGGCGGGGGCCGCGGATTGGGGAGGCGGCGTTTTTGACGGCGGCTCTCCGCCTGCCGTCGTGCCCGTACGTTGTTCCTTGTTTTCGTCAACCATCGTCAGCGCGGTTCCCTAGATCAGCACAGCGGTGCGGGAAAAACACCTTCTAACAGCGGCCCCCCTGAGTGTCAACGCGGCGGGCCAAATGCGACTCTCCCTGCGCCGTTTGCCCCGTCAGACCCACTCCAAGGCTCCCTTTCTCCAGATCCAGATAAATCCCACAACCAGGATCCCGAGAAAAATCCCTATCTCCAGCAGCCCAAACAATGCCAGCGCCTTGGCTTGCACCGCCCAGGGAAACAGGAAGATGGTCTCCACATCGAAAACCACGAAAAGAATGGCGACAATGTAGAAACGCACGGTGTACCGCCCGCGGGCATTGTCCACCGGGTCAATGCCGCACTCGTAGGGCATCAGCTTGACCTTTTCGGGGTTTTCCGGGCGGACCAGCTTCGCGATCACCAGGGTCACCGCCGGAATCGCGAACGCCACCGCCATGAAGAGGAAGATGGGAACGTAGTTGGCCGGCATGAATCCTCGTAAGTTGGTGCTGTGAGAAGCGTCACTATACCTTGCCACGCGGGCACGTTCAATGACGTAGATCACGCGAGCGCGCAGTTTATAATCCCGAAATCGTGGCCCTCGACGAAAAGATCCTTCAGCTCCGCCAGGAGAAGTTGAAGCAGATCGAAGCCCTGGGCCAACCCGCCTATCCTTCCGCCTTCCATTTCACGCACACCATACCCCAGATCCTCGATGGTTTTGGCGCCCAGAGCGCCGAGGAACTTGATGCGGCGCGCACCGAGGTCCGCGTGGCGGGCCGTGTCATGGCCATTCGCCTGATGGGGAAGGCGGGCTTCGCGCACCTGCAGCAGGAAGGGCGGCGGCTGCAGATTTACGTGAAAAAAGATGCCGTCGGGGAGAAAGGTTTCGAACTTTACCGGCTCCTGGATCTTGGCGATCACGTCGGGGTGCGCGGCTATCTGTTCCGCACCCGCACCGGGGAACTTACGGTCCACGTCGAGGAGCTCACATTCCTGGTTAAAGACCTGCTGCCGCTTCCGGAGAAGTGGCATGGCCTCACCGACGTTGAGCTGCGGTACCGCCAGCGCTACCTCGACCTGATCATGAATCCCGAGGTCCGCGAAGTCTTTTTGAAGCGCAGCCGCCTGGTGCAGGAGGCGCGGCGTTATCTCGACGAACGCGGCTTTATCGAGGTGGAAACCCCGATGATGCAGCCTATCGCCGGCGGCGCCGTGGCTAAGCCTTTCGTCACCCACCACAACGCGCTCGACATGGACCTCTACCTCCGCATCGCGCCCGAGCTTTACCTCAAGCGGCTGGTTACCGGCGGGCTGGATCGCGTGTACGAGATCAACCGCAATTTCCGCAACGAGGGATTGGGCTGGCGCTGGAACCCCGAATTCACCATGCTGGAGGCCTACCAGGCCTACACCGATTTCCGCGGCATCATGGAGCTCACCGAGGGCTTGATCGAAAGCGCGGCGCGGGTGGTGAACGGGTCTGCCAAGGCTCGCTTCGGTGACCACGAGATTGACTTCGACCGCTCCCAATGGCGCCGCTTCAGCATGCGCGAGGCCATTGCCCAGTACTGGCCCGAGGCGGCGGGCCCCAAGCCGCAAACCGGCGACTTTTCCTCCGCCGAAGCCGTGGCCGCCCTGGTTCGCCGCTTCAACGCTGTGCATCCCCACATGGCCTATGATCCCGCCGAACCGCCCGGTAAGACCATTGCCAACCTGTTTGAAGCGGTGGCCGAGGAGCACCTCTATCAGCCGACGACCATCTACGAATTTCCCGCGGTGGTCTCGCCCTTGTCGAAGAACAAGCCCGACGAGCCGGATTGGGTGGAACGTTTCGAGATCTTCGCGGGCGGCATGGAAATCGCCAACGGTTTCAGCGAGCTCAACGATCCCGAGGAACAGCGCCGCCGTTTCGAGCAGCAATTGCGCGAGCGGGAGCGCGGCGACGAAGAAGCCCATCAGATGGACGAGGATTACATCCGCGCGCTCTCCTTTGGGCTTCCTCCCACCGGCGGCGTCGGCATAGGAATTGACCGGCTGGCCATGCTGCTGACCAACTCGCCCACCATCCGCGATGTAATCCTTTTCCCTTTGTTGCGCCCGGAGCGGGGCCCGGCGGAAGAAGAGGAAACCGCGGCGGAGTCGTCCCGGTCCGCCTGACGATGAGAGCGCCTTTTGTGGGCAGACGTCGTTTGACGCCCCTTCCTGCCACCTCTTATATTCGAAACAGGAAAACTCCCTGTGACCACCGCTGAAAAAGAGGTTCGGCGCGAAATCGAGGTTGAAGTTCCGGCCGACGTGGTCGCGCGCGAAACCGAGTCGCTGGTGCAGAAGTACCAGAAGATGGCGCGACTGCCCGGGTTTCGGCGCGGCAAGGTCCCCGCCTCCATCATTCGCCAGCGTTTCGCCGCGGATCTCAAAAGCGAGATGGTCGAGTCGCTGGTTCCACGCTTTTTTCAGCACGAAACCGAGAAGCAGGGGCTGCATCCTGTATCCCAGCCCCGCGTTACCGACCTGCACATCCACGAGGGCGAGCCCT
>JAMXLI010000328.1 GCA_024281115.1 Terriglobales bacterium | reverse complement strand
CCTGGTGCACGAAGGGACCGTGCGCCGGATCCATCAGTCCAATGATGCCGTGGTCCACGCTGCACGGCAGGTCGGCGGAGAGGTGCGCCATCTGGTAGCGGCCGCCGAAGGTGGGCACGCGCGGCGCCTCCTGCGCCGCTTCGGCCTCGCGGGAGCGCCCCGTCGCCTCCGGAATGAACACCCAGACGTAGCCGTCGTGCTCCTGGCAGGCGAACGCAGAGGCGTAGATGCGGTCCACGCGCAGCTTCGCGTCCGGGGTGAGCGAGGGAATCTCCCGGCATTGCCCGCTGTGGGGATCAAACTTCCAGCCGTGATAGCTGCACTCCACCAGCTTGCCGTCGAACCACGCGCGGGAAAGCGGCATGCTGCGGTGGGGGCAGGCATCGCGCAGGGCGAAGGCGCGGCCCTCGGCGTCCCGGCCGAGCACCAGCGGTATCTCCAGCAGCGTGGACTGCGCCAGCTTGCCCCGCTTCAGTTCCGCGCTGCGCAACGCGCGGTACCAGAATCCGAACAGCATCAGCGCGTCGGGCGAGGAGCGCTCGGGAGAAGTGGGTTCAGGAACGGACAAGATGGCTCATTTGTAATTCCCGAGGTGCGAATTTGCAATTTCGCGGCAGCAAAGTAGCCCTGCGGCTCCCCGTAGGGCGCAGCCCTGCGCTGCATCCCATGGAGTCCCCCAGGCGCGGGCTGCCTGCTCACCCGGCGCCGGCGGCGCACTGCCTGCCCGCAACTCTCTGCAAATCATGCCATTAGGGCGCATTACTTCGGTGGTTCTATGGCCCTTTGGCAGATTGTTGCCCTTCCGGCCGAGACCTATAATCGAGGCACTCTGGTGGTGGTCTCCGTCAGGTTCTCCGGGTAGGTGGCGCGCAGGGTGAGGTTTGCCCCGCGCCGGAGGCACAAGCCCGGATGCGAACGCGCCTGAACATCGCCCTGATGGCACTTCCCGTACTTGCGATCTCTTTCCTCACCACGCCATCCCTGCGGGCCGCGACCGGCGCGGAACAGGCGCCGACCAACATCGGCACGAGCCAGGAAAATGGCCGCACCGTGTACGTGAACGCGGAGGCAACGCAACCCGGCTGGCCGGGAGCGCGGCGCAGCTACATGTATTGGAGCGTCACCGAGCATCGCTGGAAACCGGTGCCGGGCGTGGTCGCCATGCGGGCGGCGCGGTCGGCGGCGGCCGAGGTGCGCCACTTGCTGGCCCCGCAGCGGACGGTAGGGGCGGCCGAGTTCGCCTCGCCCGAGCGGATCGACGCTGCCATTGAGCAGGCAGCCGCCCGCCACAACGTGGATCCCAACCTGGTGCGCGCCGTCGTCAAGGTGGAGTCGAACTTCAATCCGCGCGCCGTTTCTCCCAAGGGAGCCATGGGACTGATGCAATTGATGCCGGCCACCGCGCGCGAGCTGAACGTCAGCGATGCTTTTGACCCGGCGCAGAACGTGGACGCTGGCGTCCGCCATCTGCGCTCCCTGCTCGACAACTTTGGCGGCGATCCCCGCCTGGCCTTGGCGGCTTACAACGCCGGGCAGGGCGCGGTGCTGCGGCATGGCGGCGTGCCCCGTTTTGCGGAAACGCAGAATTATGTCCGCCGCATCACGGAGCTGTACGCCGGCGGCAAGGGCGGCGTCGTGGGCCCGAACCGCGCGCCCGTGCACATGTTTCGCGATGGCCAGGGCGTGTTGACCATGACCAACGTGGAATAGGCGCTGAGGCCGCGGCGGCTCCCAGGCGCCCGGCAATCAGGGCCAGCGTAAGGCTGCAAACAGGTAGGTAGCGTGAAGACCAGGTCCCCAGGTCCGGCCGGGCGCACCCTCGCCCTGGGCGCATTGCTGTTCGCGCTCGTGCTTCCCGCTTCCGCTGTCAGCCCGGCCAAAGCCCTCCAGGCGCGCCGTCAGTTCGCGCGCGCGGAGCGCCTGCGCGAAGCCTTGAACGGGCGTCCGGCGGAGCAACGTTCGCGGCGCGACTACCAGCGCGTCATCGACGCCTATCGCCGGGTGTACTACCTCGATCCGCTGTCCCGCAAAGCCGATCCCAGCGTGGTCGCGGTCGCCGAGCTGCTCGCCGCCATGGGACGCCAATTCGACGATACCCAGGCTTTGCAGGCATCGGTGCGGCAGTTTGAGTTCCTGCGGGCGCAGTATCCCGGCAGCCGCCACCGCGCCGACGCGCTCTTCACCATTGCCGAACTTTATAAAGACGATCTGAACGATCCCGCGCTTTCCCAGGCCACCTTCGAAGAGTTTGTTCGCCAGTATCCGCGCAATCGCCTGACTGGGCAGGCAGCGCAGGCCATTGCCGAACTCAACCGGCAGAGCTCAAAAAAGCGTACGGGCCGGGCCGGCGTCGGTTCCGGGCGGGGCAAAGCTGCCGGCGCAAGCGCCGCCGCTCGCGTGACCGGCATCCGCCATTGGTCTACGCCCGACTACTCCCGGGTCGCCATTGACCTGGAAAAGGAAGTGAAGTTCGACTCGCGGCGCATGGATGCACCCGATCGGATCGTGTTCGAGCTGCGCGACGCGCAGCTCGCCTCCGTGCTGGTGGGCAAATCCTTCGACGTGCAGGATGGCTTTCTCAAGCAGATTCGCGCCTCGGCGTACCCGCACGGCAAGGTCCGGGTGACCCTGGAAGTAGACCAAGCCGCCAGTTACTCGGCCTTCCTGTTGCCCAATCCCGACCGCCTGATCATCGATATTCACGGCAAAGAGGCTGCATCGGCGGAGCGGGAGGACTCCGGCGAAGAGATATCTTCCCCCAGTGAAGACGATGTCACCACCCGTTCCGTGAAGCCTGCCAAGGATGACGTTGCGCCCAGGGCGGCCCCCGCGGGCGCAAGCGCGAGCCGCGCGGAGGGTAAAGTTCCGGACGAAGCTTCTGCGCCAACCAGCAGAAAAGCCGGAAACGGCAGCGGCGAGGCTTCCTCCGCCAAGCTCATCAGCGACCAACCGGTCAAAGAAAGCCGACGGGCCGGGTCAGCGGCCCGGGAAGCTAAGCCCACCGCCAGCGGCGACCGCTCGCTGATTCGCGCCCTGGGGCTCAAGATCGGCCGCATCGTCATCGATCCCGGTCACGGCGGTCACGATACCGGCACCATCGGGCCGCACGGGCTGCAGGAGAAAGACCTGGTGCTGGAAGTGGGGCTGCGGCTCGGCCGGCTGCTGGAAAAGCGGCTGGGCGCGGAAATTGTCTATACCCGCGACGACGATACCTTTATCCCGCTCGAGACCCGGACGGCCATTGCCAACCGCGAGCAGGCCGACCTGTTCGTTTCCATTCACGCCAACTCCAGCGCCGATCCCGACGCGCGCGGCGTTGAAACCTACTACCTGAACTTCACTTCTTCGCCTTCCGCCCTGGAAGTAGCGGCGCGCGAAAACGCAGTCTCGGAAAAGTCCATCCACGAGCTGCAAGACCTGGTGAAGAAGATTGCGCTGAAGGAAAAAATCGGCGAGTCGCGGGAGTTCGCCTTCGACGTGCAGCAGGCACTGCATGCCGGGTTGGCGGTGAAGTCGCCTGCCATCCGCGACCGCGGGGTGAAGCAGGCGCCCTTCGTGGTGCTGATCGGCGCCAATATGCCCTCCATCCTGGCGGAGATCTCGTTTGTCAGCAATCCCAAGGACGAGAGCAATCTCGCCTTACCCGCTTACCGTCAGCGCGTGGCGGAATCGCTCTACCGCGGCATCTCGCGATATGCCAGCGGCCTGAGCGGGGTGCGCGTGGCCAGCCGCGCCGCCGGGGGCGAAGGTCAGTAGAAACTTTCCCGGGGCGGCGGTAGTCTAATTTGTAGTCCCCTTTTTCCCCCGGGCCGTCTCTATCCATGAAGAAACTGCTGATCGTCATCCTGCTTTCCTGTTCCTCGGCCCTGGGCTGGGCGGCGGGAACTGCGGCTCCGGCCTTGCTGCCGGCCGAATTTGCAGGATGGCAGAAGAGCCCCGGAAGCAGGACGGGCCAGGAGCCGGCCGCAGCGGATCCCGCTAACGCGGCGCTCCTTAAGGAATACGGTTTCAGCGATTTCGAGCAGGCCGCCTATGTCCGTCCCGGCCGGAAGATCACGGTCAAAGCCGCGCGCTTTGCCGACGCCAGCGGCGCCTATGGCGCATTCACCTTCTATCGCCAGCCCGAGATGCTGGCCGAGAAGATTGGGAGTGAAGCTGCCTCCGCCAACGAGCGCGTGCTCTTCTACCGCGGCAACGTTCTGGTAGACGCGGTGCTGGACCGGATGACCGCCATGTCGGCGGCCGAGTTGCGCGATCTTGCCGCCGCTCTGCCGGTGACCGGCGGCAACGCCATGAATCCGCCGAGCCTGCCTGCCTACCTGCCCCGCCAGAATGCGGTGCGAAATTCCACCAAGTACGTGGTGGGGCCGATCGGTCTGAGCGATATCGGATCGCCGCTGCCGGCCAGCCTGGTCAAGTTTGAGGACGGGGCCGAAGTCGTCGAAGGCCGCTACCGCACCGATGAAGGCGAGGCGGAGCTGCTGGTGATTGGATATCCCACCCCGCAGATTGCCGGCGACCGCCTGAAGGCCATTACCGCGGAAGGGGCGACGATGACGCTGCACGCCAAGCGCACCGGCCCGTACGTGGTGGTCGCTTCCGGCCCCATCTCCGCCGGCGAAGCCAAGTCGCTGCTGGCCTCGGTGAATTACGACGCTGACGTCACCTGGAACCAGAACACCTTCCTGAGCAAGCGCGATAACGTGGGCAACCTGATTGTGGGCGTCATTCTGCTGGCCGCAATCCTGATGGGCGGCGCGCTTCTCGTGGGCCTGTTCTTTGGCGGATTCCGTGTTTTGATGCGGCGCGTTTTGCCCGACCGCATGCTGCAGAATGCCAAGGACGGTGAATTCATCAGCCTGAAGCTGGGCGACTAGCGGACACGCCCGAGGGCCGCGCGCGTCCACGCGGCAAGACCCTGAATTCAAGGAACTTACCTCTTTTATGCGGCGTGAAGAGGCAAAATCGGGTGCCAGCCTGCGGCTTTTCCAGAGGTGGGGTGGTTTTTGTAAGTTATTGGAAATAAAGTGAGTTATTCTCTAAAAATCGCTTGACACCCCGCTTCGGCGGCCCATAAGATTTCGCCAGAAAGTTTTGACGGTTTAGCCTCCGTTGGAACTATTCTCCCTTGAACAAAAGGTCGCTCACTGCCGAGCGGCCTTTTGGTTTTTGCGAACGCTCCGCAGCATTCTCAGGTCAATCCGCGCTTTCCATTCGTGTTCTTCCTCTCGATGACAGCACCGATTTGGGCGACTGCGCTTCGCCCCCGTCCGCATCTCAGGTTAGAGGCGCGAGCGGACCGCGCCGGGGCGTGACGCCATGCTGCTTTTGGAGATGACGGTTTCCACCGGCTTCGTGGTGGTGGCGACGCTGGCCATCCTGCTGCAGGCGCTGGTGATCTTCGTGGCATTCTTCGACCCGGGGTTGCGCTACAAGGTTTCGCTGCGCGGCGTCAGGAAGCTGGATTCGCCCGAGTTCCTGCATACCCTGGAAGCCATCGTGGACGCGAAGATCAATCATCACACCGCTCTGCGCGTTTTCACCAACGGCGAAAATTTTTATGAAGCCGAACTGGAGGCGATCGGCGCCGCGCAGCGCACCGTCAACCTGGAGGCCTACATCTTCCAGGAAGGCGAAGTGGCGCGGCGCTACGCGCAGGCCCTGGCCGAGCGCGCCCGCGCCGGCGTGCAAGTGAACCTGGTGCTGGACGCGCTGGGCAGCCTGGGGACAACCAACCGCTTTTTCCGCGAGTTGACCGCGGCCGGGGGCAAAGTGGGCTGGTACAACGCTGCGCGATGGAACCGCCTGCCCCGCTATAACCACCGCACGCACCGCGAGTTGCTGATCGTGGACGGGCTGGTCGCCTTCCTGGGGGGAGCCGGCATTGCCGACCACTGGCTGACTAATCGAGGGAACCGGCGGCGCTGGCGCGACACCATGGTGCGGGTGGAAGGCGACGCGGTGCCGCATCTGCAAGCGACATTCGCGGAAAACTGGCTGGAGTCGCGCGGTGAGGTCCTGACCGGCCCCGAGTATTACCCTTTCGCCGATGCGGCCAGGGAGTCGTCGGCGCTGGTGATCAACAGCACCCCGACGGCCGGCGGCGCGACCCGCGCCCGCATGTTGTTCCAGTTGCTGATTGCGGGGGCGCAGAAATCGATTCACATCACGACTCCGTATTTCCTGCCCGATTCCAGCTTGAGCGATGAACTGGCACGCGCCGTGGGCGAGCGCGGGGTGCAGGTAAAAATCGTGGTGCCGGGCAGGCACAGCGACCACATGTTGACCCGCAGCTCCAGCCGGCTGGCGTATGGCAAGCTGCTGCGCGCCGGCGCGCGCATCTTCGAGTACAAGCCGGCGATGATCCACGCCAAGATCCTGCTGGTGGACGGCGCGTGGAGCGTGGTGGGCTCCACCAATTTCGATAACCGGTCGTTCGGGTTGAACGACGAGGTCAATTTAGCCGCCTTTGACGAGGCCTTCACCCAGCGCCTGGAAGAAGATTTCGTCCGCGACCTGGCCGAGAGCTCCGAGATCACCTACGAGCAGTGGCGGCGGCGTCCCATTTTCGAGCGCGCCCCGGAATTACTGGGCTGGGTGCTCGAACGGCAGCAGTGAGCCCGCTGCCCACCCTCCGGATCGCCACCTACAACGTGCACAAGTGCCGCGGCCTGGACCGGCGCGTGCGCCCGGAGCGGATCGCGGCCGTCCTGCGCGAGGTGAACGCCGACGTGATTGCCTTGCAGGAGGTGATCGGGCACTCCGGCCCGGCCGCGGAACGCAACCAGCCCCGGGTCATCGCCGAGCTGCTGGGGGACTACTCCTGCCATTTCGGCGAGAACCGCCGGATCCGGGGCGCGCCGTACGGCAATGCCATCCTCAGCCGTCTGCCCGTGCTGCGCTCCCGCAACTACGATCTGACGCGGGCCGGGCGCGAGCGCCGCGGCTGTTTGCGCGCCGACATTGCCTTTGCCGGCGGGGTGGTGCACGTCTTCAACGTCCACCTGGGCACGAGCTTGTTCGAGCGCCGCCACCAGGCGCGGCGCCTGTTGAGCGATGCCATCCTGCGGGCGGTGGACCTGGAAGGACCCAGCGTGGTGGTAGGCGATTTCAACGAGTGGACCCACGGCCTGGCCTCGCGCCTCATGGCGGGGCACTACGACCACGTGGACCTGCGCCAGTTCACCGGGCGGCGGCGGAGCTATCCCGGCTTCTTGCCGGTGCTGCACCTCGACCACTTCTACTTCGACCGGCGGCTGCGGCTGGAGAAGTTTGCGCTGGTGCGCACGCGCCAGTCCCTGGTGGCCTCTGACCACTTACCCATGGTGGCCGAGTTCGCGCTGCAGCCGGCCTGATTCGGCGCAGCCCGGGCGCACGGCGGGCAAGAGAGAACTACTTCTTCGGCGCGCGCGTCGAGAGCCGGAACACGGTGGTGGACCGGAAGCGATCGCCGGGCTTGAGCACGGTGGAGGGAAACTTCGGTTCGTTGGGCGAATCGGGAAAGTGCTGCGTTTCCAGGCTGAAGGCGGAGCGCCGGAGATAGGGCTGGCCGCCCTTGCCCTTCTCGCTTCCATCGAGAAAGTTACCGGTATAAAACTGGATGCCCGGTTCGGTGGTCAAGACCTGCAGGACGCGGCCGCCGGCGGGTTCATACACCTCCGCCGCCAACGCCAGCTCCTTTTCCCGCTTGTTGAGCACCCAGTTGTGATCGTAGCCGTGGCCCAGCTTGAGCTGCGGATCGTCCTGGTCAATGCGCGCGCCGATCGCAGTCAGGCCAGTGAAGTCGAACGGTGTTCCGCGCACGCTGCGGATCTCGCCGGTGGGAATCACGTCCGCATTCACCGGGGTGAAGCGATCGGCGTTCAGCTTTACTTCGTGCTTCAGAATGTCGCCTTTGCCCTGCCCTGCCAGGTTCCAGTACGAGTGATTGGTCAGATTGAGCACCGTGGGCTTGTCGGTGGTGGCCGCATAGTCGATGCGCAGCTCGTTGGTGTCCGTGAGGGTGAAGCGGACGCGCACCGAGAGAGCGCCGGGGTAACCTTCATCGCCGTCGGGGCTCAGATAGGCAAACTCCACCGCCGGAAGGCGGCCGCGGGTGAGCTCCGTGGCCGTCCAAAAAACCTTGTTGAAGTGGCCGTGCAGGCTGTTATCGCCATTGTTCTTGCGAACGTGGTACGTGGTGCCGTTCAACTGGAAGGTGGCGTGGGCGATGCGGTTGGCATAGCGGCCCACGGTTGCGCCGATGTAAGCCTTGCCATTTTCGTACCCGCGAACATCGTCATAGCCGAGCACGACATCGTCGATATGCCCATGCGCATCCGGCGACTTGACGGAAACCACGGTGGCGCCGTAATCGGTGAGGCGCACTTCCATACCCTTGCGGTTGCGCAAAATGTAGAGCTCGGCGGGATGGCCGTCGGAGGTCTTGCCAAAAGGTTGCCGGGTCATACCGGGTGGAAGCTGCGCGGGCGGCGCCTGCGCCGGCAAGCCGGCGGCGGCGACCAAAACTCCCACCAGGAAGATTAACGTTTTCATCAGAGTGTTGTAACCGCGAGCCGAGCAGTATGAACGCAAAGGGGGCGAAGGGCAACCTGCGGGATGCGCCGCAGCCAACCGGCCCAGCCGGCAGGTTGCTCGCGGGGGTGCTGGCGGAAGGTTTCGGCCTCGAAGAAGATGCTCCGGACCGCGGGAACCTGTTGCTGCGCGCCGGCCTCCATGCGGTCCATGGCGGCCTCGAGCTGCTCCACCGTGAGGCGCCGGCGGAAGCGGATGGCGGGCTGGAGGTTTCAACTTGTCGCGGGAGCTTGGCAGACGTGACAATCAACCAGCCGGAAAACGCGGATTGCGCGCGCACTCCCGCCTCCGAACTGGCATGCGAACCACACCGGATACGACAACTATTGCGGCGGCGGTCGAGTCGTTGCGCGACGACCTGATCGCCTTCCTGCGCCGGCTGGTGCAGCACCCCAGCCTCCCGGGACACGAGCAGCAGGCGCAGCGCTTCTACGCCGATAAGCTGGCGACGCTCGGCCTGGAAACGCAGATGGTGCCCGCGCTGCTCGATGAACTTAAGGACCATCCGGCGTTTTGCGACGACGGAGTTCCCTTCCACGACCGCCTGAACGTGGTGGCGCGCTGGCCGGGGCGCGGTGGAGGCACTGGACGCACGCTGATCCTGAACGGCCACATGGACGTCGTGCCCACCGGCAGCGCGGAGCTGTGGCGCGATTCTCCCTGGAGCGGCAGCGTGCGGCAGGGCCGGATATGCGGTCGCGGCGCGTGCGATATGAAAGCCGGACTGACGGCGAATGCCTTGGCCGTGCAGGCGCTGCAGGCCACCGGCTTTCATCCCGCGGCAGACGTGCTGCTTGAGAGCGTGATCGGGGAGGAGAGCGGCGGGGCCGGCACGCTGGCGACGATCGTCAGGGGCTTCCGGGCGGATGCGGCGGTCATCAGCGAGCCCACGCGGCTGCGCGTCTGCCCGGTGCAGTCGGGCGCGCTCAGCTTTCGCTTGCACGTGCGCGGCCGCGCCATCCACGCCTGCATGAAGCCGCAGGGCGTGAGCGCGATCGAGAAGTTCTACCGGCTGCTCGAAGCGGTGCAGGAGTTGGAGCAGCGGCGCCACCGCGAATATCGCAATCCGTTGTATGAGGACCCGCAGAACGTGGCCCCGGTGAATGTGGGCGTGGTGCGCGCGGGCGAGTGGCCGTCCACCGTGCCCGATGAACTGGTGGCGGAAGGCCGTTTTGGCGTGCTGCCGCGGGAATCCACCGCGAACGCGCGGCGCGCCCTGGCCGAATGCCTGGACGATGTGGCGGCGGCCGATCCCTGGCTGCGCGACCACCCGCCGCGGCTGGAATGGTTCGAGGGCCAGTTTGAGCCGGGCGAGACCGCGACCGACTCTGCCGTCATTCAGACCTTGAGCGCCTGCCACCAGGAGATGCTGGGGGCGCCGCCGCGGCTGCAAGGCGTGACCTACGGCAGCGACCTGCGGCTGTTCACCAATCACGCCGGGATGCCGGCGGTGCTATACGGGCCGGGCGACGTGGCCGACGCGCACACGGTGGACGAGTCCGTGGAGATCGAGGAGGTGGTCCAGGCCACGAAGGCGCTGGCCTGCATGATGGTTCGCTGGTGCGGGGAGGGAGCGTAGCGGCTCTTCCTCCCCACGCGGGAATTCTTGCAGTCGCAGGATGGCCCACGGCTTCTCGGAGTGCGCGACAGCGTGCACAGCGGGCCACCGACGCCCGTCCGACTGTTGTGTGCACCTACTCACTTATTACCGGCCTTCCGGGCCTCCTCATCCTCGTATTCCACCTTCTTACCGCTTCTAACTTCGAGGGTCTTCAGAGTTGTACGAATGGCATCCTTACCTACCTCGAAGATGGCAGCCTGGGCAGCGCCGCCCTGGTCGGTGTATTCAATCGTGAGATAGTGCCGCCGTTTCTTGGAGAAGAGGATGGGCAGCGCTCCAACTCCGAGGGTTGTAACTCCCAATGCGACCGTGGTTCCTACCCTTCGGCCCGCATGTTGCCCGTAAGAAAGAGATGTAATTTTATTGTAGGGAACTTTCCAATCAACTTTCTTCGCAGCGAAACTGAGCATAGCGGGGTCATCGGAGAGCAGCTTCCCGTCGGTTCCTTTCGGTATCGCGGTAACTGTGCCGCCGATGTAGACCGAGGATTGACTTCCGATGCCTGCGAACAAAGAAACGGGAAGAACAAAAACCAGGATGAGCAGCAGCGATGTCGCACGTTTCATGTGACTCCTTTGAAGAGCGTGGAGTAAAGTTGGCAGCTACTGAGCAAACATCCGGACGGAGTTGAGCGAAGTACGGGCGGGAGATAGGTCCGGCGGGGTGGATTGTTATTCACAGCTAAGGAGCACCGCAAGGACGTAACCCATCAGTTAATGGTTCGCAAAAAATGCGGGTTCCTCCTCGGGAAACCGGAGAGCCCAGGCAGCGTGCCTGAGCTTCACGGCGGACGCAGCGCAGGCGAATGCCTGGATGTCCGAATGGTGAAGCGGGCTGATTCGCGGTTCTTTGGGCCTGCGGACCGGCGCTGGCCGGGTGCGGCGGCGCAAAACGATCGCTGAGCCCGGCCGAGCGGCATACGACTCTCGTAATCTGGCCCTGGTTTTGCCTGCGGCATACAAAAGGGGTCGATGGACAAGATCAACTGGAGCCGGGTAGGGCTGGGCGGAGTCCTCGCCGGGTGTGTGCTGATGGCGCTGGCCATCGCCTGCGCCGCCCTCTTTCCGGGGCAGGGACCGGCGTTCCAGATGCACGCCGGCGGCATGGCGTGGCTCTATACCATTTTTGTGTTCCTGTTCCTGGGCACGCTGATGACGGGGTGGTACGCCGCCATCCGGCCGCGCTTCGGGCGGGGTCCGCGGACCGCGGCCCTTGCCGCCCTGGCGGTGTGGCTGATCATGGTCGCGAACCTGCTGAGAAGCGTTGCCATGTCGGAACCGGTTCCCGATCTTCCTCCCGGTCCCCTGTTGCCCCTGCTGTACCTGGCGGTCCTGATTGCCGGCAGCGAAGCCGGCGCGCTGGTCTACAAGGAATAGCGGAAAACGTTGGCACTCGCCCCGTGCGCGGGCGGTTGTGCGCGGGCGATGTCGCGTGGAACTTCCGCAATTTCGGCGGCCAGCTTTACCGCTTATAGCTCACATCCGCCAGTTGGACCTTCACGCCGTCGGGATCGCGCACGTACACCTGGTCGCCATACTCCAAGGCGGGCTGAGCTTCCGAGAGCGACTGCTGGAGATGGTTCAGAAGCCGCTTGGGGTCGTAGCCCTCAATGCCGAAGCAGAAGTGATCGAAGCCCGGCCGCTGCCCGGGACCGGTGGCGTACAGCCCAAGAAAACCCTCGGCGAGCCGGAATTCGCAAAAATCTTTTCCCTGATCGCGGACCGGGAGTCCGGCCAGGCGTTGGTAGAAGGCCTTCGACTTGGCCACATCCGAACTCTTGAGGGTCACGTGGTTGAGGGTGCGGGCGCGGACCAGGGGAGCGGGACTGGATCCAGTCTGGCCGGCAACGGCGGGGCCGAGGGTGAGGGCCGCCAGGGCTTCCAGCAGGGCGCGGCGGCTGATGCTGCGGCGTTCATACAGGCCGAGAAGCCGATCCATTTCTCGCAGCATTGGGGTTCTCCCATGCGCCGGCGCGGGCGGGCGCGGCGACAAAGCCGGCAAATCCTACCCGATGGCGGACGGCCTGGCAAAAGCGGGGGCGCGTGCCCAGGCCGGTGTCTGGATTTGCGGGGCTCGGGCTAGGCCGACTTGCGACGGCGGTCCGGCTCCGCCTGGTTGCAGAGCTTCCGCGACTGCGCGAGGACGCGCTTGCATTGCGCGATGACGTCGGAGGCGGCGGCGATGTGCCTCTTCGCGACCTCGGCGATCAGCAGCATCTTCTGCTCTTCGTTTCTGATGTTGCTGATGAGCTGGTGAGACGCGCGGACGGGCTTCGGCCGCGAGGAGCTTTGAGATGGAGTGGAGCGATCCACGGAGACTTACCCGGAGATAGTAAGCAGGTTAATCTGCCGGTTCAAGCGGAAATGGACGCCATCTGACGCCGCCGGGCTCCCGCCCGGCGCCTTCCCCGACCGGCTGATGCCCGCGTTACGGCGATATACCCGGCTGGGACGGCGGCTGGTCTAGGGGTTGCTCCCTCCGTGATGCCAGCTTGAATACGTAACCACACCACCTTGCATTTTGTACAGGTCTCCAAACGTGGCGGCGGCACTGTGTCTTTGACGGATGACGTCCCTAGTTGCTGCTTGACAACTTAATACGTTCTTGGCAAAGTTCCATCAAAATCTGTTCCCCTAGGTAGCTCATTCCTCTCGCGGTGGGGAACCCCAGGAATCCCAAAAATGAAACAGGCA
>JAMXLI010000327.1 GCA_024281115.1 Terriglobales bacterium | reverse complement strand
CCTATTTGCTGTGGCTCTACCAGCGCGTGTTCTTCGGGCAAGTGAGCAATCCCAAGAACGAAAAGCTGCACGACCTGACGCCGCGCGAGCTGGCCTACTTCGCCCCCTTGCTGATCCTGGCCTTCTGGATTGGCGTGTACCCGAAGCCGTTTTTCCAGATTCTGGAGCAGCCGGTGAACCAGTTGGTACAAACCGTTCGTCCCGGTTATCCCGAAGCAGCGCCCGCGGAAGCGCGCAGAGCGCCGGCGAGCGCGGCCAGCGCCGGGCTGGCGGGAGGAGGGCGCTAGTGCCGGCAGGCGTCGTGCAGTACTTCACCAAGGGCGACTACCTCCTGGCCCTGCCCATGACGCTGCTGACGCTTTTTGCTCTCGGCATCCTGGTAATTGACCTGATGCTGCCCCAGGAATGGAAGGTCGCCAACGCCTGGACCGCCCTGATCGGTGTGGGCTTTTCGGCCGCGGCGGTGATGAAAATCCATCATGCCTACCGCGTCTCCGAATTGCGCGGCGAGCACGTGCTGGGATACTCGGGATTCATGGGCTCGGTGATGATGGACCGCTTCGCCATTTACTTCTTCTATCTTTTCCTGGCGGGGGCCGCCGTGGCCGTGCTCATGTCCGTGAAGTACCTGGAGATTGAGCGCGAGCAGCACGGAGAGTTTTACGCGCTGATTCTGTTCTCGGTAGTAGGCATGATGTGCATGGCCTGCGGCTACGACATCGTGCTGATCTTCATCGGCCTGGAGCTGATGGCAATCTCCACCTACGTGCTCGTGGGATTCCTGCGCAGTGACCGGCGATCGAATGAGGCAGCTTTGAAGTATCTGCTGCTGGGCGCCTTCTCCTCGGGAATCTTCGCGTATGGCTTGTCGCTGTTGTATGGCCTGACCGGGAGCACCAATCTGCAGCAAATCGGCTCCGACCTGCAAAGGCACATGACCGCAAACCCGCGCGACCCCGTTGCCATCCTGGCGCTGGTCACGACCGCGGCCGGTCTGCTGTTCAAGGTGGCGGCCATTCCTTTCCACCAGTGGGCGCCGGACGCATACGAGGGCGCTCCGACCAGTGTCACGGGCTTCATGTCCGTGGCGGTGAAAGCGGCGGCCTGGGCGATGTTGCTGCGCATCTTCTTGTGGGCGCTATACCCCATGCGGCCGCTGTATGTGCCCATGCTGGTCTTTGTCTCGGTGGCGACGATGACGGGCGCCAATCTGGCGGCGCTTACCCAGGACAACCTGAAACGCCTCCTGGCATACTCCTCCATCGCCCACGTGGGCTACATGCTGCTGGGACTGATCGCGGGCAATTCCCAGAACGCGAACTTCACTGGCATCAAGGGCATCCTGGTGTACCTGCTGGTGTACACCTTCATGAATCTCGGGGCTTTCGCGGTGGTGACCTCGCTGCGGCGGCGCGAGGTAATCGGAGACGAAATTGACGACATCGCCGGCCTCATGGCGCGCGCGCCGGTGGAAACCGTGCTGATGCTGCTGTTCCTGCTGTCGCTGGCCGGGATACCGCCGCTCGCGGGCTTCTGGGGTAAGTACTTTATTTTCCTGAGCCTGATTGAATCGGGGCACTACGTGCTCGCCTCCGTGGCGGTGCTGTACGCGGTGTTCGGTTTGTACTACTACATGCGGATTGCGAGCGCCATGCTCATGCGGGCTCCGGCCGATGACCGCCGTTTGAGCCTGAGTCCCGGGATGGTGGCGGCTTTGGCCATTACCGGCACGGCCACGGTCGTGATCGGCATCTTTCCTGAGAGCTTCCTGCGCATGGCGAACTGGTCTCTCGACGTGTTGCAGCCCGCGACCCCCATCGCGCAACTGCTGCGCTAGGGGCGGACCCGGACCACGCTGTGCCTGAACCTGAAAACAAGTCGCTTTGGCTCCAGTTGGCGCGGTACAGCCAGCTCGCGTTTGTCTTGCCGGCGGCAACCCTGGTGGGATGGCTCATTGGCCTGGCCCTGGACCATTGGCTGCACACGACCTGGCTCTACCTGGCTGGGTTAATGCTGGGCATTGCCGCCGGTTTCGTGGAACTCATCCGGACCGTGACCAGAAACGGATGAAATTTCGCGGGGGCGCGCCTCAGTCACCGGGGCAGAGGCCGCGGAGCTGGGCCGCGCGGCAGGCCCCTAGGGCCTGGCCATGACCAAACCTCCAGCTTCGGCAGAAGATTTTTACGCCGGCGCCCTGTCCCGGATTCGACGCTTCATGCTGGTGGCGGCGACGATCTTGGTGCCGGCGTCGTGGCTAAGTTATGGCATGCCCGTGGCAATAGGCATGGCGGCGGGATGTGCCATCGCATGGTTAAACTTTCATTGGCTGAAAAGAGTAGTCACCGGTTTCACTGAACGCGTAACCGCCGCCGGAGTGCCGCAACCCGCAAGCGGTCTCGTGCTGCGCTTCTTCCTGCGCTACCTTTTGATGGCCCTGGGCGCCTATGTTATATTCAGGTTCTCTCCCGCGAGCGTTTACGGGCTTTTTGCGGGTCTATTCCTGCCCGTAGCGGGAATTGCCTGCGAGGCGGTGTATGAGGCCTATGCAGGGCTGCGGCACGGCCTGTAGCAGTCTCGCGGTTTTCGTTTCATGCCTGAGCAACTTTGGTTTACCCAGCTTCTGAATCGGCTTTTCGCTGGCCCGGTGGACGCACTTTTGCGTGCCGTCCATCTGCCTCCGGCGTATCCGCAGGCCCCCATCACCAATGCCGTCGCCATGGAAGTGCTGGTTCTGGCATTCCTGCTGCTCTTGTTTGCTCTGGTGCGAAGCCGACTGTCAGTAGAGAATCCGGGCGCGTTGCAGCACCTGGTGGAGGGCACTGAGGGCTTCATCGTTGGCCAGAGCCGCGAGATTATCGGCCATCACAGCGAGGGCTTTACGGCGTTTCTGACCTCTCTCGGGTTATTCATCCTTACCTGCAACTTGATTGGGCTGATCCCCGGGTTTGAGTCGCCGACGGGGGTGCCGGTGGTGCCGCTGGGATGCGCCATCGTCGCCTTTTTTTACTACCAGGTAAATGGGTTCAAGCACGCCGGGGTGGGATACCTGAAACATTTTGCCGGGCCGATGCCGCTCCTGGCGCCGCTCATGATTCCGATTGAAATCATCAGCCACCTGGCCCGGGTGCTTTCGCTGACCATTCGCTTGTTCGCCAACATGTTCGCTGGGGACCTGGTGACGCTGGTGTTTTTCTCGCTGATCCCCATTGGCTTTCCCATGGTTTTCATGGGACTTCACATCGGCGTATCGCTGTTGCAGGCGTACATTTTCGTGCTGTTGACGACCGTGTATCTGGCCGGGGCGGTCGCGGAAGAGCACTGAAGAATCGTCAGTAGTCCGCAGTCAGCAGTGCCGGGCAGTCTGCGTTGACGGCCCTGCTGAGTCCTGAATACTGCCGTTCAGCGTGAGGGCGCCTGCACGGTATGGCGTCAACCACCCACTGACGGCAATTTATACCGCAAGAGGAGACACCACGATGCGTGTTCTGAGTTATGTGTTCCTGGCACTTGCCGCGATGTTCCTGGCCGTGCCAGCCTTTGCCCAGGGCGGCGCCAACGCCGGCACGAACTGGGTCGCAATCACGGCAGGGTTTTCCATGGCCATTGCTTCCGGCCTGTGTGGGTTGGGGCAGGCCAAGGCAACGGCCGCTTCGGCAGAGGCGCTCGGCCGCAACCCGGCTGCGCGTCCAGGCATTCAGTTGGCGCTGATTCTCGGACTCGCGCTGATTGAGTCGCTGGCTCTCTACACGCTGGTCATCATCTTTGCCAAGGTGAAGTAAGAAGCGAGTATTCCGAAGGGAAAGCCTCCGCAAGGGCGGGGGCTTTTTTCTTTCTGGCCGCGCGGGCTCAGCGGGAATTGGCGAAGAGGTTTAAGAAGCAGGCGCCGGCGGCTGAACGAGATCGAGCAGCAGGCGACGCAGCTTGCTGCGTTCTTCCAGGTCCATATCCACGAATTCGAAGCTGATTTCGCCCTGATGATTGCGGCGCAGCAAGACTTGCGAGCGGATATGCCGCAGGCCGGTCTGCAAATCCAGGGTAGCATCGGTTCCCAGGCGCGTCTTGTCGTCCTTGCTGGCGAGCCCGCCCCCCAGGCTGAGCTGGCGCACGTGGAGCTGCGCCTTGCCCCAGGAGCTGGCCGCCATCGCAGACAGCGGACGCTCGAGGACGAAGCGCCGGTACTTGCGCGTTCTCGACCAGCGCTGCTCCAGGTCGGCATCCAGCGCCACCAGCGACAACTCTTCGAGGCTGAAGCCGGCGGCCCCCAGGACCTGGGCAGAAAAATCGGGATCTACCTTGGTGAGCGACTGGGCGGCGGCGATCCGCAATTCGCGCGGGTGGATCCACTTCCAGACTTTGCGCTCCTCCACAATGCGACGCAGGGCGGGTTCGGCGCCGCGCTCGCGCAGCCGGCCCAGGGCCTCCACCAGCTTCAACCGGGTGAATTCGGAATGCTGCTGGGCCGGGTTGGTCAGCATTTCAATCAAGGCCGGTCCCATGGCCGGGTCTCCGCTCAGGCCGATTTCGTCGATCGCCACGGGGACGAGCATGGGATCGAGCGCAGGCAGGATTTCCAGCAAAATCTGGCCGCGTTCCAGCGCGTTCGATTGGGCGATCAGGCGCACGACCACGTCGTGGTAAAAGCGGTTCCACTCGCGCAGGCGCGCGGGCAGTAATTCCAGCACGTGCAGGAAGTTGATACGGCTGAGCAAGCCGACGCTGATGGATGATTTTTGCACCGCGCTCATGCGCAGCATCTCGCGCAGCCATTGCTCGGCATCGTTGCCGACTTCGTCCATAAGCGCGACCAGGCGGTCGCACTCGGCGCACGTGCGCGCGCGCAAAACGTTCGGCAATGTGTTCCGCGGCTGCCTTGGGCGCCTCACGCAACACGTCCACCAGCTCTTCCGGGACTTCCGCGAGTTCAACGGCTTCGCCCACAAATTCCGGCAGGCGGTGCTCGATTCCGAGGCGGGGGCGCAAGTCTTGCGCCAGGACCGGCCGCTTTCTCTCAATGTGGACCAGGGTGACGAGCAACTGCTTGACCGGGGCGTAGACGCGGCGCGACACCGCTTCCTGGCCGAGGCGGACAAAAGCGGCGCTCAGCAGGCTCTCAGCTTCACCGTTGCCTTCGACGACCATGCGGGCGGAAACCGCATCAATGGCGTGCGCCAGCAGGCCGGCGCCGGCCACGGCATAAAGATCGGCCAATTGGCTGAGGCCGGTGGCCGCCTTGCGCTGCACCTCGTTGTCGCCGGTAGAGAGACAGCCGCAGTAATTCCGCAGGATCTCGGAAGCGCCTTCCTGATCGCCACGTTCCAGCAGTTGCTCGACATAGGAGCGCACGTTGCGGGGCGGAACGCAGGCAGCCTCCGCCGACATGAGCACGCTGCGCTTGCCCGCTTCCGGGACCTCCGCCCAGAACAGACGGTCCAGGATGTCGGCATGGGATTCCACCAGCATGCCGGCCTTACTCATGCGATCTTCCTGGGACTTGAGGACTTCGCGCAGGGTATCCATCTGCCGGCTCATGCGCTCCATCATCTCGTGGACCGCATTCACACGCACCTCGCCGCGCTCGTAGCGTTCCAGCGCGTATTTGATGGCCAGTTGCTCGGCAGCTTTCATCAGCAGCGGCGCGTCGTCCTGGGGCGCCGCCGGGGCTTGCGTGGCAATGTTCTGGAGCAATTGCTGCAAGCTCGCCTTAACGTTCGCCGGAGTTTGGTCCAATTCGATCGACTGCGCGTCGGGTTCGGCTTCTCCGCTCTCGACGATCCGCCCGAACTTGGTCAGCAGGCGAATGCCTTGCACGACTTCTTCGTCCTGCAGCGGGGCATAGCCGGGCGCGGTGGCCTGGGCCGCTCCTGATCCCGCGCCGGAGGATGCCCCCTTGGCGCCCTCAGCCGCAGCCATCAACTGCAGCAGCTTCTGCGGATCCTGCAGCCATTCCTTGAATTCCGGTCCCAGGTTCTGCGCCGCCATTTGCGCGGCCAGCGGCATCTCGCCCCCCATGGGGTCGGCCGCCACGAACTTGATCTGGTTGATCTTGATTTGGCTGTTTTCGTCGCCCAGCGCCGCTTTGACCTGCTCCGCCACTGCCTGCGCCTTGGAACCACCGGCGGCGAAGGCGCGGATAAGGCGGGTGAAATCATCCGAGGTGACGCGGGAAGAGAAGTGGATGCTGGTCAGGCCGGCGGCCGTCAGCAATTGAGCAAACCCGCGCTCGGCTTGCCCGGTCTCCAGCGGCACGCCATCCACCAGGAGTTTCATGCCGGAAACGCCCAGCAGAAAACCGGCATTGCCGGCGGCCGGCAGCGCTGCCCTCAACTCGCTCCACGCAACCTGGAATTGATCTTCCGTGCGCTTATGGTCAAAGCCATAAAGGCGGACGTACTTAACCAGGATGTTCAGGCTGTGGACGAAAGCCCGCGCAGCAGGAATCCTGACGTCCTGTGTGGATTCGGGGTTGATGGCGACACTCCTCCGTCGCCCTAGCCTAAGACGGTAGGGCCCCTCCGCCTAGTTACCTAGGTCATGGCGTTGGTTGGAGGGGCCTTGGCCGGCCGCCACCGATCAGCGCATCGCGGATGAGGGCGCCATCGTGCTGTGCTGGAAGCGCAGCACCACTGTGGTCTGCGGCGGCAGGCTGACCATGCTGGCGTCGGTTGCGGTAACGTACCCGCCCCCGGGGGCGGAAGTAACGGAAAGCCCTTTCATCGAGCGGTCGGAAGGCGACTCCGAAGCGCCCTGGGGATCGGAGGACGTCGCCGAATTCTGTGATTCTGAGCGGGCAGAATCGTCGTCCGCTGAGCTATTGCGCGTGGGCTTGATCTTGCTTTCGGGAGCCTTGATGGAGACAAGGCTCAAGTTTACGGGCGTGCTGGCGCCGTTCGGCAGCACCATCCGATCAAAGCGGAATTCGATTTTGCACGCGCCGCCCACCAGGGAGGATTCCAGTTGGCTCTGCTCGACCCTCGTGACCATGCCTTCCAGCTTGGTGCCGGCCGGTATCAGCGAGGAACCGTCATAGCCGCGCACGGGCTGCGACACCGTTGCCGTAAACTTGTCGCCGGCCTGGGACGACTTCGAGGTCAACAACAGGTCGAGAGTGGCATTGACCAGGGCCCCTGCCGGGATCTGGCCGCCCCCGGAAGCGCCCTCCGGCGTCTGCTCCGCCGAATAGCTGGACTGGATCTGCTGGTCGGAGGTGATGATGCTGTCGTGCGTGCTGCTGCCGGTATTTCCCCCGTCGCTGGGCTGAACGCGGTCACTCTGGGTAGTGTCGCTGGTTCCGTGGCGGGAGGAACCCGACTGGGTCGTGGAATTCGGCAGGTTGCCGGTCTGCGCAAAAACTCCGGCTACCGACAAAGCGGCAAGTAGCAGGAACAACAGGTAACGCATAAACCCTCCTCCAAGATACTGATGCCCGCTACAGGGCGTCAGCGGCCCCAGAACCGGCCTAAGCTGGTCTACCCGCTATAATTAAACCCAGAGTAGCGAAATCCCTCTCCCGAGGAAAGTTACTGGATGAAGCCCAAAGTACTGGTCGTGGACGACGAACGCGTGATCGCCGACACACTTTCGATCATCTTGAACCAGAACGGTTTCGATGCTTTTCCGGCCTATTCCGGGCAGTCCGCCATCGAACTGGCCCGGAGCCGCACCCCCGACCTGCTGATCAGCGATGTGATCTTCAATCACGAGACCATTACCGGCATCGACGTTGCGATTGCCGTCCGCGAGTTCCTGCCCAAATGCAAGATTCTGCTGTTTTCCGGGCAGGCGGCCACCGCCGACCTGCTGGAAAATGCACGCTCTCAAGGCCACGAGTTCGAAATCCTGGCTAAGCCGGTTCACCCGCAGGACCTGCTTTCCCGGTTGCAGCGGCAATAAAAAAACCGGGTTGGTTGACCCGGTTTGAAGCGCCGCTACGAAGCGGTTACATCGTAGTGCGCCAGAACTGTCACGAACGTGCCCTGGCTATTGTTTGAGTCAGCTACCTCCATGCACGTTCCCGGCAGCTCGAGAACTCAGAGAGCGAGGAAACGGACGCACTGGACAAAGCACGCTCACCGCCAAACAAGGCATTGAAGCAGAGCATTCGCGCCTGCCATGTAAGGTGTTGATTATATTGTTGTTAGTGGCTTCTGAATGGGCGATCAGTCTCTCCTTCGCGATCTGGCCCAGCCGTCAATGTCCAAAGAATTGCACATTTGGCGAAGCTTTCCTGGAGGAAAAAGGCCCGCACGGCGCTACAGTTCGCGGCGGCCTTCCATGGCTTTGAGGATGGTGACTTCGTCGGCGTATTCGATATCGCTACCCG
>JAMXLI010000326.1 GCA_024281115.1 Terriglobales bacterium | reverse complement strand
TGTTCCAGTACGTCCCCTTCGCCGACCACAATGCCATGCTCGATCCGCCCACGGTGGACATCACCGGACGGGTGCTCGAGATGCTGGCCACCTACGGGTTGACCCTGCAAGACCGCGCGGTGCAGCGCGCCATCGAGTTCCTGCGCAAGGAACAGGAACCGGACGGCTCCTGGTTCGGGCGCTGGGGCGTGAACTACATCTACGGCACCATGCAGGTGCTGCGCGGGCTGGAGGCCATCGGGGTGGACCATCACGAGCCGTACGTGCAGCAGGCGGCGGAGTGGTTGCGCTCGGTGCAGAACGCCGATGGCGGTTGGGGCGAGACCTGCGGCTCCTACGACGATCCTTCCACCCGCGGACTGGGGCCGAGCACGCCCTCGCAAACCGCCTGGGCCGTGCTCGGACTGCTGGCCGCCGAGGATACGCGCAGCGATTCCGTTGCCCGCGGCATCGCCTTCCTGCTCAAGCACCAGAAGAAGGACGGTTCCTGGGACGAGGCGTACTGCACGGGGACGGGCTTTCCCCGCGTGTTCTACCTGAAGTACCACCTGTACCGGCAATATTTCCCGCTGCTGGCGCTGACCACCTATGCCAAGGTGGTGGAGGCGCAACTGGCGCCTTCCCGCGCGGCCGCGCAGTAAAGGATCAAGAGGGGGTTCATGGCCGTACCAGTTTCGCAAATGTGGACGGTGGCAACCTACGTCCTCGGGCAAAAATTGCGTGGGCGCAAGCAGTATCCGCTGGTGCTCATGCTCGAGCCCCTGTTCCGCTGCAACCTGGCTTGTGCCGGGTGCGGCAAAATTCAGTATCCCGGCCACGTGCTCAAGATGCAGCTTACCCCCGAAGAGTGTTTTCGGGCCGTGGACGAGTGCGGCGCGCCGACGGTCGCGATCCCGGGAGGCGAACCGCTTCTCCACCCGCAGATCGCGGAAATCGTGGAAGGCCTGGTGGCCCGCAAGAAGTACATCTACCTGTGCACCAACGCGCTGCTGCTGAAGCAGAAGATCCACCTCTTCAAGCCCAGCAAGTACCTGACATTTTCCGTGCATCTCGACGGCCAACGCGAGCACCACGATTTCTCTGTGTGCCTGGAAGGCGGCTACGACAAGGCAGTGGAAGCTATTCGGGAAGCGCTGGCACGCGGCTTCCGCGTGACCACCAACACCACATTGTTCGACGGCGCCGATCCCAGGAGCGTGCGCGCATTCTTCGACGAGATGATGGAACTGGGCGTCGAGGGCATGATGCTCTCGCCCGGCTACTCTTACGACAAGGCCCCTGACCAGAACCATTTCCTGGGCCGTGCGCGCACCCGCCGCCTGTTCCGCGGCATTCTCTCCAATCGCAAGCCGGATTGGCGTTTCAACATGTCGCCGCTCTTCCTCGAGTTCCTGATGGGCAAGCGGAATTACGCCTGTACCCCGTGGGGCATGCCCACGTTTAACGTCTTCGGCTGGCAGAAGCCGTGCTACCTGCTACAGGACGGCTACGCGGATACTTTTGCCGAGCTTCTGCAGACCACCGAATGGGCCAGGTATGGCACGGAGTCGGGCAATCCCAAGTGCGCAAATTGCATGGTGCACAGCGGATACGAGGCGTCTGCGGTCAACGATACCTTCGGATCGCTGCGCGGATTCTGGGCGACCGTGCGCGCCACGTTTTCCCATCGCTATGAAGACCGTGCCGCCCTGGAGCTGCTGGAGGAGCCCGTCGAGCCGGTGCACGCTGTGAATCCCCTGGTCCAGATCCAGGCAGCCGAGCAGGAGACCCTGGTTGACCGGTAAGGGATCCACTCCTGCTTCGGGCGCCGATCCGGACGCTCTGGAAGTTGTCCCCGGAGCACAGCACGCGCAGCTGGAGGGATGGGTGCCGGAGCTGGCCGGCGAGGATGATCTTCGCGCCGCCCTGGAGCGCGCCTTCGACTACCGTGGCGACGTGCTCATCACCCGTAAAGATGGCAGCCAGGTGGAAGGCTATGTTTTCGACCGCCGCTCGGGAGCAACGCTGGCGGAATCCTGCGTGCGCCTGTTCCCTAAACAAGGCGGCGGCAAGCTGACGGTTTCGTTTGCCGATATTGCGGGCTTGGCGTTCAGCGGCCGCGACATGGCGGCCGGCAAGAGCTGGGAGGCATGGGTTCGCAGCTACTGGGAACGCAAAGCAGCCGGGGAGAAGAACATTTCGCTCGAGCCCGAGGCGCTGGAGTAGCCCGGCGCGGGATGCATGAAAGCGCTTGTCACCGGCGGAACCGGGTTCGTGGGCAGCCATGTAGCCCGCACGCTGGCGGAGCAAGGCGCTGATCTCAGGTTGCTGGTTCGGTCCGGCAGCACCCTGGCCAACCTGGAGGGGGTGCCCGGAGAGCCGGTGGTCGGCGATCTTTGCGATCCGCAGTCTCTGCGGGCGGCGGTGGCGGGATGCGAGGTGGTGTTTCACGTAGCCGCGGACTACCGGCTGTGGACGCCGGACCCGCGCTCCATGTACCTCGCCAACGTGGAAGGCACCCGCGCCCTTTTGTGCGCTGCCGTCGAAAACGGGGTGCGGCGGGTGGTGTATTGCAGCAGCGTTGCCACCATGGGCTTCACCCCCAACGGGCGTCCGGCCGACGAGAGTTCGCCGGTATCGCTCGACAACATGATCGGCCACTACAAGCGCTCTAAGTTCCAGGCAGAACAGGTGGCGCTGGAAGCGGCGCGCCAGGGCGTGGACGTGGTGGTGGTGAATCCCACCACGCCGGTGGGCGAGCGCGACATCAAGCCCACGCCCACGGGGCGCATCATCGTGGATTTTTTGCGACGCAAGTTCCCGGCGTACGTGGACACCGGCCTGAACCTGGTGGATGTGGCCGATGTGGCCCGCGGCCACCTGCTCGCGCTGGAGAAAGGCAAGCGCGGCGAACGCTACATCCTGGGAGGCGAGAACCTCACCTTGAAGCAGATTCTCGATCGTCTGGCGGCGATCACCGGCTTGCCCTCGCCGCGCGTGCGTTTGCCTTATGCCGTGGCGCTGGCTGCCGGCGCGGTGGACACCGCCTACACCGGGCTGCTGTTGCGGCGGGAGCCGCGCGTGACCCTGGACGCGGTGCGCATGGGACGCAAAAAAATGTTTGTCACCAGCGCGCGGGCGGAGCGCGAACTGGGATGGAAAGCGCAGCCGGTGAACGACGCCCTGCGGCGCGCGGTGGAATGGTTTCGGGGACATGGCTATGCCTGAGGTGGCGATCGTCGCGGCCCTGCGGCGCGAAGTCTGGCCGGCTGTGAAGGGCTGGCGCGTCGTGGAGCGCGAATACGAGGGCCGGCGCTGGCGGTTTTACGAGAATGGCGATGGGCGCGCTGTGCTGGTGTGCGGTGGCATCGGCCCCGGGCCCGCGCGGCGGGCCTGCGAGGCCGCTATCGGCCTCTACCGCCCGGAGGCGGTCGTCTCCCTCGGATTCGCCGGGGCCTTGCAACCAGGCTGCTCGGTGGGCCAGTTGTTGCTTCCAGCCGTCGTCATTGACGCCAAGGACGGCAGCCGCGTGGCCACGCTGAAGGGGAGCGGCACGCTGCTTTCCTTCGACCGGGTTGCCAGCGCGGAGCAAAAGGCGCAGTTGGCGCGTTCTTACGCGGCCGACGCGGTGGACATGGAGGCGGCGGCTGTGGGCAAAGGGGCGGAAGCGCGCTGCACGCGATTCATGGCGGTCAAGGCGATTACCGATGCACCCGGCTTCGAGTTCCCGCGGTTCGAGCGCTTCATCGCCGCGGACGGAGCGTTCCGCACCGTCGCGTTCGCGGCCAGCGGGGTTGCGCGACCTTGGCTGTGGCCGGCAATGCTAGCCATGGCGCGCAATAGCGAGCGCGCCCGCCACGCCCTGGCCGGCTGGCTGGATCAGTTCAATCGCACCGCGGCGGAGTGTCGCGGCAAATCCGAGGTGGTCCTGGAATGCACCACCGGAGCGAGATCCTGATGCCTGTGGCGAGACAACTGGAAGTGCCCGCGCAGGAGGCGACCGTTCCCGCCACCATGCGCGCGGCCGTCTACCGCGGCGCCAACGATGTGCGCATGGAAACCGTTCCCGTGCCCGCCATCGGGCCCGGCGAGCTGCTGATTCGCGTGCACACCTGCGGCATCTGCGGGACCGACCTGAAAAAGATTGCCACCGGGTCGCACTCCGCTCCCCGCATCTTCGGCCATGAAACCGCCGGGACGGTAGCCGCCGTGGGCCCGCAGGTGCGAGGGTTGCGGGTGGGCGACCGGGTCATGGCGTTTCATCACATTCCCTGCGGCCGCTGCTACTACTGTCAGCACCAGGTGTTTGCGCAGTGTCCCACGTACAAGAAGGTGGGATGCACAGCCGGGTTCGAACCCGCGGGCGGCGGCTTTGCCGAGTATGTGCGCGTCATGGACTGGATTGTGGAGCGCGGCGTGGAGCGCATTCCCGACGGCGTCTCGTTCGAACAGGCCTGCTTTGTCGAGCCGGTGAACACCTGCATGAAAGGCATCGCCACATTGCTTCTGCAGCGCGGCGAAACCGTCGCCGTTATCGGGCAGGGCCCTATCGGCATGATTTTGGCGGTGTTGGCCCGCCGGGCCGGCGCTAGGGTAATAACTTCCGATTTGTTTCCTCCGAGGCTTACAATATCTAAGAGCTTCGGCCTGGAGGAAACGGTAGACGCCTCGCGCGAGAACCTGGTGGTAACCGTGCGCGAGCGCACCGAGGGGCGTGGGGCCGACGCGGTCATCCTGGCGGTGGGAGGCAGTAGCCTCATCGGTACAGCCATGGACGCAACTCGTCCTGGCGGCCGGGTTTTACTCTTTGCGCAGACCGTGCACGGGGAGGCAATCATCGACCCCGCCGCGGTGTGCGTGGACGAGAAATCGTTGCTGGGATCATATAGCGCTTCCGTCGATCTTCAAAAGGAATCGGCCGGCTTCGTATTCCGCAGGGAAATGGAGCTGGAGCGGCTGATCAGCCACCGCTTCCCGCTGGAGCGAGCCGTTGAAGCGCTCACGCTGGCTGCCCATCCGCAACCGGAATCGCTGAAGATTGTTATTCAGCCGGGCAGTTCGTAGGAAGGACACAGAGAGTGAACGGAACCATGACGGCGGCGGTCCTCTACGGTAAAGAGGACGTCAAGATCGAAAAAGTGCCCATCCCCCGCGTTGGCGAGGGAGAAGTACTCATCAAGGTGCAGGTGGCGCTCACCTGCGGCACTGACCTGAAGGTTTATCAGCGCGGCTACCATGCGCGCATGATCGTGCCTCCGGCGTTGTTTGGCCACGAGCTGGCCGGGGTCATCGAGGAGGTAGGGCCGGGCGTGCGCGGTTTCCGCCCGGGCATGCGCGTGGTGGCGCTCAACTCCGCGCCCTGCGCCATGTGCTTCTACTGCTCCAAGCACCAGGAGAACCTCTGCGAGGACCTGCTGTTCAACAACGGCGCCTACGCCGAGTACATCCGCATTCCCAGGCGCATCGTTGAAACCAATATGCTGGCCATCCCGCCTGGGGTCAGCTTCGAGAACGCGGCCATGTGCGAGCCGCTGGCCTGCGTGCTGCGCGGCCTGCATGAGACCAAGCCCGATATCGGCGACACGGTGGTGGTGATCGGAGGCGGCCCCATCGGCATGATGTTCATTCAGGTGGCCAAGATCGCGGGTTGCAACGTCATTTCGGTGGTCAAGCGCGACTCCCAGGTTTCGGCGGCGAAGCGCATGGGCGCCAACGACGTGGTGCAGATCACCAAGGAGCCGCATCCGGTGGAGGCGGTGCGCGCGCTCACGCCCGAACGGCGCGGCGGCGATGTGGTGATCGAGGCAGTGGGACGCCCGCAGGCCTGGGAATGGGCCATTGACATGGTGCGCAAGGGCGGCACGGTGAATTTTTTTGGCGGCTGCGCCAGCGGGACCAAGGTGCAACTGGACACGAACCGGCTGCACTATTCGGAGATCACGCTCAAGGCCACCTTCCATCACACGCCGGAAACGGTGCGCCGCGCCTTCGCCCTGATCGCCGAAAAGAAGATCCGCGGCAACGACTACATCACCGGGGAAGCGCCGCTGTCGCGCCTGCAGCATGTGCTGCGGCACATGCTGAATCGGAACGGCGACATTAAGACGGCGATTATCCCGGGACACTGACCCGCGGGCTGGGAACTTGACGCGTATGGCATCAACCGCAAGCGACCGTTCCCAGCACCCTCCCGCCAGCACGGACAGGGCGGCTGCGCCGGCCTCAAGCGCAGCGCGCGGCTGGAGCGCGCTCCCCCCGGAGTACGCAATCCCGGCAACCCCGCCCACCCTGGAGGAGGCGCGCGCTTACTGCGAGCGGCTGGCCCGCAGCCATTACGAGAATTTTTCCGTCGCCAGCTGGTTCTTGCCCACCCGTCTGCGGCGCCATTTTTTTAGTGTCTACGCGTACTGCCGTATCTCCGACGATCTCGGCGACGAGGTGGGCGATCCGCAACAGTCTCTGGCGCTGCTCGACGACTGGGAAGCCGAACTGGACGCCTGCTACGCGGGCCGCCCTCGTCACCCGGTTTTTGTGGCCCTGGCGGAGACGGTCCAGGCCTGCCGGGTCCCGCGCCAGCCTTTCGCCGATCTGCTGCAAGCCTTCCGTCAGGACCAGCGTGTAACGCGCTACGCGACCTTCGACGACCTGCTCGGGTATTGCCGCTATTCCGCCAATCCGGTCGGGCGCCTGGTGTTGTACGTGTGCGGGTACGACGACCCGGAGCTGCAGCAACTCTCCGATTACACCTGCACGGCGTTGCAGCTGGCCAACTTCTGGCAGGACGTCGCCGTGGATTACGCCAAGGGGCGCATCTATTTGCCCGTGGAAGATCTGCATCGGTACGGCGTGGGGGAAGCGGACATTGCGGAAAGGCGGGCCACTCCCCAGTTCCTGGACCTGATGCGCTTCCAAGTGCAGCGCGCCCGCGAATGGTTCGAACGCGGGTTGCCGCTGGCCGCGCGGGTGGATCGCGAGCTAGCCATCGACATTGAGCTTTTCAGCCGCGGTGGCCTGGCAATCCTGGATGCCATTGCGCGCCAGGGCTACGACGTGTTGCGCCGCCGGCCCGTGATCAGCAAGCCGCGCAAGCTGGCGCTGGTGGCGCGCGCTGCCGCGAGGAAGCTGCTGTGAGCCCGGCCGTGTCGCAGGCCACCGTGGCTGCTGCTCCCGAAGCGGCCGCCGCCTACGCTATCTGCCGCCGCATTACGCGGCGCTCGGCGCGGAATTTCTACTATGCCTTCCTGGTGCTGCCGCGTCCCAAGCGCGACGCGCTCAGCGCGGTGTATGCCTTCATGCGCCACTGTGACGATATCAGTGATCAGCCCGGCCTGGATCCCGCGGAAAGGCGCAGCCGCTTGTCGGCCTGGCTGGCCGCTCTGCATCGTGCCGTGGAAGGGGCGCACACGGACGATCCCGTGCTGCTGGCCCTCTCCGACGCGGTGCGCCGGTTCGACATCCCGGTGCGGCTGCTGGATCAGCTCGCTCAGGGGACCGCGATGGACCTGGGAGAAGACGGACGGCCCATCCGCTACGCCACCTTCGACGACCTGTACTCCTACTGCTACTACGTGGCTTCGGTGGTGGGTCTGGTCACCATCCGCATCTTTGGCTATCGCGATCCCCGG
This sequence comes from Terriglobales bacterium, assembly GCA_024281115.1. Lineage (GTDB taxonomy): Bacteria > Acidobacteriota > Terriglobia > Terriglobales > Acidobacteriaceae > JAMXLI01. The sequence continues at coordinate 6,843 of JAMXLI010000326.1, read as the reverse complement.
GCTGAGCCGCTTGCCGAGCAGTGCGGCGTCGCCTTCCAGCTCACCAACATCATTCGCGACGTGAAGGAAGATGCCCGCATGGGCCGCGTCTATCTGCCCGAGTCCGACCTGGCGGAATTTGGCTGCTCGGCGGCGGACTTGGGCAACGGTTCGAGTCCGGCCGGCCTGCAATCCGTGCTCGCGCTTCAGGCCGAGCGCGCGCGCCAGTTTTACCGTGCCGCCGACCAACTGCTTCCCTTGGTGGAGGAGGACAGTCAGCCCGCGCTGTGGGTGCTGGTGACCATTTATCGTCGGCTGCTGGAGAAAATTGCCCGTCGGGGCTACCAGGTGTTCCGGAGAAAGGTGCGGCTCTCCACGGCGGAAAAGCTAAGCGTGCTCACGCAAGGGTGGTGGCGCCGTCTGGCGGCATGACACTCGCGTCGGCAAGCGGCGCGCGGGTCGCCGTAATCGGGGGCGGGCTGGCGGGGCTCGCTGCCGGCTGCGCTCTGGCCGGGTCCGGCTTCCGCGTCACCCTCCATGAGCGCCGGCCTTATCTGGGTGGACGGGCCTCTTCCTACCAGCATCCCGGCACCAACGAGGTGGTGGACAACTGCCAGCACGTGTTGCTGGGCTGCTGCACCAACCTGGTCGAGTTTTACCGGCGCACCGGGGTCGCTGACAAAATCCGATGGTTCGACGGGCTGATCTTTCTGGAGCCCGGTGGCCGGGAGTCGGTGATTCGCCCTTCGTTTCTGCCGGCGCCGCTGCACCACGCCCCGGCTTTCTTGCGCGCGCCCTGCCTGCACCTCAGCGATAAGCTCGCGATTGCACGTGCCATGACCGCTCTGGCTCGTCCCGTGGCCGAAGAGGAGAACAGCAGTTTCCTGCAGTGGCTGCAGCGGCACGGGCAGACTCCGCGGGCCATCGAGCGCTTCTGGAAGGTAGTGCTGGTCAGCGCCCTCAACGAAGACCTGGATCGGGTGTCGGTGTACTACGGAGCGCAAGTCTTCCGGGAATCGTTCCTGAAATCGCGGGCCGCGGGCCTGATGGGCGTGCCCACGGTTCCCCTGGCCGAGCTCTACGCGGCCGCCGGAAACTACATTCGGGAGCGCGGCGGCGAGGTTCGCCTGCGCTCGGCCGTCGAGAGCGTCGCCGGGCATGACGACCGCCCGGTGGTCGCGGCCGGCGGACAGGAATTCGTTTACGACTATGTTCTGCTGTCCGTGCCCTTCAACACGGTAGCGGGACTTCTGCCACCAACACCCGACGCGCTGCCGCTGCGCCAGGCCGCCGCGCAGTTCGAAAGCTCCCCCATTACCGGCGTGCATCTCTGGTTTGACCGTCGGATTACGGAGCTGCCGCACGCCGTCCTGCTGGATCGCACCATCCAGTGGATGTTTCACAAGTCTGATTTGCTGGGACGCCAGGGTGCGCCCGGCAGCTACGTGGAGCTTGTGGTCAGCGCGTCGCGATCGCTGGTGGAAAAGTCGCGCCCCCAGATCGTTGAGCTGGCCGTCGAGGAATTGGGCGAGTTCTTTCCGCTGGTGCGCTCGGCTGCGCTGTTGAAATCGGCGGTTATCAAGGAAGTGCACGCCACCTGGTCCCCGCGGCCGGGCTGCGACCGCCTGCGTCCCCAGCCGTTGACCCCGTGGCCCCGCGTCTTTCTGAGCGGGGATTGGATCGCAACCGGCTGGCCCGCCACCATGGAAGGCGCCGTGCGCGCCGGCTATATGGCCGCCGAGGCCCTCGCCCGGGCGGCCGGGGTGCGGCGCCCGCAATTTGTTGTGCCCGATCTTCGCCCCGCGGGCTTGATGCGTTTCACCGGGTAAGCCCGCGAATTCAACCTGAATATCGACCCGCGGAGTGATTTAGGGAGGCAATGTGTGCCACGTGGTGCCTTCCATGCCAGGCATAGAGAGCCAGCACGCGTTCGAGCGTCATCGTGCCCATTTCGGGGTGGCGCAGCGTGCGTTGCCAGTCACGTTCGGAAATCGACCGCAGCAGGAGCACCCAGCGCCCGTGCAGGTGTTCCAGCAGCGCCAGGGAAACCTCCACCGGCGCCCGGGAATCGGCCAGATCGGCCCAACGCTCCTCGCGGTATGGCTTGATGGTCGGCTCCTCCTCCGTGAGCGCAAGCTTGAAGCGGCAATAAGCATTCATGTGGCTGTCGGGAAGGTGGTGCACGACCTGGCGCGCCGTCCAGCCCCCCGCCCTATAAGGTGTATCCAGTTGCGACGCCGTGAGTCGCCCGACGGCTTCCCGCATGTTTGCGGGACAGGCCGCAATGGCGTCAATCCAGGTTGTTCGCTTCTCCGGCGTGACCGCCGGATCCATCTCGAACTTGCCAATGGGGTAGCGCGCGTCCGTCATGGTTCACTCTCCGTTGCTGGTCTCCAGCTTGCCGCAATGGATGTGGGAGCCGCGCGAAAGCTGCAAAGAAAAAGGCCCTGGCGTTTCGGCCAGGGCCGTAGGGCAGGCTGCTTCAGGCAGCGACCCCCAGAACCCGCTCGGTGATGGTGTGATCCACGTTGCAGAGCTTCACGATCGGCGCCACCGTCAGGTAGGGATCGAGAATGGTCTTCACCTTGGGATACATCTCTCTCTCGTATCTCTCGAGGTCAGCGCGATTGGTCCACAGGCTGATGGCGAAGAACTTGGTGGGCTCGTTCTCCACTTCGAGCGCCAGCACCTCAAAGAAGCCGTGATACTTCTTCAGGATGGGGGTGATCTCATCCTTCATAGCGCGGGTGAGTTCAACCTTCTTGTCCTTCTTGAGTGTGAGTTCAAGCATACGTGCGAACATGGGAACACTCCTTAAGGTGAATTTTGAAGTCATGGGAAAGGGACCCAAGGCCGCCGGTGTGGGCGGGAGGAGGAGTTGACGATACGGCGATTGCCTTGTCGGGCGCCCGGTTGCGGGACATACAAGTGTCGCGGGCCGGCTACCGCTCAGCCTTCCTGACGCCAGGCTGGGGTTTGTCGCTCGGCCCTTCGTCGAGGCCTGAGCGCCCGACAATCTTCGCGACCATCGTTAATTCTCGCGGAAGGAAATTGCTGTGAGCTGGGTCACGCTGCAATGTGATTAGAAAAGGACCGCTGCCTGGCCGCGGCGCGCTCCTCTAGACCGCCACCAGCGCAACCCCCACCGCCACCAGGAGCACGGCGGCCCAGCGGCGCCCGTCCACCCGCTCGTGCAGAAAGCTGCGGGCCGCCACCGCGTTTCCGATGAAGGTGAGCGAAGCCGATGCCGGTCCCACCAGGCTCACGTCCGCCCACGACAGCGCCAGCAACAGCCCATAGAAGGCCAGCGCCATGCAGGCGACACCCAGCAGGAAGGTGCGGCTGCTCAGCACCCGCTTCAACACCACCAGCAGCCCCCGCCGGCTGCGCAGCTCGCCGAGGTCCCCAATGCGCTTCATGGCGCGCGCCAGCAGAATGTCGCCGGTGACGGAGGCCAGGACGATGAGTGCGATGGAGAGCCAGGTGTACAGATCTCTCACTGCGGTTCTCCGCTGGAACCGCGCGCCTGGTTCTGGGAAGTGCGGGTGAGCTCCGGACCGCGGGTGACAAACCCTACGCCCGCCGAGATGAGCACGATACCCAGCCAGCGCGAGGCGGTCACATCCTCGTGGAGCGCAAATTTCGCGATCAGGGCCAGCAAGACGTAGCCCAGCGAGGTGGCCGGAAGCACGTAGGTGAGGTCCGCCCATGACAGGGCCGTCATGTAGGCGGCAAAGAAGCCCAGGAGGAACAGAATGCCGAGCGCGACCCAGGGATGCAGCACCGCGAAAATGACCTGGTGCCAATGCCCCAGGGTGATCGAGCCCACCGAGCGCATCCCGCGCGAGAGCATGGCGTCGCCCAGGGCGCCGAACAGCACGATGCTCCCCAGCACCGCGTACTTGCGCAGAGTCACGCCGGCTTCCTAGGCGTTGGCGGCTTCGACAGCTTCCGCTTTCTCCGGAGCCGTGGGGCGCAGGGTCGGGGGCGGGGGTGGAACCGGTTGTGAGCGCCGCTGCCGCACCGCGCGGTTCCGCTGAGAGCGCAGCCGGAGGAAGGTTTTCGCCTCCTTGTACAGCCGCGAACGCTCGGAGGAATCGAACACCGCCTTGCGCAGGATGCGGAACACCGCTTTAGGCCGGAAGTAGTACTCGTCGTAGAAGCGGTGTACCGCCTCCAGAATGTCGTCGCTCGAGAGCCCCGGATACTCGATGTGGGCCAGTTGATGCCCGCCTTCGTCCACCATCTCCCGGTTCGACATGAAGCCGTTCTTCACGGCGTACTCGAACAACTCGGTGCCGGGATAGGCGTGCGCCACCGAGACCTGGATGGTTTCGACGTCCAGCTCTTTGGCGAAAGCAATCGTGTTCGCGATGGTGGCCGGCGTTTCGCCGGGCAGGCCCAGGATGAAGTCGCCGTGGATCACCAGCCCCAGCTTGTGACAATCCTTGGTGAACTGGCGCGCCCGCTCCACCGTGGCGCCTTTTTTGATGTTCTTCAGGATCTGCGCGTCGCCGGACTCATATCCCACGATCAGCAGCCGGCATCCTGCTTCCTTCATGGCTTTCAGCGTCTCGAAGTCGGTGGTGACGCGCGACGTGCACGACCAGGTCAGTCCCAGGGGCTTCAGCTTGGAGCACAGCTCGATGGTGCGCGCCTTTTGCAGGTTGAACGTGTCGTCGTCGAAGAAGAACTCCCGTACCCAGGGCCAATACTCCTTGGCCTTCGCCATCTCGGCCGCCACCTTGTCGGTGGAGCGCTTGCGCCAGGGATGCCCGCTCAGGGTTTGCGGCCAGAGGCAGAAGGTGCATTGCGCCGGGCAGCCGCGGGTGGTGTACAGAGACACAAAGGGGTGCAGCAGGAAGGGAACGTTGTAGCGCCGGGGATCGAGGTCGCGCTTATAGACGTCCACCACGTCGGGCAGCGCATCCAGGTCGTTGATTACCGGGCGGTCCGGATTGTGAACGATGCTGCCGTTCTTCCAGTAGGACACGCCGGCAATCTGCTCCAGCGGCTTGCCCTGGGCGAATTCCACAACCGGGTAGTCAAATTCCTTGCGCACCACGAAATCAATGGCGCTGCAGTCGCGCAGCGACTTCTCCGGAAGAACACTCACGTGCGGACCAACAAAGGCTACCTTGAGTGCGGGATTCTCCCGCTTCATGGCCTCCACCAGGCGCACGTCGCCGGGAAATCCAGGCGTACTGGTGAAGAGAACGAGAAACTCGTAATCGCGGGCAATCTTGATGGTCTCCTCGGCGGAGACGTGGTGGGGCGGCGCATCCAGCAACCGCGAGCCCTCCAGCATGCCCGCCGGATAGGCCAGCCATACCGGGTACCAGTACGATTCGATCTCGCGGGTGGCAGGCCAGCGCGATCCGGCGCCCCCGTCAAAGTTCTCGAACGAGGGGGGATTCAGGAACAGTGTCTTCAAAGTCATATTGTTAAAGGATTTATGTTAACAGAAGCGAAACCTTTCCCGGGGAGTACTTTCCCGATTCCGCCCCTCGCACCGTCCAGTTCACAAATAGACCGCAGTCCGGAACTTGGCCGCTGCCTCACGACTTGACCGCAGGCTAAAGCCTCGCCTGCAAGCCGTAAAACCCCTTTCCGGTGAATGAACGTAGGATGCATTAAGGGGCAAAAAAGGCCCGGCGAATTTCTTCGGCTCGCCGCGGTTACTCTTAATTGTATAAGAGAAAGGACAGAGACTGCTACTTAGACCCGGCCGCTCTCCACAGCCGCCACTACATCCACGGGGATCTCGGCATGAGGCTCAACCGGGGCCGGCGCAGTTGCGGCCGTGTGCGCGACGCGAATTTCCCCGCGCTCGAACAGCGCGCTCAACGCGGCCACGACTTGGGGGTCCAGCCGCTTCTCCGCCAGGCTGGTAATGACGCGGACCGCATAGGCGCCATCGTGCGCCGTCTGGTAGGGACGGTTGGTGGTGATGGCGTCGAAGGTGTCGGCTACCGCGATGATGCGCGCCATCAAGGGGATGGCGTCGCCCTTCAGGCCGTAGGGATACCCGCGCCCATCCAGCGACTCGTGGTGCAGCTCGATTCCGGGCAGCATCTCCTGCAGCTGCTTGACCGGGCGCAGGATGTTCGCTCCCTTGGTGGTGTGGGTCTTCATGATCTCGAATTCTTCCGGGGTTAATGCGCCCGGCTTCTTGAGCACCCGGTCTTCGATTCCGATCTTGCCGACGTCGTGCAGCTGCGCGGAGATGCGCAATTTCTCCACAAACTCCTCCGGCAGGCCCAGTTCGGTGGCGAGCAGGACGGAGTAGCGCGTTACCCGGTCGGAGTGGCCGCGCGTGTACGGATCTTTTTCGTCAACCGCGCCCGCCAGCATCTGGATGGAGTTGAGGAAGAGGGCGCGGTTTTCCTCGGCGGCGCGCTTCAGCTCGGCCACGAACTGTTCCAGCTCTTCCGACATGGTGTTGAAGGTGCCCGCCAGCTCGCCAATTTCGGTGCGGCTGTCCAGGCGCACGCGCTGCGAGAAGTCGCCGCGGGCAATGGCACGGCTCGACTCGGTCAGGATCTCCAGGGGATTGGTGATTTTGCGGGCGGCGAAACTGCTGATGCCGATGCTGGCCAGCACCAGCAGCAGGGCCAGCAGGCCGGCCGTGCGCTGCATTTCGTAGACCCCGCGGTAGGCCTCGCGCTGCGGCTTTTGCGCCACCACCGCCCAGGCCAGCGCGGGCACGGGGCTGTAGGTGCCCAGCATCTGCGTGGTCTTGTCGCCCTCCTGCACGGCAAATTCACCCGTGGCCACGAACTGCGCCTTTCCGCCCTGCTCCACGAAATTACGCACAATCTCCAGGTTGGTCATGTCCTGCCCGGTAAAGTATTCCGGGCCGGA
>JAMXLI010000325.1 GCA_024281115.1 Terriglobales bacterium | reverse complement strand
AACATAGCCGATCTCCTGTGGGATGGAAGCGACAGGCGCATCTTCGGGGAAAGCTGAGATGGTTTCATAAATGGTGTGGCGGATGCAATCGCGAGCCTGCCGCGGGGCACAGCGCGCCGTCGGAGCGGGATGGCCGCCTTCGCTAAATCGCGGTGGTCAGGTTAAGGGATGGTGGTCTGGGGCGCAATCGCCGCGGCTTCCCGCGCGGGCAAATCGGCCGCGGGCGCGTGCAGCAGTTCGTAGCGTTTAGCCACCATGATGTGAAACACCGGCTGGTGTCGTTCTTCGGCCGTCTCCACCAGTCCACGGTCGCGCAGGTCCATCAGATATTGCTCCATCCACTTGCGCTGCGCGCGTCCCATTCCGCGCCGTGAAATGTCCACGGTCAGCCCGGCCAGGTGCGAGGAGGCGGTTTCCCCGGAGTCGGGAGCGGCATTGCGGTTGTGGCGGCGCAACTTGTGCTGCTGTTCGGCGGTGCGCACAGCGGAATTGACCTGCAGCGGCTGCCGAAAGCGTTTGTAGTAAGCGCCCGAGATGTCGTCGAGGAAGCTGCGCGTCCAAGGCCGGCAGAAACGGTTTTGGGGCTCCAGGTCGGGATGGATCCGGAGGGTTGCAGTTTCGCGGATGGGCACAAGCTCGCGTTGCTCCACCAGTTCCTGCAACTGCTGCTCGTCGGCGATGCGCGGCAGGCCCAGGCGATCAATCTCTTCGTTCTGCCGCAACATGGATTCGTGCGAGCCGCGCAGCGCGGTGTGCCATACCACGCGTCGCTGGTGCCGCCGCTGCCGCGGGAAGCGCGTAGGCGTTCGGTAGTGCACCGAGAACGCCTGGCTGGAAGCCAGCAACACCGCCAGGCAGCAGAACCAGCGAATTGTTCGCCCCGAAGCCACCTACGCCTGCTCCTGTTTCCTCAGTGGGAGTCGTGATTCTAAGGCAGAGTGCCACAACCGCGGTCGATTTTTTGTTTCTCCGGTAACCAGAAGGTGAAACCGACGGCATGTACACAAGTCACTGGGGACGCGTCTTTCCGTGGTCGGCGGCTTGCTCCGCCAAAAGCTAGTCGGAAGGCCGCGTTCCACCGTTCGTGTCGCCGCGCGGGGGGGGAAGAGCCGCGCTTTAGCGCGGCGTTGCTGCGTCTTTCCCACAACGGGCTTTAGCCCCAGTGCGACTTTTGGCGGCAGGGCCTAAAGGCCCGGGTCTCTTGTGCGCCTGGTACGCGGGCCTGAAGGCCCGCTCTTAGGCCCTCCACCCTGGGTCGAAACTGCAGCCATACACCCGCCCCGATCCGCCTGCCCGGCCTAGCTTTTACCTGCGGAACAAATCGCCGATGGCTTGTTTCATGACCTCGCGTCCGACCTCGGCGATTGAGCGGGTCAAGGGAATGTCTTTCGGGCAGACCTCAACGCAATTCTGGGCGTAGCCGCACTCGTGGATGCCGCCATCGCCCATCAGCGCCTCCAGGCGCTCGCGCTTCAGGGCTTTTCCCGTGGGGTGAATATTGAATAACCGTACCTGCGAGATGGCCGCCGCCCCCACGAAGCCGGTGCTCTCGTTGAACTGAGGGCAGGCTTCCATGCAGCAGGTGCAGGAAATGCAGCGCGAAAGCGGGTAAGCGTACTCCTGTTCTTCCGGGGCCAGGCGCGGCCCGGAACCCAGATCGTAGGTTCCGTCCACCGGCACCCAGGCCTTCACCCGCTTCAGATTCTCGAACAGGACGCTGCGGTCAACGGCAAGATCACGCACCACGGGGAACTTGGAGAGCGGTTCCAGCTTGATCGGCTGTTCCAGTTGATCTACCAGGGCGGAACATGCCATGCGCGCGCGGCCGTTGATGAGCATGGCGCAGGAGCCGCAGACTTCTTCCAGGCAGTTAGAGTCGTAGGTGAGCGGCTCGGTGGCCTTGCCCTGGCGCGTCACTGGGTTCAGCGCGATATCCATGAGCGAGGATGTGATGTTCATCCCCGGCTTGTGGGGAAGTTCGAATTCCTCCCAGTAAGGTTTGGCACCGGGGGCGGGTTGCCGCTTGATCTTGAGAATCACCGTCTTCGCAGGGGTCGCCATGATCTCCGCTCACTTGGCCGCATCGTACCGGCGCGGCCGAGGTGGAATCAGGGAGACGTCCACCGGCTCAAACTCGAACCGCGGCTCGTCGGCGTCGGCGGCAAAATATGCCTTGGTGGTCTTCATCCAGTTTTTGTCGTCGCGCTCCGGGAACTCGGGCTTGTAGTGAGCGCCGCGCGATTCGTTGCGCAGCAGCGCGCCCTGGGCGATGACCCGCGCCAGCTGCAGCATGTTGTACAGCTGGCGGGCGAACACGAACGTAGTGTTCGCCCACTGGGAGCGGTCGCTCAGGTTGACCTTGCGGTAGCGCTCGAGCAGTTCCACCAGCTTCGAATCCGTCTGCGAAATATCCGGGTTGTGGCGGATTACCGTGCAATTGCGCGTCATGACGTCGCCCAGTTCGCGCCACAGCCGGAAAGGATTCTCCGTGCCCTCATTGCTGAGCAGCCGGGCGTTGATTTCCTCCTGGCGCTTGCGCTCGGCGTCGAAGGTGCCGTTGCCCGCGCCCTCGGAGCTCTTGCCCGCGTTGCGGGCGTAGTTGAGGGCTGCGGGCCCGGCGATGAAGCCGCCGTAAATGCAGGAAACGAGCGAATTGGCGCCCAGCCGGTTCGCCCCGTGATAAGCGTACTCGCACTCCCCCGCGGCAAAGATGCCGGGCACATTGGTGGCCTGGTTGTAGTCCACCCACAAGCCGCCCATGGTGTAGTGCATGCCGGGGAAAATCTTCATGGGCGTGTCGCGGGGATCGTCGCCCACGAACTTCTCGTAGATCTCGAGGATGCCCTCCAGCTTGCGGTCCAGGATTTTGCGGTCAATGTGAGTGAGGTCGAGGTACACCATCGGCTGGCCATCCACACCCAGCTGGTGCTCGTAGACCACCTTGTGAATGGCGCGCGTGGCCACGTCGCGGGGCACCAGGTTGCCGTACTTGGGATACCACTCCTCGAGGAAGTACCAGCGCTCGCTTTCCGGGACGGAGCGCGGGTCGCGCTTGTCGCTCGGCTGCCGGGGCACCCACACCCGGCCGCCTTCGCCGCGCGCCGATTCCGACATCAGGCGCAGCTTGTCTTCCCCGGGGATGGAGGTAGGGTGCACCTGGATGAACTCGCCGTTAGCGTAGAACGCGCCCTGCTGGTAGAGCGCGGATTGGGCTGAGCCGGTGCAGACCACGGAGTTGGTGGACTTGCCGAAGATGGCGCCAATGCCGCCGGTGGCGATGATGACCGCGTCGGCGGGGAAGGTGCGCACCTCCATGGTGTGCAGGTCCATGGCGCAAATACCGCGGCAGACGCGGTTGCCGTCGAGCACGGCGGACAAGAACTCCCAGTGCTCGAACTTCTTTACTTTGCCTTCGGCTTCATGGCGCCGCACCTGCTCGTCAAGCGCATAGAGCAACTGCTGGCCGGTGGTAGCTCCGGCAAAGGCGGTGCGGTTGTAAAGCGTGCCGCCGAAGC
>JAMXLI010000324.1 GCA_024281115.1 Terriglobales bacterium | reverse complement strand
TGATCTCCCTGGACTCGGCGACACAGAAAACTCCCCGCATTTTGGAGCCCCATCGAAAAATTTCCGGCCCTCCCGTGTTCGTCGAGGGCGGGAGGACCTTGGTGTATGCGGTGACGGAAGACGGGGTAGGAAACCTTTGGGCGCAACCGGTGCAGGGTGGACCCGGGCACAAGCTGACGAACTTCTCCGCCGACCGCATCGAATCCTATCAGGTATCGACCGACGGCAATGCGATCATGACCGCCCGTTACCACAGCGACTCTGACGTGGTGCTGTTGCGGAACCAGTGAATCACAAAGCCGGGAACGGTCTGGCTGCGCAGGACGTCTTCACGATCCAGATTGCCGCGGGTCGGCCACGGCGCTGCGCGAGTAGTACAGGTCCTCGACGGCCTGCTTCACCCGCGCGGACACCTCTTCCATCTCGCGCAAGTTGGTCCCGGCGGTCGGGATCGGGTCGCCCACCAGCAACTGCAGGCGCCGCGGCCGGATATGAAACGTGTTCATGGGCAGCATCTCGTAGGTGCCCACGATGGCCATGGGCACGATGTCCACCTGCGCCTTGATGGCCAGGAAGAACGCGCCCGGCAGGAACGGCTTCACCTGCCCGGTGTTGCTGCGTCCGCCTTCGGGGAAGATGACCAGCGGCATACCGCCCTTCAGCGTTTTCACCGCCGACTTGATCATGCCGATCGAGCGCGCCGGGTTCTGCTGGTCAATGCGCACCTGGCCGGAGCGGCTGAGGTGCCAGCCCATGAAGGGGTAGCGGAACAGCTCCTTCTTGGCCACGATGCGGAACTGGAAGGGCAGGCCCACGTAGAGTACCGGGATATCAATGGCGGAGAGGTGATTGACCGCGTACACGCGGGGCTGCGAGGTATCAATGCGGTCCAGGCCGTGGACCTCGAGCGGCGAGAAGCTGGTTTTCAGGATCAACCACGACCACAGCCAGGCGAAGCGGTGCTGGATCCGCCCCTCGCGGTCCACGAGCGACGACAGCAGCGACAGGATGGCCAGCACGATCGTGTACGCCCAGATGAGCGGATTGAAGATGAAGTAGGAGCGCAGCCGGCTGAGCGTGTGCGCCCATCCCGCGGCCGCAGGCCGGGCGGGGATTCCACCCTCGTTGGAGGTGGGCGCGGCCGGGCTGACGGATTGTGGGTCGGCGGCCAGGATGCACTCCAGGAGTCGCCAGCGGCTAGGGACGCACGCCCAGGGCCTGCATGGCCTCGCCGACAATGTAAATGGAACCGGTAATCACGACCAAGTCAGGCCGGGAGGCGCGCGCCAGCGCCAGTGCGGAAGGCACGTCGTGCGCCGCCACCACTTCTGCGCCGGTGCGCGCGGAGGCTTCGCGAATCTGCTCCGGCGTGGCCGAGCGCGGGTTGTCGGCGGGCGTGGCGATCACGCGTTCGGCCAGGGGAAACAGGATCTCGGCCATTTCGCCGATCGCCTTGTCGCGCATGGCGCCGAAGACGAGCGTGAAGGGGCGCTCGGGGCAGAACTCGGAAAGCGCGGCGCGCAGCGCCCAGGCGCCCGCGGGATTGTGGGCGACGTCGAGTACGAACTGGGGAGAGCCCGGCGCGGCGGGTATGACCTGGAAGCGTCCCGGCCAGCGCGTCTGGCGCAAGCCTTGCTCGATGTGGCGGGCGCTGATGCGAAACCCGTGCTGGTTGAGTTCCACCGCAGCGGCAATGGCCAGGGCCAGGTTGCGCAGCTGATGGCGGCCCGCCAGGGGCGATTCCACCTGGATTTCTTCGCCCAGCACCTGCAACGGGTAGCGGCTGCGCGCTGCATGGTGTGCGCCGGCCGGTTCGGGCACGCCGCGGGAAACGTGCCCGTAAAATTCCGCCGCGCCCGGCGACACGGGCGGAACGTAAGGCACGGCGCTGACGGCGCGCGCGTCGCGCTCCATCGCCGCTTTCCCGATAACGTCGTTGGCGGCGGGATGCTGCGGCAGAGTGACCAGGACGCCGCCGGGATGAATGATGCCGGCCTTCTCGCGAGCGATTTCGGCGAGGGTGTGGCCCAGAAACTTCTGGTGATCGAGCGCGATGTCGGTAATCACAGATATGACCGGCTCAACCACGTTGGTGGCATCGAGGCGCCCGCCCATTCCCACTTCGAGGACTGCGATCTCCACGCGCTCACGGGCGAAATAGTCAAACGCAATGGCGGTCAGCATCTCGAAGAAGCTGGGATGCCAGGGCAGGTCGCCCGCTTCCACCAGCTCCCGGGCGCAACGGTCCACGCGATCGTGAGTTTCGGCGAAGGCGGGGTCTGCAATCTCCTCGCGGCCGATTCGAATCCGCTCATTGATGCGAACCAGGTGCGGCGACGTGTAGAGCGCTGTCCGGTATTCCGCTGCCTGCAGGATGGCCGCCAGCGAGGCCGCGGTCGAGCCTTTGCCGTTTGTGCCCGCTACCAGGATGCTGGGAAACCGGGCCTGCGGGTCCCCGAGGGCGCGCAGGAGCACGCGCATGTGCGCCAGGTCGAACTTGTGCGTGGGCGTATGGGCAAGCTCCAGCCCGAGGGCGTTCAGGCGCGCAATGGCGGAATGGTAGGACACAGGATTGCCGCTTGCCGGCTTGTGCCACTGGCAGCGCGTTTCCGCGGGCAAGCTCCCGGCGTGTATTTTACAGGCGCTGCAAAAAGGTTGCGGAGGAGAGAGAGCCGCTGGAACTGACTGCCGAACCGGCTAGGCGGCGGCGCCGGTCATGAAATCGAGGGCGCGAGCGATGTAGGGCTTCAACTGCTTGCGGTGCACCACGGCATCGAGCATTCCGTGATGCAGCAGGAACTCGCTGCGTTGAAAGCCGTCGGGCAGCTTCTGCCGGATGGTCTGCTCAATCACGCGCGGCCCGGCAAAGCCGATGAGCGCGCCCGGTTCGGCGATGTTCAGATCGCCCAGCATGGCAAAGGACGCAGTCACGCCACCCGTGGTCGGGTCGGTGAGCACGGAGATGTAAGGCACCTTGGCTTCATCCATGCGGGCCAGAGCGGCGGAAATCTTGGCTAGCTGCATCAGGCTGATCACGCCTTCCATCATGCGGGCGCCGCCGGAAGCCGATACCACGATGAGGGGCATGCCATCCTCGGTGGCACGCTCCACGGCACGCGTGATGGCTTCGCCCACCACCGCGCCCATGCTGCCCCCGATGAAGGAGTACTCCATGGCGCTCACGATCACCTGCCGGCCGGCCAGCGTGCCGCGCGCGTTGATAACGGCATCCTTCAGCCCTGTCTCCGACTGGGCCTGTTTCAGGCGTTGCGAGTAAGCCTTGAGATCCACGAATTTGAGTGGGTCGGTGGATTCCAGGTCGGTATCCGCAACCTCGTAATCCCCGTCGAGCAGCTGCGCCAGCCGGGCGCGAGCGTCAATGCGGAAGTGGCGATCGCATTTGGGGCAGACCTGGAAGTTCTCTTCCAGGTCCTTCTTCCAGATCACCTGGCGGCAGCGGTCGCACTTGACCCACAAACCTTCGGTGCGGACCTTGCGCTCGCCCGAGGTGTCCAGTTCGCCGCTTTGCCGCTTGAACCAAGCCATTGCGAAATTGTATGCGCGATCGGTTGCTACGACACTGTACGCGATTTCCAGGCGAAGGAAAACTTCAGTATTCGATGCCGCGCTGCGCTTCCACGCCTTTCTCGTAGGCGTGCTTGACCTGGCGCATCTCGGTGACCGTGTCGGCCAGCTCCACCAGCGCGGGATGCGCGTTCCGGCCGGTCAGGATCACGTGCACCATCTCCGGTTTCTTGCTGAGCGCTTCGGCGACACGGGCAGCGTCCAGCATGCCGTAGCTGATGGCATAGTTGATCTCGTCGAGAATCACCAGGTCCCAGTCTCCCGAGCGAATAGCCTGCTCGCCTTCGCTCCACGCTGCCTCCACCAGGCGAACGTCCTCGGGGTCGGGCTTTTCCGCCCCCACCTTGACGAAGCCGCGTCCCATCTGTTTCATCACGAACTTGTCGCCAAACGCCTGCACCGCGTCCAGCTCGCCGTAGTGCCACGAGCCCTTCAGGAACTGCAGCATGAGCACGCGCATGCCCTGCCCGACGGCCCGCAGCGCGGTGCCCATGGCGGCCGTGGTCTTACCCTTGCCGGGCCCGGTGTTCACGATGATGAGGCCGCGCCGAACGTCTGCCATGAGCTGCTAAACAAGCTCGATTGTAAATGGTGGGGCCACAAACGCGGCAGGAACGCTTCCGCGCTCCGCGATTGACTTGCTCCCGGTGCGCACCTACCATGCCTCGCCATGAAACGCTCGCGGGCCGCTGCGGTGTGCATTGTTATGTTGATGGCTTCATCTGCGCCGCTCTTGGCGCAGGCTTTGGCGCCTGTCGTTCTCGAGGTGGATGCTACCCAGGCGCCGCAACGCGTTTTGCACGCGCGCCTGGTGTTCCCCGTGGGCCCTGGCCCGCTCACGCTCTACTACCCGGAGTGGCTGCCGGGCAATCATCGTCCCAGCGGCCCGCTGGCGAACCTGGTCAACCTGCATTTCTCCGCCGACGGGGGGCCCGTGGCCTGGCAGAGGGATGACGTGGACATGTACGCCTTCCACCTGCAGGTTCCCGCCGGCGCAACCTCGCTGCAGGCGACCCTCGATTACGTGACCCCCAGTAAAAATGGCGGCCGCTTTGACCCGGCAGCAACCGACCAACTGGCGATCCTCAACTGGAACCTGGTGGTGCTCTATCCGCAAGGGCGTCCCGCCGCGGACTACACCTACAAGGCCAGCTTACGTCTGCCCGCTGGATGGAAATACGGGACGGCGCTGCCGGTGGCGGGCAGTTCCGGCGGCGCGGTTGAGTTTCAGCCCGTGCCCCTGACCACGCTCATTGATTCGCCCGTGCTCGCGGGCGCCCACTACAGGGCGATCGAGCTTCCGGTCGCGGGCGCGCCCCACCAGGAGATGGACGTAGCAGCGGACTCTGAGCCGGCCCTCAATGCCCCGGAACCCACGATTGGACACTACCGGCGGCTGATGGCGGAGGCGCACGCGCTTTTTGGCGCGCAGCATTACCGGGAATATCACTTTCTTTACACCTTGAGCGATGCCGAAGGCTCAAGCGGTTTGGAGCACCACGAGTCCAGCGACAATCGCGCGCCCGAGCGCAGCCTGGTGGATGAAAACCTGCGCAAGCTGATGGCGGGGCTGCTGCCGCACGAACTGGTGCACTCGTGGAACGGCAAGTACCGGCGTCCGGCAGGGCTGGCCACCCCCGATTACCAGCAGCCGATGAAAGGCAACCTGCTCTGGGTATACGAGGGGCTGACCACCTATCTGGGGGAAATTCTGACCGCACGCAGCGGCCTCTACACGCCCGAACAATTTAGTGAAGCGCTGGCCGCGACCGCCGCCGGCATGGCGCGCCGCGCTGGGAGGAGCTGGCGTCCGCTGGAAGACACGGCTGTCTCGGTGCAGACTTTGAGCCTGGCGGGAAACGAATGGTCGTCGGAGCGCCGCAGCCTGGACTATTACCCGGAAAGCGAGCTGATCTGGCTGGAGGCCGACACCACCATCCGCCGCCAGACGCGGGGAAAGCGTTCGCTCGACGACTTCTGCCGCAGCTTCTTCGGGCCCCCCAGCGGGCCTCCCGCCCTCAAGACCTACACCCTCGACGATGTGGTCGCGGCTCTCAACCAGGTGGCGCCTTTCGACTGGGCCGCGTTCTTCCGGGAACGCGTGTACGCGCTGGCTACGCGCGCGCCGCTGGGCGGCATCGAGCAGGCAGGGTGGCGCTTGGCCTATACCGATCAGCCCAACGAGATTACGCAGGCGGCAGAAAAGCAGTTTCATTTCCTGGACCTGGAGAACTCCCTGGGATTGACCCTGGCCGTGGGTCCGGAAGATCCGCCGGCGGTAGCTGACGTGGTCCCGGGCATGCCCGTCTCCGCCGCGGGAATCGCGCCCGGCATGAAGTTGGTCGCAGTCAATGGCCGCAAGTTTTCCGCCGACGTTTTGCTGGACGCGCTACGCGCCCGGGGACCCTTGCAGCTGCTGGTGGAAAATGTCGGCTATTTCACAACTCACGCGGTCGCCTATAGCGACGGGCCGCGTTCGCCCCACCTGGTGCGCGACGCCGCCGTGCCCGACATATTGAGCGACATCATCCGGCCGAAGTCGCAGACTCAGCCCTGAGGACGCCCATCGCCGGCGGGATAGATTCTGCACCAGCTGGCATCAAGCTCGACCCGTAATCCAGTCAGTGCGCCACGTGGTAGGGATGACGCTGGATAATAGTGAAGGCGCGATATATCTGCTCCAGCAAGACCACGCGCGCGAGCTCGTGTGGCAGGGTCATGCGGCTGAGGGAGAGGGAATGGGCAGCGCGGCGGCGAACATCCTGGCTGAAACCGTCCGCCGGACCTATGGCGAAGGTAAGAGGCACGGGGCTGCGGGTCTGGTGATCCTCCACGAACGCCGCCAGCTCCTCGGAACTCAGCGCCTTGCCGCCAGAGTCGAGCAGGACGAGCTTGCCCGGAGCGCGTCCTCCTTTTTTCTCCAGCCACTTTTCGAAGGCGGCCTGCTGGGAAAATTCGAGCCCCTGGAAATCAATATAGCGGGCGATGCGCGCCGCATACTCCGCCGTGAGCGTCCGCAGGGCCGGCTCCCGCGCCTTTCCGATCCAGACTACGTTTAGCTGCACGCGGACGCCCTCATTTTTCCGCTCCCACCAGCAGGAACGTGGCCGAAAAGTTGACGCGCTCGCCGTCGTAGAAGCGTCCAATGGCAGCGAGCACATCGCGCTCGACTGCGGCGGACTTGCCGGGCGGAACACTCTCCAGCAGCGGGCGAAACGGCACCGAGACCTCGCGGAAGTACTCCCACATTTCTTCCGGCGGCCCTTCCCAGACCCAGGGAACGGTGCGCGCTTCTTCGTGAGTGGTGGAAAAGCCGGCCGCCCGAAGTTGAGCCGGCAGCGATCCCGGAACGGCGAAGCGGAACATGTCGGCGGAGGCCGGCAGCTCGAGCGGCCCACCCACGTGTTGGTGGACCACGGCTACAGTGGACTGGAAATACGGCTGCTCCATGGGCCCCCAGCAGAGAAAGGCGACACGGCCTCCGGGCTTCAGCACGCGATGAGCCTCGCGCAGCGCCCTGCCCACATCGCTGAAGAACATCACCCCCAGCCGGCTGGTGATCAAGTCGAAGCTGGCATCCGTAAAGGGGAGCGCCTGCGCGTCGGCGGTTTGAAAACGCACGTTGGCCAGGTGGCGCTCGCGGGCGCGCGCCGCCGCGATTTCGAGCGGCGCGGCATTCAGATCAATGCCCACCACCGAGCCGTCCGCTCCTACCCGAGAAGCTACGCTGATCGCGGGCTCGCCCGTTCCGCTGGCCAGGTCCAGCACCTGCATACCCGGCTGGGCGCGCGCGAAATCCACCAGCGCCTGGGTAGCAGCCCGGCCCATAAGGCCGGACTTGCGCCGCCACTTCTCGGCCGCGATCATTCGCGACGATGCGCCCCAGGAGGGGCTGCCGGCAGGTCCAGTCATATTGTCAGGCACCCTCACGGGCGCGGCTCAATCCAGGCGGTAGCGCTTGCGCTTTTCCAGCAGCGTCTTGCGCGAGATGCCGAGGATCTTCGCCGCCTCATTCTTTTTTCCCCGGGTAGCCTCGAGCACTCGCGCAATGTGCTCGCGTTCGATTTCGGCGAGTGACTGGTAGCGTTGAGCTTCCGGGGCTGCACCCATCCCGAGCGGCAGCTCAAGCGCCGCTTTCCCGGGCCGAACACGGGACTGCACGACAGCGCGCTCCACCAGGTTACGCAACTCGCGGATGTTTCCGGGATAAGAGTAGGACTCCAGTGCCTTCATGGAACCCGCGCTGAAGGAGAGCGACGACGCCTGGTGCAGCTCGCAGAAATGTTTCAGGAAGTGCTGCACGAGGGGCGCAATGTCGCCGCGTCGCTCGCGCAATGGCGGAATAAACAGGGGAACAACGCTCAGCCGGTAATAAAGGTCGTCGCGGAACGTCCGCCGGGCCACCGCCGCTTCCAGATCCGCGTGGGTGCAGGCCAGAATACGCGCGCTCACCTTGATGGATTTGTGCCCGCCCAGCCGCTCAAAGCGCTTTTCCTCGATTACGCGCAGCAGCTTGGCTTGCATGCCGGGCGGAAGCGCGGCAATTTCATTCAGCACGAGTGTGCCTTCCCCAGCCAGTTCCAGGCGGCCGCGCTTCAAGCCGTTGGCGCCAGTGAAGGCCCCGGGCTCATAGCCGAAAAGCTCGCTTTCCATCAGTTCCCAGGGCAGACTGGCGCAGTCAATCACCACCAGCGGCTCTGCGCGCCGCGGACCAAGGTAATGAAGCAGGGAGGCGAGCAGGTCCTTGCCGGTGCCGCTTTCGCCGCGGATGAGGACGGTGGAGGAAGCGGAGGCTACGCGGCGCGCCTGCTCCAGGAGCCCCAGAGAAGCGGGGTCAGCCGCCACCCAGGATACGGCGGCCGGGAAGTACGCAGCCGGCTCGCGCGCCTGTCCTGCCTCGGCCATCTAAGCTTTTTTTCTCCGTCGCACAGTTCGCGCCGCCGCGGCGGTGCGAGGAGTGCCCTTGCGCGCCAGCAGATCGGAAATTTCCAGTCGTCGCGCCGACTTCCACAAGCGTTCCAGGTCGTAGTACCTGCGCGCTTTTTCAGAAAAGATGTGCACGACGAAATCCACGTAATCGAGCAGCACCCATTCCGCCTGATTGTATCCCTCGACGTGTGCCGGCCGCAGGCCCGCGCGCCGCAGCCTGTCCTCCACCTCGTCGGAAATGGCCTGGATCTGCCGTGGATTCGTGCCGCTGCACACCACGAAGTAATCGGTGAATCCCCCCGAGCCCTTCTCCAGTTCCAGCACGGTGACGTCCTCAGCCTTCTTGTCCTGGCAGGCCGCCAGCGCGTCCGCTACCTGCTTCCGTAGTACGTTTCGTTTTGCCATCCACCTCCTTCAGGAGCACACCCGCACTGCACAATCTTAGATTCCCCCCGCCGGTTTTGCGCTGCCGTCCTTGGCCTAACGGTAAAGACGCATTTTTTTGATATAAGCGGCGACCGGGTCAGGAACCAGCCGTTGCAGGCCGCGTCCGGCGGCGGCAGCGCGGCGGATTTGCGTAGCCGAGACCGGCACATTCACGCCTTCAAGTAGATGGAGGTGCACTCCGCGATGCACCAGCTCTCCCGCAGCCGGCTGGCGGCCAAACGGCTGGGTCACCTGTTTGGGCGGTCGCAGCGACTCGGGCAGCGCATTGGCCACCTCGGCCAGCGTGTACCCGGGGCGGCTGCCCACGATGAACTCGCAGGCGCGCAGCAGCGCTTCGGAATCCTTCCAGGTGGCAATGTCGAGGAAGGCGTCAATGCCGATCAGAAAGAACAGGCGATCGTTTTTGCGCAGCTTCGACTTGACGCGGTGCACCGTGTCTATGGAGTAGCTGGCCCGCGTAACGGCGGGCTGGGCAGCAGAGCGCCGGCGGTTCCGGGCTGCGGGGTCCGGCGGGTGCGGGTCCTGCGCCGGCAATTCCAGAAGCGAGGGGAAGAATGTCTTCTCCTCCGCGGTGGCCAGCGCCAGCATGGCGAAGCGATGCTCGAACGCGGTGAGCGGCTGGCGCTGCTTGTGCGGCGGAACGAAGGCCGGGACGAACAGCACCTGCTGCAAGTGAAAACTCAGCGCGGCCTTGCGCGCCAGTTCCAGGTGGCCGTGATGGACGGGATCGAAGGTGCCGCCGAAGAGCGCCAGTTCCATGCGAACTCGGTGTTGCCCAGCCAGCTTACGACAACTTGTGCGGGTTTGCAGCGACTCGATCCGTTCCTCTGTCCGGCCAAGGTCCTACCGGAGCGCTACCGCACGGCTGCTCCACAGCGGCATGCAGGCGCAAGGCTCCATTTCTTTTGGAAATAAGCAGGAGTTTCTCCTCTGCCGCGTGAGGGATTCGCATGCAATTGCTACGAGGCAAACGTCGGATGATACTCGTGGGCGACTGCGCGCTTTGAAACGTCGCTGTCCCATCGGACTTGATTCGGGCGACGAATGCCTCATGCAGGCTCGGCCATTCAGCGCTCACGCGCTGGACGATTGTAACTAACGGGTTTCGCGGATCCCGCCCTACGATGAAATGGCCATGAGGCAGAGGACTCCCCTACTCCGCTTCCACTCCGATGTTCACCTGCCGGCACCTGTGCTGGACTATGGCGTCGCGATCCTCTCCACGGTTCTGGCGCTGCTCTCGACGCTGCTGATTCCCGATGTGGCGGAAAGCCGGCTGGTGGTGTTCGCCGTGGCGGTGATGGTGAGCGCCTGGTACGGCGGGTGGAAGCCCGGCCTGGCGGCCACCGCCTTCGCGCTTACGGTCAGCCTTTACATGTCGCTGCGCGGACACGCGCTGGTGAACGGCCGCGCCCTGCTGCACCTGGGACTCTTCTGCCTGGTGGCCGTGCTCATCTGCTGGTTCAACGCCGAACTGCGGGCATTGCAGAACACCGCCCGGCGCTCGGCGGCGAATTTGCAGTCGCTCATCACCAACGCTTCCTACGGCATTTGCCGCTGCCGGATGAG
Source organism: Terriglobales bacterium (assembly GCA_024281115.1). Taxonomy (GTDB): domain Bacteria; phylum Acidobacteriota; class Terriglobia; order Terriglobales; family Acidobacteriaceae; genus JAMXLI01. Next base: position 10,852 of record JAMXLI010000324.1, on the reverse strand, counting down.
CGGAGACATCATCGAAGTGAATCCCGCCATGGTTTCCATGCTGGGTTATGCCAAGCCGGAGGAGCTGCGCGGACGCTCGTTGCGCGACCTCTACGTAGATCCCGAGCACTGGCGGGTGCTGAACGATGCGATTCAATCCCGGCAGCCGGTGCACGGGCTGATCGCCGACTGGCGGCGGCGCGACGGGACGCCCATCGTGGCCCGCGTCTCCGGGCACGTGGTCCGTGATGTGAACGGCAACGGCGATTGTTGCGATCTGTTCGCCGAAGACGTCACCGAACGGCGGGCGCTCGAGCAGCAGCTCCGGCAATCGCAAAAGATGGAAGCCACAGGCCGGCTGGCGGGAGGCATCGCGCACGACTTCAACAACCTGCTCATGGTGATTTCCGGGCATGCTCAGCTTTTGCTGGAGCGCGACGACCTGCACGGAGAGGCCCGGCGCTCCATCCAGGAGATTACTTCCGCCTCCGATCGCGCCGCCGGGCTCATCCGGCAACTGCTCGCCTTCAGCCGCCAGCAGATGCTCGCGCCCAAGCTGCTGGACTTGAACGAGGTCGTGACCGAGAACCTGCGGCTGCTGACCCGCATCATCGGCGAGGACATCGAGCTGGTGATGATTCCCGATCCCCAGCCTTGCCTGGTGCGGGCCGATCCCACGCAGATGGAACAGGTCATCATGAACCTGGCGGTGAACGCGCGCGACGCCATGCCGGAAGGCGGCACCTTGACGGTGGAGATCTCCAACGTCCGGCTGGACGAAGCCTATGCTCGCTTGCACCCTCCCCTGTCCCCCGGCGATTACGTGATGCTGGCCATCAGCGACACCGGGTACGGCATGGATACCGAAACCCAGGCGCGCATCTTCGAACCGTTCTTCACCACCAAGGGGGTGAAGGGAACCGGCCTCGGCCTTTCCACGGTGTACGGCATTGTCAAGCAGAGCGGGGGATACATCTGGGTATACAGCGAGCCTGCTCACGGCGCGATGTTCAAAATGTACCTGCCGCGGGTGACCGAGGCGCTGGCCTCTGAAGCGCAGGCCGCCGGGGAGATGGTGGCGCAAGCGCCGCGCGGCAGCGAAACCGTGCTGGTGGTGGAAGACGAGCCCAAGCTCCGCAACCTGACACGCACCTATCTGGAGATGCAGGGATACAAGGTGTTGGAGGCGGAAGACGGCATCCGCGCGCTCGAAATCGCCCTCGCCCACCCCGATACCATTCATCTCCTCCTCACCGACCTGGTGATGCCGAGGATGAACGGCCGCCAGCTCGCCGAGCAGATCTCGTCCGTGCGCCCGGATATACGGGTCCTGTACATGTCCGGCTATAGCGAGAACGTGATCGCGCACAATGGCACGTTGGAACCAGGAATTATCTTTCTGCAGAAACCCTTCACCCTGTACTCCCTCTCCCAGAAGCTGCGGCAGGTGCTTGCATCCCAACCCCCTAAGGAGATCACCATGCCTGAAGCGAGAAGCGGTCCACAAAAATCCCTGCTGGCGGTGCCCCGCGCGCAGCGTTTTGCGCTGCAAATGCCGGTGCGCTACCGGCGCTCCGGCGAGAACACCTGGCACGTGGGCACCACCCAGAACATCAGCCGGTCGGGCGTGCTGTTCCACGCCGACGATGTGCTCGAACCCTCCACGCCCCTGGAACTCAATCTTGTCCTTCCGGTCGAGATCGCGGGCCTGGCCGCCGCCGAGGTGGTGTGCCGAGGAGAAGTCGTGCGCAGCGTGCAACCGCCTGCGCCGGAAGGCGGACCCGCGCTCGCAGCCCGCATCCTGCAATACCACTTCCAGCACGGCGCGCAACCAGGCAACGCGTAAGCCGAATGGTTAGCTGGCTGGCTGGCCGCTCCTCACGGGCACCAGCCAGCCGCTTGCGGCCGAAGCAGGCACGCTGGCCGGCCTTACTCCGTGCTGCATGTGTGATCGTGGACGATGCGCCACCCTGGCGCGAATCTGCGGAACACCAGCGTGAAGCGCCCGTGCGGGTGCTTGCCGCTGGACATGGCCAGCCGGAAAGCGCCGCTCACCAGCGCGGCGCCTGTGCCCAGCGGCTGGATCTCCAACTCCGAGAACTCCAGTTTCCCCATCTCGGCCCCGTTTTGCTGATAGGTCCGCCGATAGCGGTCGAGCGTGGGCTGCCATCCGCGCGTGACTTTCGTGCCGGAAACAAACGTCAAAGCGGCTGAGTTCCAGTAGCCCCGCATGAAACCTTCGAGGTCGCCGCGATTCCATGCAGCCTGTTGCTGCTCCAGCACGCGCCGGATCTCCACTGCCGGACTGCCAGTCTGCGCAGGCAATTCCGGGACAAAGGTGGCCAGCAGGAGAACAAGCGCGATCCAGCGATGCATAGGGATTCCTTTTGGCGAGAAGTTTCAAAAACGCGGCCCGCGGGTCCAAGCAAGCCGGCACTTGAGTTTAGCAACTGCGTGGGACCAGATCGCGTCCGAGGCGGTGGGCTGAAGCTGAAAGCAGGAAGGGAGAGGTGGGGGGCGACGCGGCCCGAGGGCGGACTAGGCCCGGCGGTTCGACTTCCCGGAGGTGGCGGTTTGCCAGGGCCGCTTAGGCCGATCGGTGCGAGGCTTGTCGCGATCTTCAATGCGATCGTAATGATAGGAGTCGCTTACCGTGCCAAGCGATTCGTTGTACAGGCTGGTGGCGCCGATCGCTTCCTTTAGCTCTTCGCTGAACTCGTGCAGGGCGCGCAGGTGATCGGCCGTGGCCGGCAATTCGGTTTTGCTGGTCTTCAAAAACTGCTGGTACCCGCGGTTCACGATTTTCGAGATTTCTCCCTGCACCAGGTAACCAGGATGCGCGAACACCTTTACCCCATCGTCGTCGGTCTTCTGGATGGCGGCAGAGCAGTTGTACTTTTTCAGAAAAACGCGGTTCGCCGTGCCCGGTGCTTCGAGAATGTCGAAGCCGTGGTCGCGCAACCAGCTGACTGCATCGTCGTAACTGCGGGTTTCGGTTTTGGTGGCCATTCTGCGCTTTCTGCCTGCTTAGATGCCGAATGCCGGCGCGCCGCTCTTCTTCCGTTCCAGCTCAGTGCGGCGACCGAAGGCATTCCTTTTATAAACCATGGGCAACCCTCGCCCCTATTACGAGAGTAGTAGTCCGGCCGGAATCGCATGGGCGGGCCACAGATTCCCTGCGGTTTGCGGTTTTGCGAGGCAGGTTACGAAAGTGGAAAGGCACGCCTTTCCGGGAGAGATTCCCCTGTTCTTAGCGCACCTCTGAAGCAGGTTCCACGATCCACGTACGGATTGCGGCGCAAAAAAAGGGGAGCTGCTCATGCTCCCCTTAGTAGCTGCTGTTGCTCTCTGATCGTGGGTTATTGCTGCCCGGTACCCGTTTGCGCGTGGTTGGCGGCTTCCGAGGTGGTATCGAAGACCAGCTTGAAATGCTTTCCCTCCATGCGCGCTTCAGCCAGGGTGGGTGCGCCGCCGGGATGGTCGGCCAGCACGGCCGCGGTGACGCGGTCCTTCGCCGGCAACTCCACTACCTTGGCGTTGCTGGTCGCGAGCACGTTCCGGCCCTGCTTGAATTGCACCTTCACGTCCGGCCCGCTGCCTTCCCAGGCAAGCTTGTAGTTACCGGCTTTGAGTTCGGTCCCGGCGACAATCGCGTTGCGGGACAATTCGAAACTGGAACTGCCACCCGCATCCTTGCTTCCGGCAAAGGCGCTCATGCTGACCGACAGGAATAGCGCGAGGGCCGCCAGGCCTGCCGTTTTTGTGCGTTTCATGAAATTCTCCTTTTCTCCCCGCGGGGAGTTTCCGGCGGCGTCCCACGCCCGCCGCGGCTTTTGCGTTTGCCCGCGGAAGGCATACAATTCACCCGGGGTTAAACGAACAGGACCAGCCGCGAGGCTGTGCCTCTCCGCAAGATTGCTCCCGCCTGGGGCCGCCAAACCGTGGGCGAGAAAAATCTGTTTAACCCCAAAATTATTTAGCGCCGCAAAACCGCGCGGTCCGGCGCCACACGTTCACTCGGGCGCGCCACACCGCACTCGCCATTACGTGGACGCTTCCGAAAAAGTTCCCGGGGTCCTCCGGCAACAATTCGCAATCCGCATCCGCGTTGCATGACGTATTGGACGAAAGTCGATTGCGGACGGTAGCAGCAAAATTCCTGCTGTTGCTCGCGCAGGTGCAGCAACATCGCACGACTGTATTGTGTAGGAGTACTGCTGTCGCATCGCGCATTTACACGCGTTCACACGGAATTCACAATTCGTTACATTCGCGCCGTCGGCTCGCGGCGCGGGTCTCGCCCCGCACAGATTTGAGGGCCGTGAACGAACCGGTTCTTGCAAGAAGACGTTTTGCCGGACCTTAGGACGGGCGAACGCGCATGACCACTTTGCCGTAGTTCTGGCGATCGAGCATCCAGCGATAAGCGGCGGCGGCTTCTGCCAACGGCAAGACCTTGCCCACGACCGGACGGAGGCATCCGGCTTGGATCCAGGCGGAGAGTTGCTTCCACGCTTCCGCCATCAAACTGCGATTAGCGGCCAGGCGGCTCAGCCACAGGCCGTGCACGCTCGTGCTTCTTGCGTACAGCACGCGCGTATCCAGCGTGGAGTTCTCGCCGGTAGCGGAGCCATACACGATAACCCGGCCAAACTCGCGCAGGCAGCGCACGCTCTTGGCAGTGTGCTCGCCGCCCAGCATTTCAAATACCGCATCCACACCTACTCCCTGGGTCAGTTCGCGAATGGCGGCTTCGTAGTCCACTTCCCTGTAATTGATCCCGTGCTGCAGTCCGAGGTGCCGGACCTTCTCCAGTTTCTCGGGGGAGGAAGAGGTGCCATACATCTCCACTCCCAAAGCCTTGCCGATCTGCACGGCGGCCGTGCCTACGCCGCCGGCAGCCGCGTGAATCAGGACCCGCGGTCGGCCTGAGCCTGCCAAGGTTGGTTGATGAGGCGTCGCCGCATCTGTCCCCGTGAGACCCGCCTTCCAATACGCCAGCCAGGCGGTGAAATAGTTCACCGGGAACGCAGCCCCTTCTTCGGCAGACCAGGACGGAGGCCGGGCCCACCAAAGTCCCGGTGCGATGGCCACCTCTTCCGCAAACGCGCCGAATTGCGTGTAGCCCATTACCGGCTCGCCCGTGGATTCGCTGATGCCGGAGAATTCGCGGCCGGCGATGAAGGGGGGCGGCGGCGTGGTCGCATATCCCCCCTGGGCGCTGAGAATGTCAGCGAAGTTCAACCCCACCGCCTCCACCTTCACCAGCATTTCGCCTTCACGTGCGACGGGAACGGGAACCTGGCTCTCCTCCAGCACCTCGGGACCGCCAAATCGCGGGATAACGATCGCTTTCATAGCTCTCCGCTTTTTCCAAGCTTACGGATTGTATCTTCGCAAGGCGGCGAGAGGCTCAGTGTGCCCGCAGCCGCCGTAAGCAAGCCATCAGGCACTCCGCTAACAAGGCGCTTTAATGGGGGAAACCGGGGCAGTTAGTTGAGGCGAGCGGCCCGATACTGCCCTTTCTTGGTTTGTAGGTTTATACTTCTCAGCGCGGAATCTTAAGACCTTCGGCTGGGCAGCTGCGCAGCTGGAGGCAGCGAAGCCAATTCATCGCTCATCCCGCTTCGCGATAAGGTGCAATCCGAGCGGCAGGCGAGTGCCGCTCGTTTGGCAGTGGGGGACGAGTCTTGGGTCCCGGAGACGGACTTTCATTGTTCTGTCCCTGTTCTTCGTGGCTGATTACAAGAGCGTCCCGGGGGAGGTGCCTCCGTGGATCTCATCATTGTTCGCCTGGTCTTCATCCTGGTTGTAGCGCTGGCCTGTTTTGAGCTGGAACCTTTCGGCTTGCATCGCATGCCCGCGGCCGGCGCGGGCGCCATAATTGGCCTCGCCGTCGTTCTGTTTGAAATCCGTCTGCACAAGGTGAGCCTGAAGCGCCTGATCGGCGCGGCGATCGGAAGCGTGCTCGGCATCCTGGGCGCGTACCTGTTCAGCCTGGTCATCAAAGACAGCATTTCCGCCGGGCACACACAAAGCTTTCTGCAGCTCATCGTCATGCTGCTGATGGCCTACATCGGACTGATCGTGGGCGCCAATAAGGGCGACCTGCTCAATTTGGCCGCGCTGGGCGGGATTTTCGGCGGCGAAAAGCAGGGCCGCAAGGCCTACAAGATTCTCGACACCAGCGTCATCATCGACGGGCGTATCGCCGATATCGCCGAAACCGGGTTTCTGGACGGTGTGATTGTGATCCCGCAGTTCGTGCTGCGGGAGTTGCAGCTGGTCGCCGATTCCGCCGACTCCCTGAAGCGCAACCGCGGCTGCCTCGGGCTGGACATCATGCAGCGCCTGCAGAAGGTTGCATCGCTGAACATCCAGATCGTGGAAGACGATTTTCCCGCCGTACGCGAAGTGGACATGAAGCTCATCGAGCTGGCCAAGGCCTACGAAGGCAAGATCATCACCAACGACTTCAACTTGAACAAGGTAGCCCAGTTGCAAGGGGTCGAGGTGCTGAACATCAATGAGCTGGCCAACTCGCTGAAGCCGATCGTCCTCCCGGGCGAGGTGATGCGCGTCTTCATCCTGAAGGAAGGCAAGGAATACAACCAGGGCGTCGCTTACCTCGACGACGGCACCATGGTGGTTGTGGACAATGCGCGCAAGATGATCGGCAAGAACGTGGATATCTCCGTCACCTCGGTGCTGCAGACCACGGCCGGCAAAATGATCTTCGGTAAGTATGACGAGCGCGCGGCCATGCGCGCCGAAGCCGCGCGTTCGGTCGAAACCAAGGCCAGCGAACCGCGGAAGTCCGCCTCGCCGCCGGTCATGCTGGAACGCCCGGCGGAATAACAGGCAGGGCGACCCGCCCGGCGAAAGCGCGGCCCACTCGCTTTGTTCCCGCGCATGCTCTCCCTAGCGCGGCGGGTTTGAAGTTGTCTTTCCGCGCACGTATACTGAGCGCCCTCATGAAAGTGGTCGTCATCATTCCGGCGGCCGGGCTGGGCACGCGCATGGCGGCGGCGGAAAGCGCGCCCCGCAGCGCCGTGGGCAAGGGCCCTTCCAAGCAGTTCGCGGAACTGCACGGCATTCCCATCCTGGTGCACACCCTGCGCGTGTTCGCGGCTTCGCCGCTGGTCTCCGACATCTACGTGGCTTTGCGCAAGGCCGAAGCCGACAGCTTTCGGCCGAAGCTCGAACAGGAACGTCTCGCCAAAAGCGTGCACTTTGTGGAAGGCGGGGAGCAGCGGCAGCAATCCGTTGCCAACGCGCTGCGGGCCGTCTCGGGAGCGCCCGATGACATCGTGCTGGTGCACGACGCTGTCCGCCCGCTGGTGGACGAGGAAATCATTCAGAACGTGATCCGCGGGGCAGAGAAGCACGGCGCTGCCATCGCCGGCGTTCCGGCCGTGGACACCGTGAAGCAGGTGGAGCGCAGCGCCGAGTCGGCCATCATCACCTCCACCATTCCCCGGGAGCGCATCGTGCTGGCGCAAACTCCCCAGGGATTCCGGCTGGAACTGCTGCAACGGGCTTTCGCAGCAGCCGACGAGGACGGATTCATCGGCACGGACGAGGCCTCGCTGGTGGAACGCGCCGGGCACGAAGTGGTGGTGGTCATGGGCTCACCGAGAAATTTGAAGATCACCACACCCGCGGACCTGGAACTCGCCGAATTCTATTTATCCCAGACTGCGCGCCGCCGCGCCGCCGGGTGAACCACCGGGAGACACTCCGAGAGGGCGTCCGTGCGTTTGTTCCCGCGGTGGTTCGCGGCCGCGACGCGGCCAATTGAGAGGTGCGGGCTTGAGGATCGGCTACGGGTGGGATTCGCACGAGTTCAAGCGGGGCGTGCCGTTGCGCATCGGCGGCGTCGCGCTGCGGCACAAACAAGGTTTGGCCGGCCACTCCGATGGCGACGTGCTTCTACACGCCCTCACCGACGCCTTGCTGGGGGCAATCGCCGCGGGAGACATCGGCACGCACTTTCCCCCCAGCGATCCCCAATGGAAGGGCGCCGACTCGGTCACCTTCGTGAACGAAGCCATGCGCCTGGTGCGCGAAGCTGGATACGCCGTGGCTAATGTGGACTCCACCCTCATCCTGGCCGAGCCCAAGATAGGACCGCACGCCGCCACGATCCAGGCCAGGGTTGCCGAGTTGCTGGCTGTGAACGCGTCCGCGGTGGGGGTGAAGGCCAAGACCCCCGAAGGCATGGGAACTGAAAAGGCCGCTATCGCCCACGTGGCTGTGCTGCTGGTGGAGAAGCCGGGACGCAAGCTGCTGGCGCATCACGCCGCCGAAGACGTGCCCCAACCGGAGATCGACAAGGTGGTTGAGCAGGTGGTGAAAACCGTTCCCGCACCGGCCAAGAGCAAAAGCGGCGGCAAGTCCCGGCTTGACTTCTGACGTGCGCCCTAAGCTCAACGGCTGATGAGCGCCGCCTCGACCAGCGCCCGAAATAAGGCTTGCGACGGCGGTTCGTCCAGCGAACGCTCCGGATGCCACTGCACGGCCACAACAAAGTGGGTGGGATCTGTGCCTTCGAGCGCCTCCACGATGTCGTCGTCCGGGCACGCGGCCACGGCATGCAGCCCCTGCCCCGGTACCGCCGCCGCCTGGTGGTGACTGGAGTTGACGTCCACCGTTCCAGCGCGGTTTCCGTCGGGATCGAGGATGCCCGCCAGCACGGATCCGGGGACAATGGTGACGCGGTGCGCGTGGGGCTGCGACTTGTTTTCGTGCTGCACGCGCGATTCGATGTCTTGCACCAGGGTGCCGCCGCGGTAGACGTTGAGCGACTGCAGGCCATAGCAGATGCCGAGCACCGGCTTACGCGCGGCGTAGGCATCCTCCAGCAGCTCCCAGTCCAGCATCTCTCGGCCGGGGTCGGCCGCCGCGCACGCAGGGTGGCGCATTGCATGGTAGCGGGCAGGATCAACGTCGGCGCGGCTGCCGGGGAGAAGCACCGCCCGGCAGCGCACCACAGCCTCCGCCAGGTTGGCTTCAGTAACCGGCAGCGCCACCGCCCCGGCGGATTCCACGGCCTGCACGTACTGCGGCAAGGCGCGCGCGGAGTATTCCGGGTTGCTGGTGTGCGGCACGGGAATCGCGACCAGCGGCTTCATTCAGCGTCCCGCATTTCCTAGAAGCCGCGCCACAACGCCATGCGCCGGCGGTAGCGGCGCACCTCGAGGCGCGACATTGCAATCAACGCGATAGCGGCAACGGCGACGGCCGCCGGAAAGGCGATGTGGCGGTAGGCATAAGTCATGTCGGGATGGCTGCCGCGCGCAGCGGCGGCGAGCACCGTGGCGATAATGCCCACGAGCAGTCCCGCGGCAAAAGCCAGCAAGGCCGCCAAAAACGTAAGAAACGCGATGCGAAATGCGAGCCCCGCGAGGCGTGGCCTGCGGGCCACAATCTCGGCTTCCGCCATGCCTCTAAGGTACTACGGCGGGGCGCCGCCCCGCCGGTAAGCTAGAATACGGAGGATGTCGTCTGCGGCCTCAGCCATTACGCTTTCCCCCGCCGAGGTGCTGCGGCAGGCGCCGGTCGCGCAGGCGCCCAACGGCATCTGCTACGCGACCAGTGGGCAGATCACCCTGGCCGTGACCGACCTGGAGCGCATGGTCGCGACCGTGCCGCGGGCAGCGGCGGCGGCGCTCTCGCGCAAAGCTTACTATTTTGTCCCGCTTACCGTCAGCCAGGGCGACGATACGGTCATTGCTGATCGTTACGACGTGGCCCTGAGCGACCACGCCGTTTGCCATCGCAATCTCACCCTCGGCGACTCCCAGTGCGTATTCATTTCCACCCGGCTGATGGACGACAAATTCTCCGTCGCCTTTGAGTTCTACATCAATGTGGGACACGCCGTGGTGGAGCGCGCCGGGGTCTCGCAAAGCTTTGCCGAGCTGGCCTGGAAGCAGGCGGAAAGCGATGTGCGCGGCGAAACCAGTTTGGACGCCTACGAACTGCGCAAGCTGGCCACCACGCCCGGCCCCGACGCAGAAAAGCACAAGAACGAGTACCTGGCGTCCACCTTCGCGGACGCGATCTCGATTTACCTGCTTTCTCTGTTCATTGACGTGGATTACTACGATTTGCGGGAGCGGGATTATCCGCTGCTCGCCCCCTCCGCCCTGGCCGAACGCCTGCGCAAGGTGGCGGAACTGTTTCCACCGAATCCCGGCTTCGAATTCGCCATTTACTACAAGCGTCGCTCGTGACCACCGCTCCGCCGGTTGACGCCGCCTCCTCTTCCGCCACGGCCGGTCGCCTGCCTCGCGATTTGCGGGCCCTAATCTTTGACCTGGACGGCACGCTCTACGATCAGCGCCCGGTGCATCGCCGCCTCCGCCTGGCATTGTTGCGCGAGAACCTGCTTTCGCCCTGGCGCGGCTGGCGTTCCCTCCAAATGTTGCGGGCCTACCGGGGTGCGCTGGAACAGATACGGGACCTGCCGGCCGGGGCGGATCTGCCCTCTGAGCAGGTGCGTGCGGCCGCGCGCGCCTGTGGCAGGAAAGAGGACGCGGTGCAGGCATGCATCGAGCACTGGACCCGGCGTGCTCTCGACCACCTGTCCAGCGCGCAGTTCCCCGGGATTGTCGAGCTGCTGGAAATGGCGCGGCGCCGAGGCATCCGCACCGCTGTTTTTTCCGACTATCCCGCGGAAGCCAAGCTGGCGCGCATGGGACTGCGTCCGCATTTTGACCTCGTGCTTTGGGCCGGCGATGCCGAGGTGCGCGCCCTCAAGCCCAGCCCGCGGGGGCTCCAGACCATCCTGCGAAAGCTGCAGGTCTCTTCGGCGCAGGCGCTGTACGTGGGTGACCGGCCGGAAGTGGACGCGGCGGCGGCGCAAGCG
>JAMXLI010000323.1 GCA_024281115.1 Terriglobales bacterium | reverse complement strand
TATGGGCCAGGAGAAGCATGGAGACGTGGCTCATGGTGGGGGATTTCGGCGCCGCAGGCAAGACAGAATCCGGGTTACCCGCGTAACGGCGCGGCTTCCGCCTTCCGCTTCGTGACTTACTTTGCCGCCACCGTCCGGGAGTTGAGGATGTCTTCCACCGCGGCCATGGCGACTTCCAGTTCCTGGTCCGTGTTGTAGAAATGCGGCGAGAAACGCACGCCTGCGCTCGGCCGATAGTCCACCAGGATGTCGCGTTTCAGGAGTTCCGCGCAGACTTCCCGGGCCATGGGCATATCGATGGAAACGGTGCCGCCGCGCTGCTCCGCAGACCGCGGCGTATTCACGCGCCAGCCGTGCTGGCTGGCGAGTTCGATAAGGCGCGCGGTCTGGCGCTTGGATTTCTCGCGAATGCGATCGACTCCCACCTCGGCAATAATTTTCAGACCGGGCAGCGCTGCTTCCATGCCGGGCACGTTGGGCGTGCCGTTCATAAAACGGAAGGGCAAATCGGCGTAGCGTGTGGGGCCCACCTCGAAGGCGAAGGGCTCCTCGTGCGCCATCCAGCCGGTAAAGGCGGGACGCAGCTTGCGTCCCAGTTCCGGGCGCACATACAGGTAGGCAGTGCCCGCTCCGCCGCAGAGCCATTTCAGCACGCCGCCGCAGACGAAATCAGGGTCCAGCTCCGCGACATCGACCGGCACGGTGCCCAGGGATTGGAAGGTGTCCAGCACGACGCAGGCGCCCACGTGATGCGCGCGCTCAATAATGGCCTTGGCATCGTTGATGAAAGCGCTGCGGAAAATCACGTGCGAGATGGGCACCAGCAGCGTTTCTTCGTCAATGGCCGCCAGCAGGCGTTCGGTGGGCACGTGCACGCCATCGTCGGTTTTTACCATGTGTACGCGCGCGCCGCGGCTGCGCTGGCCTTCCCAGAAATACATGACCGAGGGAAAGTTCAGGTCGCTGTACACCACCTTGTTGCGCTTGCCGGAAAAATCGAAACAGGAAGCCACCGTCGCCTGGCAGGTGGTCACGTTCTGGTGAATGGCGGTTGCGTTTTCCGGGGCATTCATGAGGGCGGCGATGCGGTTGCCCACTTCGAGGGCCAACGTCCACCAGCGTTCTTCCCAGGCGCGCACGCCGCGCGTGGCCCACGTGTCGGCGTAGGCGCGCAGGACGTCGTAGACGGCGCGGGGCATGGCGCCCAGCGAGTTGCTGATGAGGTAGGTCGTGCGCTCCAGGATGGGGAACTCGCCGCGATAGCGGAGCAGGTCGTCGGTCATGGCCCGATTGTAATCCGCCTGCGACGCAGGAGGACATAACCCAGGGTGAGCAGCAGCAGCAACGGGCCGCCGGTCTCGACCGTGATGCGCGACTGCGGCGACCACCCCATGGAGACTACGCAGGCCACGATGCCTGCCAGGCCTGCGGCCGACAAAAGACTTCCGCCCGGCATACGCATGGGCAACGCCGCCACCTGCGCCGGCGAAAGCGCGCGGCGGAAGCGCACATGGGCGGCCAGTGCCATGCACCACGCCAGCATTCCCCCGAACAGGGAAGCGCCCAGGATGTAGACGAAAGCGCTTTCAGGCGCGTAATGCTCGAGCGCGACGGCGACCGCGGTCCATCCTGCCGAGGCAGCCAGGGCGGCGGCGGGCGACCCGCTGGCATTCAATTTTCCCGCCGCCCGCGGGGCGTATCCGGCGCGCGCCAGTGAAAACAGCATGCGCGCCCCGGCGTATAGATTGGCATTCGCGCCCGACAATGCCGCGGTCAGCACAACCAGGTTCATTAATGACGAGGCCGCCGGCAGGCCCACCACCTGAAATACGGTGACAAACGGGCTTTGCGTCACGCCCGCGCGGTTCCATGGCATAACTCCCACCAGCACCGCCGTGGCGCCCACGTAAATGAAAGCCAGTAGCGCGAAGGCCAGGCGCGTGGCCCGGGGAATATCGGATGGGCTTCGGGCCTCGGCCGATGAAATGGCCACGAACTCGATTCCAAGAAAGCTGAACAGCGCGAAGGAAACCGCCAGCATCGGCGAACCGGGTCCATTGGGCAGAAATCCCCCGGCGCCCGTATATTGCGGCGCTACCCGGCCGCCCAGCAGCAAGGATGTCCCGATCACGATGAAGGCAAGGATGGTCACCACCTTCACCATCGCGAACCAGTACTCCGCCTCGGCGTACTGGCCCACCGCCCGCAAGTTCAGGTATAGCAAGGCCGCCGCGAACAGCACGACCAGCAATGTGCCGGGCACGCGCGGAAACCAGAAGTGCACGTAGGTGGCGGCCGCGACCATTTCGGCTGCCACGGCGATGGAAACCGAGAACCAGTAGGCGTAGCGCACCACGAAGCCGGCCCAGGGGTGCAAATAGAGATCGGCGTAGACGCCGAACGAGCCGGCGGCCGGATGCACGCTCGCCATCTCGCCCAGCGCATTGGTCACAATCCAGGCGAGGAGCGCCGCGATCAGGTAGCTGACGATGACGGCTGGCCCGGCAATCTGCACCGCCGCCCCCGCTCCCAGCAGTAGCCCGGTGCCGATGGAGCCGCCCACCGCCAGCATAGCCATCTGGCGGGCGCTAAGCTGCGGGCGCAGGCCCGCTTCCGGGCCAGGGTGGGGATTAGGGCCGTCCGCCATTCCGGGCAGGGTAACAGAAGCGTAAATGCCTCAAAAAGGGAAACTTACCCGGTCACTTTGGTAACCAGCCGGGGGTATCACTTGATTGCTGAGGCGCTTGCCTTCTGCCTACAATCAATTTGTTCCCTCGAGCCATCATGCTTGACCTGGGCAGACGGTCGGATAAGTCCGACATCGGCAAGCGCCGCGAAAAGGCGGAGAAGCTTCTTCAGAAGGGCAAGACCAGCGCCGCCCTGGAAGAATACGTCTCCATTCTGCGCGACGATCCCGGTAATGATGTGATCCGGCAGACGGCCGCCGACGTTTACCTATCCATCAATTGCAACAAGGAAGCCGCCACCCTGCTGGGAGAACTTTTCCGGCGGCAGGTGGACTCCGGCGACCAGGCCAAAGCCGTCCTCACCTACAAAAAACTGGCGCGCTTCTCCAGCCCCACGCCGGAGCAGACCTTCCGCTATGCGAACTTCATCGAGCGCAGCCACAAGAAGGAAGCGCTGGACGCCTACGAAGCGGCGCTGGCGGGATTCACCGCCGAGCACAACAACCAGAAGGCTATGGCGGCGCTGGAGCGCATCGTGGGGCTGGATGCCACGCAGCAGAACTACTGGCGGGCGGCTGAATTGGCCGTCGAGATCGGCGACCCGCATCGGGCCGGCGCCTATCTGCTGGCCGTGGGCGAACTGGAAGAAAACACGGGCGGCAATTGCGGGCCATGGTACGAGCGCGCCTACAAGATGGACCCGTCCAATTCGGATGCGGCGCTCGCCTATGGCCGTACCCTGGTGGCCGGCAACCAGTTCGTCGAATCGCTGGAAGTACTGCAGCCGCTGATGGCAGCCGGGTATGGCGCCTCGTCGGAAGTTTGCGACGTCTATTCGCGCGCTTTGTTGGGCGCAGGCCGCCTGGCCGAGGCGGCGCCCCTGGTCTGGACCCTCTTTGAACAGAATTCCGACCGCAAGCAGCAAGTGGCTGACCTGATCGGCGCGTTGATTGACGCCCGCCAGGACAAGGCGGCCGTCGAACTTGCCCGCAAGCTGGACCAGTATCTGCGCCGGCACAGCACGCGCCGCGAGTTCATCACGCTGATGAAGGACCTGGTGGACAAGCATCCCTCCTCGCCCGAGATGCTGGAATACCTGGTGGAGCTGTTCAATTCCTCGAATCGAGAAACCGAGTATTCCCAAACGCTGCTGAAGCTCTACGAGCTGTACTACAGCGCCGGCAATTACCAGAAAGCGAGTGACTGCCTGGACCGTGCCGCCGAGGTGGACGCCTACGAGCCCGGCCACCAGAAACGCCTGGAGCGGCTGAAAGGCAAGATTGAGGAGCACCGCTACAAGTCCATTGCCCATCGCTTCTCCAGCGCCGCGGCGGCAGCCGAACAACAGCCGCTGAAAGCGGAACAGCCGGAAGAGTCCAACGTGTTGCAGGACCTGGTGCTGCAGGCGGAAATCCTGGTGCAATACGGGATGCGGGCCAAAGCGCTGGAGCGCCTGCAACGGATCCACCAATTATTTCCGCGCGAAGAAGAAAAAAACGACGAGTTGCGCCGGCTCTACCTGAGCGTGGGCCTGGTGCCGACCTATGCGAAACCGGGCGCTTCCAAGCCGGCCTCCGCAGCTCCGGTGGCGGCGCAGGCGTCCGCTGTCAAAGCGCCGCCTGCTGTCCCCGAGCCGCAGCATCCCGCGCTTCCGGTTGCCGATGCGCGCTCCGCGCCGTCGGCGCGCACCGCTGCCGGCAGCCTGCGCGACGATCGCGAATTCGAAAAGCTGACCCGGGTCACCGACATCACGCGCAAGCTTTACCAGCAGGTGAACGTGAAAGCAGTGCTGAGCACCGCCGCCCAGGAGATCGGCGCCTTATGGCAGAGCGCCCGCTGCTTTGCCGCGCTGCGCGTCCCTGGTAAACCGCCCTCGCTGCTGCTGGAGCACTGCGCGCCCGGCGTTCCCCCCGCCAACATGCAGTTGGCCGCTAAGCTTTTTTCGCACCTGAGCGATCTGGCCATGGCACAAGGCGTAGTGGCGTTTCCCGACGCTTTCTCGTCCCCCGAGCTGCTGGAGGTGCAAGATGCCATTGCCGGCCTGGACGCCAGCTCTCTGCTGGCGATTCCGCTCGTAGACGGGCCGGAATACATCGGCGGGCTGATGTTGCAGCACACGGGCAGCACGCCCGATTGGCACAGCCACGAGCTGCTGGTGTTGAAAACCCTGGCGGATCAGATGGTGATCGCGCTGCACAACGCACGCCTTCGACGGCTGGTGAACACCCTTTCTGCCGGCGACGAGAAATCGGGGCTGCTCAAGCGCGCCTCCTATTTCGACGTTCTGCTGGCGGAAGTGCGGCGTTCGCTGCAGCAGAACACGCCCGCTACCGTGATGCTGCTCGAGTACGGCCGGGCCGGCGCCCTGCTGAAAGAATTCGGCCAGGAGGGCGTCGAGCGCTATATGCGCCACGTGGCCCAGGAGCTTTCCGCTCACATCCGCCAGTCTGACATTGCCGTGCAATACGACCTCACCACGGTCGCGCTGTTCCTGGCCGACACCGCCGAAAAGGGCGCTTACCTGGCCCTCGACAAGCTGCGCCGCGTAACCGCGGAAATCCATCTGCCCGGGCGGGACACCGGGCCCACCATGATGGCGGGGATTGCGGAAGCGGTCATGCGCCCGCAGTTTGACGCTGCCGACATTGTCACCGAGCTCGTCAATCGCGCCGATTGCGCGCTGGAGCGTGCCCGCGGCGAAGCCAACCGTGTCTGCGCGCTGTCCTGTCCCTACGACCTGAGCGCCGTCGCTTAGCCCTGTCAGCGCATTGGGGGCGCTCTGGCACCGGCAAAGCTCCCGTTCACCCGGTTCCACGGCCTGCTTACGAACTCTCTACGCCTTCTTTAGGAAATCTTCATGCCTGGGCCTGCTGCAATAGCCGTGTATGGTTACCGATCTTGTCCTGATCATAGGGGCCGTGGGTATGGCGTCGCTGCTCTATTGTCTCTACGGCTTCTGCCGGGAGAAACCCAGGAACGACGCGCGCCTGGGGGGCGATGGGACTGGGGGCCGCAAACCCTCCGCGGCGCACGATTAACTCGTTCTCCCGGCTCCCTCCTCGCTTATGCTCAGCGCCCGAGCGCGCCCACGTTGACAGCCGCCCTGCCCCGGGGCAAAATCCGCCTCCGACCACCCCGGGGGCGCCCGTATGCCGTGGACGGAAGATCAGAAACGCGTGCTCACCAAGCAAGCTGAATTTTCCCCACAGGCGCTCGCCACTTTTTTTCGTTTCTTCCTGATCGGAATCCTGGTGATGGGCGCCGGCCTGCTGCTGTTCGTCTTGTACGCGAGCCGCTCCACCGGATCGGGAATGAGCTTTCTGCCGGTCGTGCCGATCGTGATATTCGGGCTGGTAGTTGCGGGCGTGGTGCGCCAGCTTCGTTACGCCATCGCGATCATTCACCGGCCGGATTCGCCGCTGCACCTGGCCTCCGCGCTCGATCGCCTGCTGGCGAACACCACGGTTATCACAACAACTTATTCCGCCGGCACGCCGGGGGCTCCGCCGTCTGCTTTTGCAACGAACGCCCCGGCGCCGCTGGGCGCGCCCACGGCCCCCAGCCCTGCCGTGCTGGCAACGGCCTCCGCCTACCTGGGGCAGGGGCGCGATCTTGATGCCGTCTGCCGCCTGGTAGAGCCGCGCTTTGCAGCGTGGAATCCGACCGAGCAGCAGCAATTTCGCGACAGTATCGGGGCGGGCGCCGGGACCCAGGCGACGCCTCCCTCTGCACTGCCGCCGGCGGCCGCTGCCGGGCCAGCCGCCGTTACCGCGTCGGCCGCCGCTGCGCCGACGCTCGAGCAGTCGCTCGCGTCGCTGCGTTCTACGGGCGAGCGCGCCCAGGTGGATCTGAACGTGATCACATCCTGGCTCGACCATGCCCTGCACTACGTTCCGCTGCTGCTGCTGTCGGCCGCAGCGGGCTTTGGTGCCTGGTCCTACCTGAAGGCGGGCGCACACAGCGCGGGCGGCGATTTCTGGAAGTTCTACTTCGGTCTTCTCGTGGTATTGCTGATCTTGCACTTTTCCGGCCGGCCCCACGGTGTCTCACTGTCCACTCCGCCCCGGGTCACCTTTTCGGTGCAGACCTCTCCGGCTGTGCTGAAGCTCGACAATGCGCTCATGGAACGCGCCAGCCAGCTCATGACGGCAGGCGACGTGGGCGGGGCCTGCCGGCAGTTGTATCCCCAGTTCGAAACTCTGCCCGCCTTCCAGCAACGGGTCTTCGAGATGGCGCTACCCAAGGTGATAGAAGCCTGGCGCAATTCCAAGGCCGCCGGCCAGCAAAGCTAAGGCCATTCCGCTGGCGAAATGTTCAACAATTGCGGGACTCTCGAAAAGGTACTCCGGCCTCAGGGGTGGGTGGCCTTACATCTGGTAGTATAATGTATGTACTTAAGGTATGAACATCCAGCATACCTTAGGGAGGGCGTCCCATATGGCCCGCTCAGCGGCAAAAGAAAAGAGAACATTTTCGCTCTCCCGGGAGGCGGTTGGTTATCTCCATGAAGTTGCAAGAGCAACGCAAAAGTCCTCTTCGCAGGTCATAGAGGAACTTATAGCCGAAAATAAGCTGCGGGCGGAGCGCAGGCGCATAGGGCACGCCTTAACTAGCTATTATGATTCGCTGACCGACGAGGAAGTCGGTCAAGACCGCGAATGGGGCCAATTTGCCGAGTCACAAATAGGAGAGGGGGAAGACATCTATCGCTCACCCGAATCACAGGAAGCTGTCGCGCGGCGAG
>JAMXLI010000322.1 GCA_024281115.1 Terriglobales bacterium | reverse complement strand
GCACCGAGAAGGTCAAGCCGTGGTACGCGCTTGAGGCTGCCGTCTCAAACACGTTGACCGCTCCCAGCTGCGGTATGGGACGCTCGAGCGGATTGATGCAGGGCGGAAAAGGGCAGGTGAACGAGGGCGCCATCTGCCAGGTGGAGAAGGAATCCACATTGTAGTAGCCGAGCAGCGTGCCGGCGGGATCGTACACCGGGTAACGCAGGGCGAGGGGCGCGGGGAGGTTAGCGTCGCGCGCGCGGATCAGGTGCTCTCCACGCACGTAGAGGTAAGTTACCCCCGCCGCAAAGCGCTCCGCGATCGCGCGCTCCACGCCGAAGCTGGCCTGGTGGACGCGTGGCGTCTGAAATTCGCGCGCAAAAGAAGAGACCTCGGTCGTGAGCTTGCCGGCAAGGGCGGCGGGCGCCTGGCAGGAGGTGGCGGTCAGCCCGCAGCTCACCAGGGGATCGGGATAGGACGGAAAAATCTGGCGGTCGTAAAAATCGGTGTTGTTCAGGAACAGGTGGGTGCTGGCCAGCCCATTATCGGTGGCGATCGCTGAAGTGTAGATCTGCGGGATGCGGGTGTAGAACATACCGTAGCCGCCGCGGATCACCAGCGGCCGTTCATTGCCCGCCTGGTAGGCAAAGCCGGCTCGCGGAGCGATGTTGTTGCTGTCGAGCGGCACCCGGCCGGACTGTGGCCAGAGTGGGTTCGAGATCAGGCCCTTTTCGCTGAATGTCTGCAGGTCGTAGCGCACTCCCACATTGATGGCCAGGCGCGGGGTCACGCGCAGGTTGTCCTGCACGAAAACGGCATACTCGTTGGTGTCGGGATGGGAGACGGCGTTGCCGAAGTTCTGCAGGTAATACCGCGGCACGGCGTGAGCGAAGGCGCGCAGCGGCGTCAGCTCGGTGCCATAAACGTTGGGGACGAAGGTGAAGGGGTTCACGTGAATGTTGTCGAAGATGTACTCGCCTGCAAACAGCGAGGGAAAGTAATTATTGATCCAGGTAGGAATGAAGTCGCCTCCGAGCTTGAGCGAGTGCCGGGTGGTATCGAAGCTCAGGGTTTCGGTGAGGTGCAGCCGGTGCTCGCGGGTGCGACGCGGCAGGATGGAGGCGCGGCCAAACCCGTCGGTGATGCCGTAGATGCGGGTCAGCGTAGACGCCGAGTTGGAAAACGATTCCTGCAGGTCGCGCGAGAACTGCGCTCGCAGGTGGCTGGTAGCGCGCAGGCTCAAGGCGCTGGCGAGCGAGAGCGTGCCGGTTTCAGTGGAGACGTCCTCTTCCCCGTTATCGCTGATGGCGTACGTGGTGAGCGGGCTGGCGGGATCGAAGAACACATTGTTCTGCCCGTAATAGCGCGAAGTGTTCAGGCGGGCGGAAAGAAAATGCCGGGAGGAGAGCGCGAAGTCGAGCTTCAAAAAACCGGTATTTCCGATGAGTTCGGACTTGTAATTGCCGGCCAGCGTCGAAAGCTGCGCGGCGGCGGCGAACACCAGGGCCTGGTCATTGGCTTCGTAGTCCGGCGGCACGATGGGATAGTTGCCGGGATCGGGAACCACCCGGGCGGCGCCATTGACGAAGCGCACCACCGTGGGCACGTGAAACACGTGCTGGTCGAAGCCGGCGAAGAAAAATGCCCGGTTCGGGCGCAGCGGCCCGCCCAGCGTGAACCCGAACTGGTGCTGCCGGTCGCCGGGCTTGAAGTCGAGCGTGGCCGGGCGGGCGCCGAATTGGCTGTCGCGCAGGAAATAGAATGCGCTTCCGTGGAAGGCGTTCGAGCCGGAGCGCGTCACCACGTTCACCACCGCCCCGCCCGCGCGTCCCAGTTCGGCGGAGTAGGAATTGGACGACACCCGGAACTCCTGCACCACTTCGTTGCTGAACTGGTAGGGAGCGCGATAACGTCCGCGGGCCTGGGCAAAGAAGGCATTGTTGTTGTCGGCGCCGTTTACCAGATAGCTGGATTGCAACCCGCGGATTCCACCAAAGGCGAGATCGCCGTTGGAAGCTGAGGTCAGGCTGCGCGGATCCTGCGTCACTCCCGGCGAGAGCAGCGCCAGGTCGGTGAAGCGGCGGCCGTTCAGCGGCAAGTCGCTGATGGCGCGCTCGTCAATGACGCTGGAAATGGTGCTGGACTGGGTCTCCACTTCACCGGGCGCGCTTTCCACGGTGACGCTTTCCCGGGTCCCAGCCACTGCCAGTTTGAAATCAAGCAGCAGCGCGCCGCCTACCTCCACGTGCTGGCGGGCGCGGGTTGCCGGCGCCATGCCGCTGGCCAGCACGCGCACGGAATAATCGCCCGGCGGCAGAAGGTCAAGGGCGAACTGGCCTTCTGCGTCGCTGACCGCGCTGCGATGCAGGTCCGTTGCCAAATTGATAGCGATGACGTCGGCCCCGGCGATGCGCAGCCCCGCCGCGTCGGAAACAGTGCCGCGGACAGCCCCGGTGGAGGCGTCCTGCCCTCGCAGGGTGACCGCGACCACGAGGAGGATGAAGGCGAGCAGCGCGAGCAAGCGGAAGGGGTGGCTGCGGGGTCGGAACAACGGCGGGTGAGCCATGAACTGCTCCAGATCGCAGGTAGCGAATTGAAATAAATTTCCGCGGGAGATTTCTGTATAGCATCGCCGCGCTTCCGCCGACGCTCCGATCGCAGACGGGGCGCGCCCTGGCCGTCCCGCTTCGGGATGCCGCACCGTTCGGATTTGGAACCGATGCCCGCGTCCCGTTGCCCGGGCGCCTGCTGCGCCAAGCGTGGAAGCGGCGTGCGCGCTCATGCTATGTTCATTGTTTCCGGAGAGAAGATTTGCTTCGCGCTTACAAGGGAATCAGGCCGCGCGTGCCCCGGTCCGCGTACGTGGACGAGTCGGCGCAGGTGATTGGCGATGTCACGCTCGGCGAAAACGCCAGCGTGTGGATGAATGCCGTGCTGCGCGGCGACGTGAAGTCTATTCGCGTGGGCGCCAATTCCAACATCCAGGACTGCTCGGTGCTGCACGGAATGAAAGAGCAGTTCGCGGTGGAAGTGGGCGAGTGGGTCACGGTCGGGCATTCGGTCACGCTGCACGGCTGCACCGTGGAAGACCGCTGCCTGATCGGCATGGGCGCGATCGTGCTGAACGGAGCGCGCATCGGCGCCGGCTCCATCATCGCCGCGGGCACCCTGATTCCCGAAGGAACCGTCGTCGAAGCCAACTCGCTGTGGATGGGCATGCCCGGAAAGTTCCGCAGGAAGCTGGCCGAGGGCGAGACCGAGGGCATCCTGCAATACGCGCGCAATTACCTGGAGTACAAAGACCAGTACCTGCGCGCGCTGAGGCACGGATAATGCCGCGGCGCCCCGCGAGAAAAAGAACGCGATGATCAAGGCCGTCCGAGGCACGCGCGACCTGCTGCCCCCGCAGACGGAGCTCTGGAACTTCGTCGAGCAGACGGCACGCGAGGTCTTCCGCGGCTACCACTTTCAGGAAATCCGCACTCCCGTCTTCGAAGACCTGGCGCTGTTTCAGCGTTCGGTGGGCGAAGAGACCGACATCGTTTCCAAGGAGATGTACACCTTCGAGGACCGGGGGAGGGCGGCCAGCGAACCGGGCCAGCGGCTGGCCTTGCGCCCGGAAAACACCGCCGGCGTGGTGCGCGCCTACATCGAGCACAAGCTCTGGGAGCGCCCGGGAGTGCAGAAGCTTTATTACATGGGGCCGCAGTTCCGCCGCGAGCGCCCGCAGAAGGGACGCTACCGGCAGTTTTACCAGATCGGGGCGGAAGTGATCGGGCCGCCCAGCGCGGGCAGCGAGTCGCCGGCCCGCGATGCCGAAGTGCTCACGATGCTGGCGGACCTGCTGGACCGCCTGGCGATTGAGAACTGGATCTTGGAGCTGAACTCGGTGGGCTGCGCCCAGGACCGGCCGCGCTACAACGAAGCCCTGCGCCAGGCGCTGGCTCCGGTTGTGGACAAAATGTGCGCCGATTGCCAGCGCCGCGCTGTTACCAATCCCTTGCGCGTCTTTGATTGCAAGGTCCCGCAGGACCAGCCCATCATCGCCACGCTGCCGCGCATCAGCCAGTTCCTCGACCAAGGCTGCCGGACACATTTCGCGCAGGTGCAGGAGATTTTGCAAGGGGCGGGGGTGCCCTTCACGCTCAACGACCGGCTGGTGCGCGGACTCGATTACTACACCCGCACTGCCTTCGAGTTCACCCATGGGGCGCTGGGCGCCCAGAATGCCATCCTGGGCGGCGGCCGCTACGACGGCCTCTCGGAGGCGCTGGGCGGTCCCCCGGCGCCCGGCATCGGCTTCGCCATCGGCGAAGACCGCGTGGTGCTGGCGTTGGAGGATGCGGGGAGGCAGGTGGGCCGGGCGGCCGACGTTTACATCGCCCCGCTGGGCGCGGGCATGGACACTCAGGCAGCCCGCCTGGGCAGGGAACTGCGCCGCGCCGGCATCGTCGTGGAACTCGGGGACGAATCCTTCCGCTTGAAGAAGTCCCTGGAAACGGCGGCCAAAACCAGTGCGCGCTTTGCCGTCATCCTGGGGGAGAATGAGGCGCAGTCCGACGTTTTCGCGCTCAAGCACCTGGCGAGCGGCGAACAGGTGGCGGTGCCGCGCGCCGAGCTGGCTGCGCGAATCAAGGCGGGATCCTAGAAGATGCGATGGTGCGGAGAAGCGGCATGACGAAATTGGCATGGTGGTGCGCCCTACTGGTGGCGCTGGCGCCGATGGATTTTGGAAGGGCCGCGGAGCAGACCGCCGCGCCCGAGGGTATGTCGGCCGTTTCGGCTGCGCTGCTGGCAAAGGAGAATGCCCTTGCCGCAGCGGAAAAAAAGAAGGATGCCGCCGCCATGCGGCAGCTCTTGGCCGATGACTTTATGGGCATAGGCACGAACGGGCAGCCCTTCGGGCGCGGCGAGATGCTGGAAGGCTTCAACGAGGTGACGCTCGAGCAATACACCATCTACGGCGCTCAGGTCGTTCCCATCAACGAGGGTGCGGCTTTGTTGACGTACGATGCCATCGTGCGGATCGCGGGGGGCGATTCGCTGGTTCCGCGTTACCAGCGCGTCAGCTCGCTTTGGGTGAACCAGAATGCCACGTGGAAGCTCAAGTTCCAGCAGGCCACCGCCATGAAGTGGGGCGATTAGGGGTCCTGCGTCACTGGGACGAACTGCCATGGCATTAACGGACCACGAAAGCAAGGTTGCCGCCTACTACGACCGCTCCATCCTGGAGTTTGAGAAGACGCGACTGGAGCGCGATGCCCCCGTGGAGTGGGCCATGACGGCGCGCTACCTGGAACGCTATGTGCCCCGCCGTGCGACAGTGGCGGATATCGGGGTGGGCGTGGGCCATTACGCCGAGCTGCTGGCGCGTCGCGGCTGCGCCGTCCATCTCACCGATATTTCGGAACAGTTGCTGCACGCGGCACAGGCCCGCCTGCGTGAGGCCGGACTGGCTGACCACATTGCCGGCGTGGAGCGCGCGTCCGCAACCAACCTGCACTGTTTCCCGGACGGCGCCCTGGATGCTGTTCTCTGCCTGGGGCCGCTCTACCACCTGTGCGAGCCCGCGGAGCGGCGGCGCGCGGTGGCCGAGGCGGCGCGCGTGCTGCGGCCGGGCGGAATCGTTTTCGCCGCCGGCATCAACCGGCTGGCCTTCTTCCGCGACCTGTTCAGCGGACGTTTTTCCGAGCTGGAAAGCACCCGCGAACTTCTGCGCCGCGACTTCGCCGGCCAGAAAGCCTGGCTGGACCGCTACCTGCGCGAGGGCAATCTCGACCCCGAGCACGCGCCGCCCATCGGCTACGCGCACCTGACCACCGCGCCGGAATTCCGCGCGCTGCTGGGCGAGCACTTCGAGGAGATCGCGCTGGCCGGGGTGGAGTCGTTTACCGCGCCGTGGCAGCAGCGCTTCGCCGCGCTGCCCGCCGGCGAACAGGCGCTGTGGCTGGAACTGGTGGAAAAGACCGGCACCACGGCCGAAGGCTTGGCCTATTCCGACCACTTTTTGTTCGTGGGCAAGAAGAAGTAGCCGCCCGGGCCGCGTTCGCCGCCCGCCGTTCTTCCCGCCGCATTGTGTATTCTTAGAGAGCTTCTCTCATACCAGTTGCACTGGGGAACGGTACTCGTGCTGGATTTTCTGGGCGATCTGCGGCGGACGCATATGTGCGGCGCACTGCGCGCCTCTCATGCCGGAGAGCGCGTGGTGCTGATGGGCTGGGTCAACCGGCGGCGCGATCTGGGCAACCTGCTGTTTGTGGACCTGCGCGACCGCAACGGCATCACCCAGGCGGTATTCAACCGCGAGTTCGACCAGGCCCTGCACGAAAAAGCTTCGGGCCTGCGCTCGGAGTACGTCGTCGCCGTCACCGGCACGGTTAAGCAGCGCGATCCCGCCACGGTCAACAAGAACATTCCTACCGGCGAAGTGGAGCTGGTGGCGCACGAACTGCGCGTGCTGAACGAGTCGAAGACGCCGCCCTTCCTGCCCGGCGAAGCGGTGTTGCCCAACGAGGAGGCGCGGCTCAAGTACCGCTATATTGACCTGCGCCGCGAGCGCATGCAGTTCAACATCGAGCTGCGCCACAAGGTGGCGCTGGCCATCCGCCAGCACCTGGCGGGGCAAGGGTTCTTCGAAATCGAGACGCCCTTCATGACGCGCTCCACTCCCGAAGGCGCGCGCGACTACCTGGTGCCCAGCCGCGTGTATCCCGGCTCGTTCTACGCCCTGCCCCAGTCGCCGCAGTTGTTCAAGCAGATCCTGATGATCTCGGGATTCGACAAGTATTTTCAGATCGTGCGCTGCTTCCGCGACGAAGACTTGCGCGCCGACCGGCAGCCCGAGTTCACCCAGATCGACCTGGAGATGACCTTCCCCACCCCCGACCGCGTCTTCGAGGTGGTGGAAGGATTCCTGGCGGCCGCCTGGGACGCGGCGGGTTGCGCCATCCAGACGCCGTTTCCGCGCATGACCTATGACCAGGCCATCCGGCTGTATGGCTCCGATAAGCCTGACCTGCGCCTGCCCGCCATGGCTGATGTACGCGAATGCTTCGCTTCCCAGGATCTGGCCGCGCTGCGCATTGCCGAGAACACGCCGGTCGTCGCCATCCGCATACCCAAGGTGGGCGAGCTCTCGCGCAAGGAGCGCGACGATATCAAACCGCTGTTTGGGGAACGCAAGCAGGCACGCCTCTTCGAAGACTCCAAGCGGCTGGAGAAATCGTTTCCCCAGGCCATGGAAAAAGCGCGCGCTAAGTGCGGCGCGGAGGCAGGCGACCTGCTGGTGCTGGTGGCCGGCAACGGCCAGGTGCCCGAGCACAAAAGCGAAGGCGGCGTGAAGCCCGAAGTCAAGCAGCACGACCATGCCGTGTTCACCGCGGCGGGCGCGCTGCGCGTGGCGCTGGGACAGAAGTATGCCGAGCGTCACGGCGCCTTCCAGCAGCGCGAGTTCCGCTTTTTGTGGGTCACCGACTTTCCCATGTTCGAATGGGACGAGGAGGGCAAGCGCTGGGCGGCGGCGCACCATCCCTTCACCTCGCCCCAAGAGCGCGACATGGACAAGCTGGAGAGCGATCCCGGCGCGGTGCGCGCGCTGGCTTATGACGTCGTGCTCAACGGCACGGAATTGGGCTCGGGCTCCATCCGTATTCACCGCCAGGACATTCAGAAGAAGATTTTCCACGCACTGGGCATGACCGACGAGGAAGCGCGGCAGCGCTTCGGCTTCTTCCTGGAGGCGCTGGAGTACGGCACTCCGCCCCACGGCGGCATCGCGCTGGGCCTCGACCGCATCGTCATGATCCTGGCCGGCGCCGAGAGCCTGCGTGAGGTCATTCCGTTCCCCAAAACGGCCAAGGCAATTGACATGATGGTGGATGCGCCGACTCCGGTCAGCGAGGCGCAATTGCGCGACCTGGGAATTCAGGTGCGTTCGGCCGCCCGGAAGCAAGCCTCCGAGTAAGCGGGGCAGTGGCGCCGCCCATCGCTTCGGACCCAACGGCTTAACTGCTGAGCTGCGAGGCTCCCCTACTCGGCGGCGAAACGGCCCCTGGCATTCGCTCCTCGCCGCTATGCGATTGACGCGGGCCGCGGGTCTCCGACTTCGATACAATCGCTCCACGCGATGGGTAAAATCCACGTCCTTCCCGAACATGTAGCCAACAAGATCGCGGCCGGCGAGGTGGTGGAGCGCCCGGCGTCGGTGGTCAAGGAGCTGCTGGAAAACGCGCTGGACGCGGGCGCGCGCCGCCTGCGGGTGAACGTGGAAGCCGGCGGCAAGAAGCTCATCCAGGTGACCGACGACGGCAGCGGCATGGTGCGCGACGACGCCATGCTGGCATTCGAACGCCACGCCACCTCCAAAATTCGCAACGCCGAAGACCTGCTGCGCGTGGCCACGCTCGGATTCCGCGGCGAGGCGCTGCCCTCCATCGCCTCCGTCTCGCGTTTGCGCCTGGAGACGCGCGCCCCCGAGGAGCCGGCGGGCACCGTCATCGAGATCAACGGCGGCAAGCTGCTGCGGGTGGAAGAAGCCGGCCTGCCGCCCGGGACCGCCATTTTCGTCCGCGACCTCTTCTTCAACATCCCGGCGCGCCGCAAGTTTCTGAAGGCGGAATCCACCGAGCTGTCGCACATCGCCTCGCTGGTGACGCATTATGCTTTGGCGCATCCGGAGAAGCACTTCGAGCTGCACTCCACGGCCGGCGCCATGCTGGTGGCGCCGCCGGTGAAAGACCACGCCGAGCGCGTGTACCAGATCTTCGGCAACGAAACGCTGGAGCAACTGGTCCCGGTGGCGGCAGCGGCGCCCCTGGCGCGGGTGGGCTTGCCTCAGCCGCCGCCCTGGCTGCGCCGGGAGGAGGAAGACGGCGAGGAGCCCGTCGATCCCGGCGAAGTCCGGTTGCACGGCTTTATTTCCAAGCCGGAGGTGCAGAAGCTGAACCGTGGCTCCATGTTCGTGTTTGCGAACCAGCGACTCATCCGCGACCGCCTGGTGCAGCACGCGCTCACCGAGGCGTACCGCAACATCCTGCCGCCCGCGGTGTACCCCGTGGTGTTGCTGTTTTTGGAGTTGCCGGCGGCGGAGCTGGACGTGAACGTGCACCCTTCCAAAACTGAGGTGCGCTTCCGCCAGCAGTCTTTCCTGCACGATTTTGTGCGCGACTCGGTGCGTGCGGCCCTGATCAAGGCGCGCCCGGTGCCGCAGTTCGCGGCCGAGATGAACGCGCGCCCCACGGCAACGCCGGCCCTGTCGGCGCGCTCCGCGGCGGCAGCCCCGGCGGGGGAATGGCGCTCTCTGTACGCGGCGGGCGATTTTGCGTTGCGCGCGCCGGAGGCGCCTCCGCAGGAGCAGCGCTTTTCGTTTGAGGGCGGCATCGCGGTCGAGGCGAACGCGGCCGTGCCGGTCGCGCGCCTCCCGCGCCAGAGCTTCGACCTCGCCGCTGTGCCTGGGGATTCCAGTTGCCGGCAGGGGCTGGAAGGAGCTGACGACGGTGACGCGGGCCTGGCGGCGCTGGCCACGCTCAAGCCGCTGGGGCAGATCCACAACTCCTTTATCCTGGCGGTGAATGGCGAAGGTCTGTGGATCATTGATCAGCACGTAGCCCACGAGCGCGTGCTGTTTGAGAGAGTGCTGCGCCAGCGCGCGGCCGAGCGCGTGGAAAGCCAGCGCCTGCTCATGCCGCTGGTGCTGGAACTCACCCCGGCGCAGCAGGCGGTGTATCCGCAGATTGCGGGCGAATTGGCGGCCAATGGGTTCGAGGTCGAGCCCTTCGGCTCGCGCACCATCGCCCTCAAGATCGCTCCGGCGGGAGTGGACGCGGCGCACGTCGAGCACATGCTCCACGAGTTGCTGGACCAGTTCGCGAGCGAGCAGCAGGCTCTGAACCTGGAAAAAGTGCGCGCCCGCATCGCCGCTTCCATCGCCTGTCACGCCGCCATAAAGGTGAACATGCCGCTCGAGCAGCGCAAGATGGAGTGGCTGCTGGCGGAGTTGGCCAGGACCGAGTGTCCCATGACGTGTCCGCACGGGCGTCCCGTGGTGCTGCGGTATTCTGTTAAGGATATTGAGCGGGCGTTCAAGAGGATCTGAGCCGCAGGGCGAAGTCGCCGGTCGAGGGCTGCGATTGCGCTTTCCCCGCCGCCTCCTGGGATCCAAAGCAGTCTGATGAGAAACGTAATCTTCGCAATCAACATTACCCTGGATGGCTGCTGCGATCACACCAGGATGATCGCCGACGAAGAAGTGCATCAATACTTCACCCACCTCATGCGCGATGTTGACCTGCTCGTCTTTGGACGTAAAACCTATGAATTGATGGTTCCGTTTTGGCCCGATGTCGCCCGGGAGCAGTCGCAGACCAACGCCATGAATGAATTTGCTCAAACCTTCGTGGCCATCAACAAAATCGTTTTTTCAAGATCACTGCAAAGGGTGGAAGGAAACGCCAGAATTGTGCGCACGGATCCCGCCGAAGAAATCAGCAAATGGAAGCGCGGACCCGGTCAAAACATCTTAGTTGGGGGCGTCGCGGTTCCTTCGCAGCTGATAAGGCGCGATTTGATTGATGAATACCGTTTTGTAGTTCAGCCCATCCTTGCCGGAGAAGGAAGAAGGTTGTTGGAAGGGAT
>JAMXLI010000321.1 GCA_024281115.1 Terriglobales bacterium | reverse complement strand
TCGCTGCTGTTGCTGACTGTCGCCTGGAATTGCTGGGTTTGTCCCACCGGGATGGTTGCGCTGGTCGGGCTGATGCTGACCGCCACTGGCGAGGTGACGGTTACTTGCGCGCTGGCGCTGCGAGTGGGATCTTGCACGCTGGTGGCCGTGACCCGGTGGTTGCCCGATGCCGCCGGCGCCGTGTACAGGCCCGACCCGGAGACGGTGCCGACCGTGCTGTTCCCGCCGGCGATGCCATCTACCGACCAGGTCACGCTCGGGTCGGTCGCTCCGCTCACCGTGGCCGTGAACTGCTGCGTTTGCTGCTGCCGGACCGCGGCGCTCGACGGCGACACTCCCACGAGGATGCCGGTGGGAGCGGTGGTGCTCAGCGAGATGCCCACTACGGAGTAGTGGGGGATCGAGATGCTCGCCGTGTAGCCATTCCCGGATTGCGTCACGGGCAAAGTTTGCACGCTGATGGTGGGATTGGCGCTGTTCAGGAGATACAACGTGGCCACCGGCATGCGACCGGTGTTCTGCAGGTTGATAGAAACGTTGTTGAGATCGTTCGCTGTCGGGTTGGTGATAACCAGGGCGTCGTTCGCTGCCGTATAGAAGGCGGAAACCGCCACCCCCGCCTGGTTGATCTTGGGTGTGGAACTTACCAGGAAACCGCCGCCGCCCAGCCCCAGGTAATTCGAGCCCAGCAGCAGGTTGTAGGCGTAGTACTGCGGGTAGGGCTGCGCCGTCGAAGCCGAGTAAGCGCAATCCATCAGGGGGTCAATGGTTCCCACCAGGCAGAACCAGACCGTCCCCTGTTTGTCCGGATACCAGTTCTGCGCCGCGAAATAGAGAACTCTCTCGGGGACGGTACCCACGCCTGAGAAGACAGCGTTGAGGGTGTCCTGCATCACCAGCGCGTTAAAAAGAGGGCTGTAGGTGGAATCGTTGCGGCAGCAGTCGGGAGTGAACGAGGCCGTCGTGTTGAATTCGTCGAGCATGACGGGAGTGCTGGCCGCGTTCGGCTGCGAGCCTTGCTTGGTCAAGTTCACGATGTTGCGATAGATGGCGGTGAAGCCCGAACCTGGGTCCTGGGTACGATAGGAAAGCGACGCCGGCGCGCCCACGTTGTCCCAGGTGGAGCCGGATTGCTCCACCAGCGGCGAAGTAGCGTACTGGTGGTAGCTGACGAAGTCCACGTAGGGTGCCGTGGTCGTGTTGGTGGTGAGGGCCGGAATCCACTCGTTGGCCGAGCCCGAATTGGTGAGGGCAGGGCCCCCAATACGAATGGTGATGCCGTCGGCCGCCGCTTGCGCTTTCATCAACGGCGCGGCCGCCGCATACATCTGCAGGTACGCGCTCAGCCGGCTGGAATCCTTGTTATCGGGCACGCACAGCCCGGGTGAATTGTCCGGCTCGTTCCAGATTTCGTAATCGCGCACGTAGCCGGGAAACTTCTGGTCCACGTGGGCCACGAAGGCCGCCGTCAACGCCGCCCACTGGTTAATGTCGGTGGGCACGGCATGATAGGGCTGGGCCACGTAGTTGGAGCACGAGTTAGGCGTGGGCTGCAGCCACGGCGGGGTATAGCCCATGACCACCAGCGGTTGTACGCCATCGTTGCGCAGGTTGGTGAGCACATCGTCAATCTGCGACCAGTTGGGCGTCTGGGTAGCGTACGTGGTGTGCAGCAGCGCATCCACACGCATGCTCGTCAGACCCGCCGTCGTGAGGTACTTCATGCCCTGCTGGTTGCTGTAGAAGCCGTTGAAAAGAAAACCGAGTTGCGTTCCGAATGTGCCCGCCGGCACGGGGTACGCGGTGCTGCTGCGCGAGGTGTAGTCGGCCGTGATCTGCGAATAGACGGTCACGCCGGCGCTGGCGCTCTTGGTGGAGTCCGACGCGCTGGTGGCCTTCACGGTGTGCGTTCCCGGGGTGGCAGGCGCCAGGTAATTACCCGCGCCGTCAATCGTGCCGGTGCTGCTGCTTCCGCCCGTCACGCCGTCTACCGACCAGATCACGTTCGAGCTGCTCAACCCGCAGGCCACCGCGGAGAATGTCTGCGCCGATTGCGTCATCACGCTGGCGCTGACCGGCAACACGCTTACCCCCGCGCTGGAGCGGACCGTGACCTGAGCCACGCCCGTCGTGGTCGCATCCGCGTTGCTGATAGCTTGCACGTAGTGCGTCGCAGCGGTCGTGGGCGCGGTGTAAAGTCCGGTGCTATTGATAAAACCGCCGGCGCCATAGCCGCCTTTTACGTTATCCACGTACCACGTGACGCTGGTGTCGGTCGCGCCCGTAACCGTCGCCTGGAATTGCTGCTTCTGGGAGGTAACCAGGCATGCCGAGGACGGGGCAAGGCTCACCGTGATCTGCGCTGCAAGGTTGCCCCTCAGCAGCAAAAAAATGAAGACGGCACCGAAGAGACGCAAAACATTCCAGGACGCGGCTGCGGGGTAGCTACGAGAGGTCATAAACAGAAACTGGGACAAGCGAACTTCTGGCGGAGCCGATAAGAGCAATCGCACTGCCAGCCAGTTCCGTTGGCCACCCGCGGCAAAGGCCGCGATTTACAGATACTTAATCAAGATTTCGAGTTCGTTCGTTGCTCCACAATCAGGGCACAAGATGAAAACATCTGCACACCGCGAAACGCCGTTTATCGTCGCAAGCTCCACAACCGTCTCTATTTGCGACACAGATCCAAAACCCCGGGGGAGGCGCTCGCCCCAGGTTTATTGACCCGCCATAAGTGGCGACCTAACATTAGCCGCCTTCCCGGAGACGTACGGTGATCGGCCAAACCGTTTCCCACTATCGCGTGCTGGGCAAACTTGGCAGCGGGGGCATGGGCGTTGTGTACGAGGCCGAGGACACCAAACTCGGCCGGCACGTCGCCCTCAAGTTCCTTCCCGAGGAAGCCGCCGGCGATCCCAAGATGCGGGAGCGGTTCTTGCGTGAGGCGAGGGCCGCATCGCAACTCAATCATCCCAACATCTGCACCATTTACGAGATCGGCGAATTTGAAGGTCGGCCCTACATTGCCATGGAGTACCTGGACGGCGAGAGCCTGAAATATCGCATCCAGGGCCGGCCGATGAAGTTCGACAAAGTCCTCGAAATCGGGGTGCAGGTGGGCGACGCTCTGCGCGCTGCCCACGAGAAGGGCATCGTCCACCGCGACATCAAGCCGGCCAACATCTACCTGACCCGCGACGGGCACGCCAAGGTGCTGGACTTCGGCCTGGCCAAACTGCAGCCAGGATCGGCGCTGTTGAGTACGGATGACGGCGATACGCAGAACGATGATTCGCTCACTATGGTGGGGGTGGTTCCGGGGACTGCGGTGTACATGTCGCCTGAACAGATTCGCGGCGACCCGCTGGATGGCCGCAGCGATCTATTTTCCCTGGGCGTGGTGCTGTATGAAATTTCCACGGGGAAGAAGCCGTTCGTCGGTTCCAACATGGTGCTGACGTTGGAAGCGATTCTTAACAAGAAGCCGGCTTCGCCGCTGGAACTGAACCCCGCGCTGCCGGCTGACTTTGAACCCATCGTGGCGCGGGCGCTGGAGAAGAAGCGCGAAGCTCGCTATCCCACAGCCGCCGCCATGCGCGACGACCTGCAGCGCCTGAAGCGCGAAACCGAATCGGGCGTAGCAAACCCGACCTTGCGGGCGGTCAGCGCCATGCTCAGGCCGCCCCGGACGTTTCACCGCAGCGGACCGCGCAACTTGTTCCTGGTGGCGTTGGCCGCTCTGTTCCTGGCAGCAGCGGTGCTCGGGGTTGCCGGGTGGTGGTTGCGTCATCGTCGCGCCGGCCTTGCTACCGCCGTCCGCAGCGTCGCGGTATTGCCCTTGCACAACGTCGCGGGAGATTCCGCCGCCGACTACCTGCGCTTCGCCATCGCGGACGAACTGGCCAGCGCCCTGACCCATACGCACTCCCTGATGATCCGACCGCTGCCCGAACCCGCCAAATACGCCGGGCCGGACATGGATCCGCAGAAGGCGGGACGCGAGTTGCGCGCCGCTACGGTAATCACCGGCCACTACATTGGCGAAGGCAATCAGCTGCGCATTGCCCTGCAGGCTATCGAGGTCAGCAGCAACCGCCTGCTCTGGCAGGACAACCTCACCGTGCCCGCTCATGACCCTCTGGCCATGGGCCGCGCGCTGGCGGGCGCCGCCCGCAACAGCCTTCTTCCCGCCCTGGGCGTAGGCGGCGATCTGCTGGCCACCGAGAGCCGGCCGAAGAATGCCGAAGCCTACGATCTCTACTTGCGCAGCGTGGCGTCTGCCCACGATGGAGAAGCCAACAAGCAGGCCATCGCCATGCTGGAACGCTCGCTGGTGCTCGATTCCGCCTACGCGCCGGCCTGGGCCAGCCTGGGGCGCCGCTACTACTTCGACGCTTCCTATGCCGGCGGTGGGCCCCCGGAAATGCAGCGTTCCGACGAAGCGCTGCAGAAAGCGCTTTCTCTCGATCCCAACCTGGTGACGGCGGCCGCGTACCTGATCACCAATCGGGTAGAGAGCGGGGAACTGGGTAAGGCTTACGCCGAAGCCCAAGACCTGGTGCAGCGCCGCCCTGACAACGCCGATGCCCGCTTCACTCTTTCCTACGTGCTGCGCTATGCGGGATTGCTCTCCGAGTCGCAACGTGAGTGCATCGCTGCGCTGGCGCTCGATCCGGGCAATTACAACCTGCGTTCCTGCGCTTTTGCTTTTTTTGAGGCCGGCAAGAACGAGGCCGCCATCGGGTATCTGCGATTGGATTGGAGTTCCGACTGGGCGCACGACATCTTGCCTTCCATTCTTTTGCGCCAGGGCAAGGTGGCGGAGGCGCGGGCTGCCGCCGCCAGGATGTCGAATAGTCCCGTGCAGCACGCGCGCATTCTTCAGGCCTGCCTGGGTGTAACCGGCGCCTCCAAGCTCAGCGAGGCCTTGCGGGCCGAGCAGGAACAGCTGCTGGCAGAGCGCGATCCCGAAAGCCGCTATTACCAGGGAGCCGTGCTGGCTTACTGTGGGCAGCCGGATCTCGCGTTGCGCCTGCTGCGTAGCGCCATTGATTCGAACTATTGCGCGCGTGAAGCGCTCGATTCCGATCCGCTGCTGGCCAGGCTCCGCCCGTTACCCGCCTTTTCCCAGGTGCGCTCGGCGGCCACCGAGTGCCGGCAGCGGTTCCTGGCGGAACGAAGCCAATCGCGGCCCTAGCCTGGCACCTGCCCCTTTCCTGGTGCGTTATACTTTTGCGGTTGGAGCGGGATTATGCGCTCATCCTGGAAACGATGGCTCCTTGAGAAGGTCTACGAGGGCGCCGGCAAGCCGCGCGTGCGGCTGATGTTCGACGACGGCCCGGAAATCGTACCCGCGGAAGGACCGCCGGCAGGAACCATTCGTATCCGCGGCTGGAGCACTCTTGCCGCCCTCGCCCTGAATGCCGATATAGCTTTCGGCGAAGCCTACACCGACCGCCGCATCGAGGTGGAAGGGAACCTCGTCGATGTCCTGACGGCCGTATCTGACGCGGCGCTGGCGCGCGGTCGTAAGCGCAAGCGCTGGTCGGCGGCCGCTTCCGCCTGGCTGACCCTTACGCAGCGCAACACCCGCGCGGGATCGCAACGCAATATTCATCACCATTACGACATCGGCAACGACTTCTATCAGCTCTGGCTCGACGAGCGGTTGCTCTACACCTGCGCCTATTTCCCCCACCCCGCGGCCACCCTGGAGCAGGCCCAGGTCGCCAAGATGGACCACGTCTGTCGCAAGCTGCGCCTGAAGCCGGGGGAACGGGTGATCGAAGCGGGCTGCGGCTGGGGCGCCCTGGCCATTCACATGGCCAGGCATTACGGCGTGAAGGTGAAGGCCTTCAACATTTCGCGCGAGCAGATTGCCTTCGCGCGCTGGCGCGCCCACCAGGAGCAGGTTTCCCACCTGGTCGAGTTCATCCAGGATGATTACCGCAACATCCAGGGCGGTGCCGACGTCTTCGTTTCCGTGGGCATGCTCGAGCACGTGGGCAAGAGCCACCATGCCGAGTTCGGCCGCATCCTCTCCAGGACCCTGGGCGACGCCGGCCGCGGGCTGCTGCATTTTATCGGCCGGAATTATCCCGCGCCCTTGAATGCCTGGATTCGCAAGCGCATTTTCCCCGGCGGCTACCCGCCTGCCCTGCGCGACGTGATGCAAATCTTCGAGCCTGCCGATCTTGCTGTTCTCGATATCGAGAACCTGCGC
This sequence comes from Terriglobales bacterium, assembly GCA_024281115.1. GTDB lineage: Bacteria > Acidobacteriota > Terriglobia > Terriglobales > Acidobacteriaceae > JAMXLI01. The sequence continues at coordinate 2,665 of JAMXLI010000321.1, read as the reverse complement.
CAGCACTACGCGCTCACGCTGGAGCACTGGCTCGAGCGCTTCGAGCGGGCTGTGCCCAAGGTCGCTGCCATGTTCGACGAGCGCTTCGTGCGCATCTGGCGTTTGTACCTGGCGGGATCGGCGGCGGCTTTTCATGCCGGCTCCCTGCAGCTGTTCCAGGTGGTTTTCGCCGGCCGAAAATGCGAGGCCGTCCCCTGGACGCGCGCTTACCTGTACGAACCCACCGGGGAAACCGAATGGATGCGTGCGACGTCCTGATTGTCGGCGGCGGGCCGGCGGGCTCTTCCTGCGCCTGGAAGCTGCGCGATTCCGGGCTTGACGTCCTCATCCTCGACAAGCAGAAGTTTCCTCGCGACAAGGTCTGCGGCGGTTGGATTACCCCGCAGGTGTTCGAAGAGTTGGCCCTGGCTCCGGACGAGTATGCGCGCGGTCGCACCTTGCAGCCGATTACCGGTTTCCGCACCAGCCGCATCGGCGACCCCGAGGTGGTGACCGAGTACGGCCATACCGTCAGCTACGGGATCCGCCGCTTCGAGTTCGATGAATACCTGCTGCGCCGCAGCGGCGTACGTATCAAGGAAGGCGTGGCTTTCTCCGGCATGGAGCGGGACGGCCAGGGTTGGCGGGTGAACGGCGACATTCGGGCGCGCCTGGTGGTGGGCGCTGGAGGACATTTTTGTCCCGTGGCGCGAGCCCTGGGGGCCCGGATGAATGCGGAGGAGATTGTGGCCGCGCAAGAAGCGGAGTTCCCCATGGACGCCAGCCAGCAGGCGGCTTGCGGGATCCGGCCGGAGGCTCCCGAACTCTATTTTTGTCCCGACATGCGCGGCTACGGCTGGTGCTTTCGTAAAGGCAACATTCTCAACGTAGGTTTCGGCCGGCTCGACAAGCGCAACCTGAAGTCCCAGGTTGCTGATTTCCTCCAGTTCCTGGACCGCAGCGGCAAGGTGGGATTCGAGATCCCCTCCAGGATTCTGGGGCATGCGTACCTGATTTACTCCAAGAGCGCGCGCCAGTTGGTGGAGGACGGCGTGCTGCTGGTGGGGGATTCGGCGGGGCTGGCCTATTCCCAGAGCGGCGAAGGCATACGCCCGGCCATTGAATCGGGATTGCTGGCCGCCAAGGTGATTCGCGAAGCCAAAGGCGATTTCAGCCGCGAGCGGCTCTCCCACTACCGCACGCTGCTCCTCGAGCGTTTCGGATCAACGCGGGGCGACTGGGTCACGGCCGCAGGCCGCAAACTTTCGCCTGCGCTGCTGAGCGCGGTTGCCCGTCGTCTGTTGCGCATGCCCTGGTTCGCGGGCGGAATCGTGGTGCACCGCTGGTTTTTGCACGCGAATGAACCAGCGCTGATCGTCTAAACGGCTGGGCCGCCGATTAATCGTGCAAGGCCACCATGGCTTCGCCGCCCCGGCAGAGCGTGGCCATCCGCTTGATGCCCTCCACGCCTGTGTCCACCATCACCACCGGGCCATAGCAGTAGACGGCATGCCCATTGTGCGCCATGTACCACTGACCTTTTGGTTGCGACGAAACTGGGTGGTAGGTCGTCAAATGCAGAGGTTTGCGCCCCGGGGCACGGGTCGGGATGGCCGCGGAGATCGAAACCAGCAACAGCGTCGTCAGAATTTGCTTCATTCCGCACCTGGCAGAGACGCCAGGCGGCGTCCCTGATTCAGTCAAGGTGGCAATTGCCATGCCATCGGCAACCCGCCGAATCGGCAGGGGATGGCGATGACCTTGGCGGGCTTGCGTGAAGAGGGTTGCGACATTCGCGCAATCTCCCGGTCGAAAGCCCCGCGCGTATTAGACTGTTCGCTCTCGAGGCGAGTGATGGCCGCATGAAAATCTTCCGGATCTTCGCGCCTTGCGTCCTGGCCGCAGGCGCATGGCTGTGGACCGCGACCTTGCTCGCGCATTCGCTTGCGCCCGCCGGCGACGGCGCCCGAGCGCCGCTCAGTGACCAACGCGGCGGTCCCGGCGAGTTGCCCCAGGACACAGGCAAGGCGGGCCTGGAGCAAATGCTGCTTCGGCTGAATACCACCGCCCGCCTGATGCACACTACCGCGCATCCCGACGACGAAGACGGCGGCATGTTGACCCTGGAATCCCGCGGCCAAGGCGCTGCCGCCCTGTTGTTCACCTTGAATCGCGGCGAGGGCGGGCAGAACCGGGTGGGCAGCAACCTGTTCGACGAACTGGGCATTCTGCGGACGCTGGAGCTGCTGGCTTCCGACAAGTATTACGGCGTCGCACAACGCTTCAGCCACGTGGTGGATTTTGGATTTTCCAAGACTCCGGAAGAAACTTTCGAGAAATGGCAGGGACACGACACCGCTCTCTCCGACATGGTGCGCGTGATCCGATCCTTCCGGCCGGACGTGCTGGTCTCGCGTTTTCAGGGTGCCCCGCGCGACGGGCACGGAAACCATGAGGCTGCCGGCATCCTTTCCCGGGAGGCCTTCCGCGCCGCCGCCGACCCTAAGCGTTTCCCGGAGCAGGTCGCCGCAGGGCTGCTCCCGTGGCAACCGAAAAAACTTTACGTGGACAACGTGCACGCCGGAGAGGACTACACGATCGATCTGAACACCGGCGCCGCAGCCCCCGCCCTCGGGACCTCGTATGTCGGCTTTGCCATGGAAGGACTGCGGCACCAACTTTCGCA
>JAMXLI010000320.1 GCA_024281115.1 Terriglobales bacterium | reverse complement strand
TGGCGATCATTTACACCTCTGGCACTTCCGGGGAAGCCAAGGGGGTCGTGCTTACGGCAGCGAATGTCACTTTTATGCTGGGGTGCACGTCGTCGCGTCTGGACGAGTTGATGACCGCTTCCGCTGTCCCGCAGGACCGCGTATTTCACTACTTGCCGTTGTGTTTTGCGGGCTCCTGGATCATGGCACTCACCTGCCTGTGCCGCGGAAGCCTGCTGATGCTTTCGACCGACCTGACGAAGCTGGCCGGGGACCTGCGGGCCGCCGCGCCCCATTACTTTCTCAATGTTCCGGTGCTGCTGGAGCGAATGCGGGCAGGAGTGGACGAACAGCTGCGCAAAACCGGCGGGCTGGTCCAGGCAATCTATGAAAAAGCCAAGCACGGCTGGGCGCTGAAGTCGCAGGAGGGTGGCGGGGGGGCGAGGTTCTGGCTCACCTTGGCGCGCTGGGCGGTGTTTCCCACCATCCGGCGGAAAATGCTGGGAACCAATCTGCGCGCGCTCATCTGCGGCTCAGCCCCGCTGGCGGTGGACACGCAACGCTTTTACAACATGCTGGGTATTCCCGTTCTGCAGGTCTATGGCCTGACCGAAACGACGGCGATCTGCACCATGGATGATCCGCGGCGGGTCGAGCCCGGGTGGGTGGGACCCGCCATTCCGGGCATCGAGATGAAGCTGGGCGCGAACGACGAAATCGTGGTGCGCGGGCCCAACGTGTTCGCTGGCTATTGGAACCGTCCCGAGCAGACGGCGCAGGTTGTCCGAGACGGCTGGTTTCACACCGGCGACCAGGGCGAAGTCAATGCGGCAGGAAATTGGCGCATTTCGGGACGGGTGAAGAACCTGATCATCCTGGGTTCGGGGCACAATGTCGCTCCTGAACCCATCGAGGACACTCTGTTGCGCCTGCTGCCCGACGCGGAGCAGGTGGTGGTGGTGGGGCACGGCAAACCCTCCCTCGCAGCCCTGGTGACCGGAAGCCCGACGGCGGAGCAGGTGCAGTGGGCGCTGGAAGAGGTCAATCGCGGGTTGCCGCACTATAAGCGGGTGCGCGCCTGGCGTACCCTCTCCCAGTCTTTTACGGTAGAGAATGGGCTACTGACCGCGAACGGGAAGTTGAAACGCGACTTGATTGCCGCGCGTCTGCAGCCGGAAATCGAGGCGATGTATTCCGAGCAACAGGTGCGGGCCGGCTAACGCAGCCGGCGCCGGGGCTGGGTTCGTAAGTTGCGTTGCCAACCATGACGCACACAGAGAGCAGCTTCGAGGGAAAGTCGCTGTCGTGGCACGCGGCCAACGGCGTAATCGAGCTGGCGCTGCACCGCCCGCCCGCAAACGAGATCGGCACCGCCATGCTGGCGGAACTGGAGCAGTTTGCCGGCGCGCTGCCCGGACTGGAGCAGCACTCCGCCGCCCTCATCGTGTATAGCCGGCTGCCCGCCGGCTTCAGCGCGGGCGCGGACTTACGGGAACTCTTCGAACGCATGCAGGGCCTGGCGGCAGCCGGGCGGATCCGCGGCGTGTGCGAATTCCTGGAGCGCATTCACCACGTTCTGAATACGATCGATGCCACTCCCTTGACCACCATTGCCGCCGTGCACGGCGTGACCTTCGGCGGCGGCTTCGAATTGGCGCTGACCTGCGACCTCATCGTCGCGGACAAGATGGCACGCTTCTGTTTTCCGGAGCTGCGGCTGGGACTGATTCCTGGTTTTGGCGGGATCCCGCGCCTCAAGCGCGACCTGGGCAATGCCGTGGTGCGCGACTTGTTGCTCACCGGGCGCAGCATCAATGCCCAGAAGGCCGCCTCGGTGGGCCTGGTCAGCCAGGTGGCAGGAGAAGGCGAAGTCCTGCGCCTGGCGCGCGCGGTGGCGGCGCAGGCCTGCAAGTTCGACCGGCACACTGCGCGTACGGCCAAGCAGTTCGTCAAGCCGGTGCCGCACGAGGAACTGCGGCGGGAAATCGAGATCTTCTGCGACCTTTTCGCGCGCCCCGCAGTGGAGGCAGGACTGCGGAAGTTCGTCCAAAACACGGGCCCGCAGCCGTATCTGCCATAATGAAGGTGCGATGAAAAACCGCGAACAGACGCTCGACGAGGTGCTGGCGCTGGCGGCCGCGCACTTCAAAGTTCCGCGCGAGACGCTCGCGCCCGACGACGACTTCTTCCGCAAGTTGGGGATCGACAGCCTGCAGGCGCTCGACCTGCTTACCCGGCTGGAGCACCACTTCAACGTCGAGTTGCCGGATTACGAGTTGCAGGGAGTGAACGATTTCCGAACGCTGGCAGAGCGCATCCAGGCCCGCCTGTGACCCTGAGCCTGCAACGCTCGCATGGTGATGCCAACCTTTGCTTGACCTGACGCAGTACTCCTCGCTGGGGGCAGCCTTGCGCGACGCGCTCGATCGCTGGCCGGACGAGTTGTGCCTGATCGAAGCCGACCGCGAGCGCGAAAATGGGCGCCTCACCTATGCGCAATTCAAGGCCCTGGCGGGGCCGCTCGCCTCCGCGCTCCAGCAACGGGACATGAAGGCGGGCGACCGGACCGCCATCATCATGACCAATCAGTCCAAGTGGCTGATTTCCGCCTACGCCGCCTTCTTCGCCGGCGCCGTCCTGGTGCCTCTCGATTACAAGCTCACCGCGCGCGAGCACCTCGAACTGCTGGCCCACTCCGGCGCCCGCTTCCTGATTATTGAGCATCACTTGTGGCGCGCCCTGCGCGGCGATCCAGGATTTGCCTCGGCGCCGAAACCCGAAGTGGTGCTGGTCACCGAAGCACCGCCACAAGCCGACCTGGGCGGCGCACTGCGATGGGAAGACGCAACATCCACCGAGCCGCCGGTGTTTGTGCCTCGCGAGCGCCATCATCCCGCCTGCATTGTCTACTCGTCGGGTACAGCCGGGCGCCCGAAGGGATGCGTGCTCACTCACGAAAATTACCTGGAGCAGTGCAGGTCGCTGACCGCCTGGTATCCCTTCTGGCCGGGCGTGCGCTACCTGAGC
>JAMXLI010000319.1 GCA_024281115.1 Terriglobales bacterium | reverse complement strand
AGAGGCTTCGCTCCGGCGCCTTCAGACCGACCACATTGATCTTCTTTATCAGCACCGCGTAGACCCCGAGGTGCCGATGGAAGACGTGGCCGGCACGGTCGGCGACCTGGTCCGGCAGGGCAAGGTGCGCTACTTCGGGCTTTCAGAAGCGGGTGAAGCCAATATTCGGCGCGCCCACGGCGTGCACCCGGTCTCCGTGCTGCAGAGCGAATATTCATTGTGGGAGCGGAATCTCGAGCCCAGGATCATCCCGCTGCTGCGGGAGTTGGGAATTGGGCTTGTCCCTTTCAGCCCGCTGGGCCGCGGTTTTCTATCCGGAACCGCCAAGCCGGCGGACCAATACCCCGAGGGCGATTTTCGGCGCGGCGATCCGCGCTTCCAGGGGGAAAACTTCGCGACGAACATGCGCGCGGCGGCGGTGGTGCGCGACGTGGCGCAAAGCCGGGGCGCGACACCGAGCCAGGTGGCCCTGGCGTGGCTGCTGCACAAAGGCGAGGACATTGTCCCCATTCCCGGCACCAAACGCCGCACCTACTTAGAGGAAGATGTAGGCGCGGTGAACGTGCCGCTGAACGCAGCCGACATGGAGCGCCTGGATGCAGCGTTGCGTCCGGAAGCTATCGCCGGACCTCGTTACAACGAGCAAACCATGCGTTTCGTGGACCGGTAGCGCAAGTTTCCCAACCGCGCCAGGATCTCCCGCGGACGCGCAAACCCGCGCTTACTCGGCCTCGACCACCGGCAATTCGATAAAGCTGGCGTGGCCGGGCGCGTGGTACACCCGCTGCACAGCTTTCTGGTAATCGCCGGGCTTCGCCCAAAAGATGTTGGGGACGAATTTCTGCGGGTTGCGGTCGTACAGGGGAAACCAGGCGGACTGCACCTGCACCATCATGCGGTGCCCGGGCAGGAATACGTGGTTGGCGGTGGGCAGCGCGAACTTGTAAAGCAGCGGCTGGTTGGGCGCGATGGGATGCGATGTTTCCAGGCTCTCGCAGTAACGTCCGCGAAAAATGTCCGCGGCAACCATCAACTGATAGCCGCCCATCTCCGGCTGACCGGCTACCTCGTCGGGATAAACATCAATCAGCTTCACCACCCAGTCGGAATCGGTGCCGCTGGTGGAAGCCACCAGGTTGGCCACCGGTTGGCCGCTGATCTTCACCGGCGCGGGCAACGCATCGGAGACAAAGGTGGCAACGTCCGTGCGTCCTGAAGCCTCGCGCTGATCGTCCACCAGCCAGCGCGCCCACAGGTGGCCCTCGCCGTAGTCGGTGGGATGGTTGGGCCGGCTCCGGAAGGGAACGGGCTTTGCCGGGTCGGAAACATACTCGGCAAACTCAGCCTCGCCGGCTTTGGGCGCGGCGTAGTCCAGCTTGTGCCCAGCCGACAGGTACAGCGGCTTCGGCCGCACCGCGCAGCCGGACGCGCACCCCGCCGGCCATGCCGGCAGGCGGCGCCAGGTATTGCTTCCCGTTTCAAAGGCGGTCACCGGGGCCACACCCGAAGACGGTGCTCCTTCTTTCAGATACTGGTCGAGGAAGGGCCGCAGGATTTCCCGCCGGAAGTAGAGGCCGGTATCGCTGTTGAACTGCAATGCGCCCAGCGAGCTGCCGTTCAGGATTTCCTGCCCGTGGTGCCAGGGACCCATCACCAGGAACACCTTGTCGTTGCCCGTGTCCTTGGGCTTGATGGCGCGGTAGACGGCGGGCGCGCCGTAGATGTCCTCCTGGTCCCACAGGCTGTGCACCAGCATTACCGGCACCTTCAACGGCTGGCCGGCCAGCAGCTTGTCCATGGCCTGCTCGCGCCACCACGCGTCGTAGCTGGGGTGCTCCAGCAGCTTGCGCCAGAACCCTACCTGCTCCAGTCCGTGCTGCCGGCCCAGTTCGCCCGCCGATCCCGCCTGCATGTACAGGTCATAGTCGTCGAAGTAGCCGCTCCACCACCGGATCTCGTTCTTGCGCGAGGCTTCCTGCTCATAGATATACGGCAGGTTCTGCTGGCGAAAAGCGCCGTTGTGAAACCAGTCGTCACCCATCCAGCCATCCACCATGGGATTCATGGGTACCGAGACCTTGAGCGCGGGATGAGGGTTGATGAGCGCCATGAGCGGCAGGAAGCCGTCGTAGGAGATCCCCAGGATGCCCACGCGGCCGTTGCTTTCGGGTACGTTCTTCACCAGCCAGTCAATGGGGTCGTAGGTGTCGGTGGCGTGGTCCACAGGAGTGGGGTTCAGCGGGCCATGCAGCGGCCGATTCATCACGTAATCGCCTTCCGAGCCGTACTTGCCGCGCACGTCCTGCACGACGCGAATGTAGCCGCCCTCCACCACCACCTCGGTAGCGTTGTCGTAGCCCCACAGCGACGGCCCCAGGTGGGAGCTGTGGGCATGAGTGGTCAGGGCGGTGGCATCGTAGGGAGTACGCGTCAGCAGGATGGGCGCGTTCTTCGCGCCCCGCGGCACCAGAATCACGGTGTGCAGCTTGATCCCATCGCGCATCGGGATCATCACGTCGCGCCGCTGGTAGTCGAAGCTGTCGGTTTTCTGCTCAAAGTGCGCGGGAGTTTCGCTGGGCAAAGCCGAGCCCGGCGCAGCCGCGGTTTGCGCCGGCGCCAGGCGCGCGCAGGCAAGAACGACGGCGCATAGCAAAATGAGGCGAAAGGAGCTTGCAGGATGGGGTCGCATGGGCGGCGGAATTATACCTGCAGGCCGCCGGTCTCGCGGATCCACCGATATCTGGGGCACCGCGCGCTTGCAGCAACCTTGGGCCGGCTGAGCGCGCGCGGCACGGGGTGCGCCGAGCCAACATGGGAACGACTACCGAATTGGGATAGCCGGGTGAGTTTTGCCCCAGCGCGACCGTTGCCGGTGGGGGCTGGGTGGCTATGCTCGAAGGGGAATCGCAGGGGCCTGCCCGCTGAAAGCTGTTCGTATGTCCACCCGCTCTCAGGTCGCATGCATGCCGTGCCGAAATCGCGGCCAGCTGGTCTTCCGTAATGTGCTGTTGTCGCTCGTCTTCCTGGAGCTGTACATCCTCCTTACTACACCGCAGGTGATTTTTTTTGTGCGGCCGGGATTTACCGCCTGGTATCCGGCCTCCGGCCTGGTAGTGGCCCTACTGCTGGGCGTCGGGCCTCGCTATGCCCTTCTGGTGGCGGGGGTGGACTTTCTTTCCAACCTCTTGAACTACCAGGCTCCCAGCCGCTGGATGGAATTCCTGATGCCGGCAGGAGCGGCTCTCTGTTACGGCACCGCGGCCTACGTTCTGCGCGAACGGTGGCGCATTGACCTGGAGTTATCGCGGCGCGCGGACGTGGTGCGGTTTGTCTTTGCCAGCATGGCGGCGGCGGCGGTTTCCACGATCCTCGGGGTGAGCCTGCTCGCCGCCTCGCACGCAGTCCATTGGCACGATTTCTGGCCGGCCGCGGCCAGTTGGTTCTGGGGAGACGGGGTGGGAGTGTTCGGGATTGCTCCCTTCCTTCTCATTTACGTCTTTCCCTGGGTGCGCCGCTGGTTATCCGGGATCCCGCGCAGCCTTGATTCCGCGGCGGAAAGCAGCTCCGCGGCGAAACCTGCGGATCCCACCGCTTTTTTGGAAGCCATCGCGCAAGCCGCGACCCTGGCAGCTGTCCTCTGGGTCATCTTCGGCCCACGCTGGCGCAATGACCCGCAGCTCTTCCTGGCATTTCTGCCCATCATCTGGATCGCCATGCGGCAGGGAATTCGCCGGGTGGTAATCGCCCTGGTGGTGATCAATTTCAGCATTGTGGGCTGCATGCACCTGGTCATGCCCTCGGGCACCCTGCTGACCGAGATTGGTTTTCTGATGTTGACGGTCTCGGCCACCGGGCTGATCGTGGGTACGGCCGTCACCGAGCGTCAGCGCATTGCGGAAGAGCTGCACGCCCGGACCACGTACCTCAATGCGTTGACGGAGCATGCACCGTTAGGGGTGGTGGTGCTCGATTCCCGCGGCCGCGTGGAGCTCACCAATGCCGCCTTGCAGCAGTTGTTTTCCCGAAGCAGCGAAGAACTGATGGGGGCCCGCCTCGAAGACCTGGTTTGGCCCGAAGACCCGGCGGGCACACCTCAACCCTGGTCGGCGGAAATCTTTGCCGCGCCGGCCCTGCGCCGCAGGGTTCGCTCGCGGCGGCCCGATGGCAGTATCGCCCACCTGGAGCTGAACGCCGTTCCCTTGCGGATCGAGGGCAAGGTACGAGGCGCCTACGCTCTGTTCAGCGACATTTCGGAGCAGGTACGCGAGGCTGAGGCCAGGCGAGAGCACGCGGAATCACTCGATCGACTGGTGAAACAGCGCGAGGCCCAGGCCGCCCAGATTGCCCAGTTGAACGAAATGGCGCAACTGCTGCAATGCTGCGCGGACATGAGCGAGGCCAGCGCGGTGGGGGCGCGCTCGCTGCGGCTGATTTTCCCGCGGGCCGCCTCCGGAGTTCTGTATACCTATCGCTCCTCTCGCGACATTTTGGAAACAGCGGCGCATTGGGGTGAGGAGAGGATCTCGCAAAGCACCTTTGCGCCCGCCGCCTGCTGGGCCCTGCGCCGCGGCCAGCCCCACTGGAGCGATTCCGCGGACCCGGCGCTGGCATGCTCCCACCTGGCGAAAGGCGAGAACGCGCGTTGCCTGTGCGTGCCCATGATCGCGCAGGGGGACGCGATCGGACTGCTGCACCTGGAATACACCAACCGCGAACACCTGCTGCAGGGCATCGGGCATCCGGAATGGCAGTCGCGGGAGCGGCTGGCGGTGGCGGCGGCAGCGCAAATAGCCTTGTCCCTGGCCAGCCTGGAATTGCGCGAGTCTCTTCGCGACCAATCCATCCGCGACGCGGTCACCGGACTCTACAACCGTCGTTTCCTGGAGGAGGGTCTGGAACGGGAGCTGCAACGCGCCCGTCGCGCGCGCCGGCCGGTGGCGGTCATCTTTATCGATCTCGACCACTTCAAGCGTTTCAACGATACCTTCGGCCACCAGGCCGGCGACTTCGTGCTGCGTTCCCTGGCGGAAGAGTTCCGCGGCTGCTTTCGCGGCCTCGACCTGGTTTGCCGTTATGGCGGGGAGGAGTTCGCTATTGTGCTGCCCGAATCCACGGCGGCGCAGGCGGCCGGCCGCGCCAATGACTTGCGCGTCCACGTGAGCGGGCTGCGGCTGCAGTACAAACAGGAGCTCCTCGACCGGGTCTCGCTGTCCATCGGGGTCGCCGCTTTTCCCGAGCACGGCGGCACGGCGGATGAACTGATCAAGCAGGCCGACGAGGCGCTTTACGACTGCAAGGCGGCGGGACGCAACTGCGTCCGCATCGCCCAGGGCATGCCCGTGGCGGCGCGCTAAATCCAACCTGCTTGCTACCCTGGATCAGCAGCCGGCCGCCATATCCGCGAGGGCCTGATCCGTTTAAAAAACTGGTTTGCCCAAGCTTCGAGTCCGTCTCCTGCGCCTCTAGGGTGTTTTCGGCGTACCTCCCGAACTACACTGCGCGGGGTGACCGGCCGAGATCCCGACAGCGGGATAAAGAGCCGAACGTTCCTGCAGCAAAGCGTTGTACCGCCTGCCCCGCAGGTGCTGGTCCAGGAAGGCGGCCATGAAATCCCGCATGGCCGCGATGGCGGTATCGGGGTGCATTGTTCCCGTCTTGATGGCGCCGCGCGCCAACCACACCGCGTCGGACGGCGCGATGTGCTCGGCGCCTGGCAGATTAACCGCCAGTCGCGCGCCGGTTAGGTGGTTCCACAGGCGGCATTCGTCCGCGCCCCACGCCCCCTTACCCGCGTTCAACAACAGCACGGGCGTGCGGATGGCATGCGTCATCCGCGGGGGAATTGTCCCATCCAGTACAACCCCGGCACGGAAGCGCGGCTCGGCTTCTAGCGCCAGGATGGTAGTTAGACCGCCCAGCGAATGTCCCACCAGAGCTATCCGTGTGGTATCCAGCCGCCCGCGGAATGGTCCCGAGCGTTGCTCGTCCAAGCGCTGCAATTCGTCCACGAAAAAGCTCAGGTCTTCCAGGCGCGTGTTCACCGCAAACGAGACGGCGGTCTCGTCGCTGAGCAGGTTGTGGCCCAGATGGCTGCCGAAGGCGGACTGGGCGAACCGGCCGTCGGGGAACTCGACTGCGGTTGCCTCGTACGTGTGGTCCACGGCGCCCACAACGTACCCGCGCGACGCCAGATCTTCAGCCAGGAAGGTGTAATCGGTGAAAGTGCCGGTGTAGCCGTGCGTAAGCACCGCGATAGCATGCCTTCCAGGAGCGACGCCGGCGTCCTGGCAGCTATTGGTGGATACCTGGGGCAAGGGAACGCCCGAAAGGGCCGAGAAATAGCTCCACACGCGCGGCGAAGTATAGGCGGCGAGCCTGCATCCTGCAGCCGTCGCGGCCGGGTACCAGAAGCGAACCAGCAATTCGCGACGCGCGCCCGTGCGCAGATACGGATCCTCGCGCTTGCTGTCTACCAGGGCCAGGACGCGGGTGCCGACCGGGCTGCGACCTCGCGGACGGGGGACCGAGACCAATGGCCGTGCCATCAACGCCTTCACCAGAGCCGCTTCAAACCGTATCCGATTCAGCCCAATTCCCGTAATTGGCACTTGCTGCGGGCTGCCCAGACTGTCGTCGCTGATCGAAATGTTGCTGTTGAAGGTGCCGGTGGTGGTGGGCTTGAACGTGACCTGGATTCCACATTGGCCCCCTGCGGGCACACTGCTGCCGCAGTTATTGGTCTCCGAGTACGGTCCAGAAGCGCCGCTTGCGGCTGCAATGCCGTTAACCTTCAGGGCTGTTGCGCCGGTGTTGGTGAGCGTTATGGCCAGGGTTCTCGAAAAACCAATCTTGACGTGTTGGAAGTCCAGCTTCCCGGGCACAAGCTTTACCGTCCCGATGGTGACGGTGATGAGGGAAGCTGCAGACTTAGTGCTGTCTGCCACCGAGGAAGCCACGATCGTAACCGCTGGATCGGCCGGGACTGTCGCGGGGGCGGTGTAGGTCGCCGCCGTTCCGCTAGCGGTGTTAGAGGGCGCCACGGTGCCGCATGCCGGCGAACAGGTAACTCCATTCTGCTGCACTGCCCAATGCACGCCCTGGTTACCAGGATCGAACTGAACCGTAGGCGTATACGCCTGGGTTGCATTCAGCGGAATGATGGCGGAGGTCGGCGTCAGCGAGACCTGAACAGCCGCGACGGTTATTCCCAATCCCCCGCTCTTGGTGGGGTTCGCGATGGAGGTGGCAGTGACCGTGACCGCCAGGTCGCTCGGCGGGATGGCCGCCGGGGCGTGATAAGTCACGGTGGTATTGGTCGCGTTGCTGAGGGTTCCCGCTCCCGAAGACGGGGAAACACTCCAGGTCACGCCCTGGTTCGAGGGATCGCCGGTGGTGGTGGCGGTGAGATTCACGGTGCCACCCGCCGCGATGGTGGTGTTGTCGTTGGTCGAAACGTTCACTGCGATGGCGGCAAACGTGATCGAGGCCTGAGCGTTCTTGCTGGCGTCCGAGACTGAGGTACCGGTGATGGTTACGGCCACATCATCTTGAGGCGGACTTGCGGGCGCGTTGTAGACAACCGAATTCGCGGTCGCATTGCTCAGCGTTCCCGCCCCCGTCGCCGGCAGAATGCTCCAGGTCACACCTTTATTGGCGGGATCATTCAGCACTTGCGCCGTGACCGTGGTTGAGCCACCCGCCGTTACTACCGAGTCGGTTGCACTGGCCGATACCTGGATAGCATCGACCGTGACCTGGGCGACTGCCGTTTTTGAGGGATCGGCGACTGCCGTCGCCGTAATCTGCACCGCTTCATCGCTGCTGGGAGGATTGGCAGGAGCGACGAACTCCACCGATGTACTTGTGATATTTCTGAGCGTGCCCGCACCTGAAGCGGGCCTCAGGCTCCAGTTCAC
>JAMXLI010000318.1 GCA_024281115.1 Terriglobales bacterium | reverse complement strand
CGGCGCTGGTGCCCAAGGCCGAACTCGACGGCGAGATGGGCGACAGCCACGTAGGCTTGCAGGCGCGGTTGATGTCGCAAGCGCTGCGCAAGCTGACCGGCATCGTCTCCAAGTCGCGCACCTGCCTGATCTTCATCAACCAGATCCGCGAGCAGATTGGCGTGATGTTCGGCAACCCGGAGACTACGACCGGCGGGCGCGCGCTGAAGTTCTACTCCTCCATGCGCATTGATATACGGCGCATTGCCGCCATCAAGGAAGGCGACGTGGTGGTGGGCTCGCGCACCAAGGTGAAGGTGGTCAAGAACAAGGTGGCGGCGCCGTTCCGCGATTGCGAGTTCGACATCATGTACGGCCAGGGCATTTCCAGGGAAGGCGACCTGATTGACCTAGCCGTGGCCCACAACGTGGTGGAGAAGTCCGGCGCATGGTTCAGCTACAAGGGCGAGCGCGTGGGGCAAGGGCGAGAGAATGCGCGCGCATTCCTGAAGGAGAACAAGGACATCGCCGCCAAGATCGAAACCGAGGTGCGCAAGGCGCTGGGCTTGAGCAAGGAAGCCGCGCAGCCGACCAACGGGGCCGAGAAGAGCCAGGCGGCAGCGGCGAATGCGCCCGCGCCTCCGGCAGGCGGAAGACCGGTGCCGGTGCCGGCCCGCCGATAGGCGCTGGGAGCGGAGTCGGCTGGCTGCCAACGCGGCGGACGGGGCTACTTCTGCGTGGCCGACTTCTGGGCCGCCTCGAATGCCTCCAGATTATTCTTGTCAATGAGCATGGCCCCGGTGTCGATGAAAGCGGGCACCGGGGAGAAAGAATCGTGCGCCCAGTCCACCTGTAGCGACGGCAAACGATCGTGGTACAGGCTGTCGAGCATGCGCATCCCGAAAGCCGCCATGGAGTAGGGTTTTTGCGCGATGGTGGCCGCGATCACGCCTTTGCGGATCCACTCCAGGGTTTCGCTGTCGGTATCCATGGCCATAATGAGCTTGCCGGAAATCTTGTAGCGGTCCACCACGTTGGCGACTTCTTTTCCGGCCAGCGCTTCCAGGCATACGAAGCCGTCTATCTTGCTCTTCTTGTCCCCCACAATCTGGGTGGCGGTGTCGAAGGCGATGCGGGGATCGCCCTTGATGTCCACGATGCGGTCAATTTTCACCTGGGAACTGGCAAAAGCTTCGCGATAGCCGCGCAGCCGTTCTTCCAGGTTGGTCTGGCCGGGCATGGTGAATACGACCACGCTGCCGCGCCCTTTGAGGCGCTCAGCGGCCACCTTCCCTCCCATCAGCCCGGCCTGGTAGTTATTGGTGCCGATGAAGAAGAGCCGTTTGCTGTCGCGCGCGTCGGAGTCAATGGTGATAACGGGCACACCGGCGGCAATGGCAGCGTCAATCTCCGGCTTCAGCAGGTCGGCATTGGCGGGTGACACCAGGATGCCGGTCGGTTTCTGTCCCAGGATGCGATGGAACTCCTGCTGCTGGGCCTGCGGGTCGTAGTTGTCGGGACCCACAAACTGCGCCTTCACTTTCATCTGCTCGGCGGCGCGCAGGAAACCCGCGCCTGCGGCTTCCCAGTAGGGCACCTTGATGTTGGCCGAAACTAGGAAATAATTCTCGTCGGCGCTGTGGCGCGCGCCGCATCCGGCCAGAACCAGGAGCAAGGAACAGCAAGCACAAGCCGCGAGTCGTTTCCAGCGAGACATGGGGCACCTCGTCTGCAGGCGGGGGATGCCGAATACGGCTGCGCACGATAGCTCAGGGCTGTGCACCTGTCAACGAGGCGGGCGCACGGGTCTCAGCTTGCGCCTCGGATGTTCTGCGCCGGGCGGCTGGGTGCCGTAGGAGTCTGTAGAATCCAAAGCCGATGCCGGTGGCTATCCGCTCGTTCGCCAAGATCAACCTCGGGCTGTGCATCGGCGCGGTCCGGGCGGACGGATTTCACCAGCTCGCCACCATTTACCAGACAGTCGCGTGGCACGACCGGGTGAGCGTCGAGGCCAGCGAGGGCAGCGGAATTGAGGTGAGGTGTGCGGCCGCGGGAGTGCCCAACGACGAAACCAACACGTGCCACCGCATCGCTCGCCTGGTGCTGGAGGCGGTGGGCGTGGAGCGCCGAGTGTGCGTGCAGATCGATAAGAGCCTGCCGGTGCAGGGTGGGTTGGGGGGCGCATCCTCCAACGCAATAGCCACGTTGCTGGGCCTGGAACGCGAGCTGGGCGTGGAATTGGAACGCGAACGCCGGGTGGCGCTGGCGGCGCAGGTGGGCTCGGACCTGCCTCTGTTTCTGATTGGAGGAACTGTGCTGGGCGCCGGGCGCGGCGAGCAGGTGCAACCCGCGCCGGACCTGCCCGCCCTGCCCTGCGTTCTGGCCACGCCGCCCCTTGGCGTTTCCACGCCCCAGGCATTCGCCCGTTGGGACCGGCGTGCCCCGGAGGCCGGAGGAGCGAAATTGACCCACTCCCAGCCATCCGATAGAATCAATGCGTTCCACTCAGCGGCTTTTTTGTGGCTGAACGGGTATTTGCCCCGCGAGCAAGCGGCGGGGCGGCTCACCTCCGGTGTTCCTGTCGAGGACGACAGGGGCCGGGCCGAGACGCTGCTTCTCGACCTCGTCCGTGCCGGGATCGTAAACGACTTCGAAGAGGTCGTGTTTCCTCAGCATCCCGAGCTGGCCGAGATCAAGCGGGTCCTGGAGAAGGCGGGAGCGCTGTACGCCTCGCTCTCAGGATCGGGAGCGACCGTCTATGGGCTGTTCCCTTCCGCCCAGGCAGCCGAGGCGGGGGCGCAGCGCCTGCTGGCAGCAGGGGTTCCGGCCAGGGCGTCGCGGACGCTGACCCGAGAGGAATACTGGGACAGCTTGGTGATTGCGTAGCCGGGGCGATGCAGCAGGTGCACCGGCAAATCACCGGAGTCGCTGTAGGGGCGGAGTAGAGCGCGGCAGAGTTCACCTTGGGCGGTCGACTAATGGTAGGTCAAGTGCCTTTGGAGCACTTTGTCTAGGTTCGAATCCTAGCCGCCCAGCCAGACTGTAAGCACCTGGGCAGCCAGACTGCCCGGTAGAAATTCGAGTAAGGCCCGCGGCGCAGGCGGGAAACACAAATGCCTCCGGAGACGAGAACGGCTATGGCTACGATGGCGACCGCCACCGAAAAGGCGACCGAGAAGAGGGTGCACCAGCCTGAAAGCAAGCCGGAGCGCAAGCCGCAACGCGCCAAGCCGGAGGACAAGTTCAAGATTTTCAGCGGGACGGCCAACGTGCCGCTCGCCGACGAGGTATGCGACTTTCTGGAACTGGCGCGCGGCCAGGCCATGATCAAGCGGTTCATGGACGGCGAGGTCTACGTCCAGATCCTGGAGAATGTGCGCGGCGCGGACGTGTTCATCATTCAGCCCACCTGCCATCCGGTGGACAAGCACCTGATGGAGTTGCTGCTGATGATGGATGCGCTGAAACGGGCTTCGGCGCGGCGCATCACCGCGGTGATTCCGTACTACGGGTATGCCCGACAGGACCGCAAGGACCGGCCGCGCGCGCCGATCTCGTCGAAGCTGGTGGCCGACCTGCTGACCACGGCGGGCGCCAATCGGGCCCTGATCGTGGACCTGCACGCGCCCCAGATCCAGGGCTTCTTCAATATCCCGGTGGACCACCTGTTCGCGTCGCCGGTGTTGGTGGGGCATTTCCGCGAGCTGAACCTGCCCGACCTGACGGTAGTTTCGCCTGACGCCGGCGGCGTGGAGCGCGCGCGCTTTTTTGCCAAGAAGATGGACGCCCCGCTCGCCATCGTGGACAAGCGGCGCACCGACATGAACGTGGCCGAGGTGATGCACGTAATCGGCGACGTGGCCGGACGCACCTGCCTGCTCATTGACGACCTGATTGACACGGCCGGAACGCTGGTGAAAACGGCGCATGCGCTCACCGAGAACGGGGCCAGGAAGATTTATGCCTGCGCCTCGCACGCCGTGCTTTCCGGACCGGCGGTGGAGAACCTGCATAACTCGGAAATCGAAGAGGTGGTGGTGACGAACACGATCCCGCTGAGCGAGGCGGCCCGCAACGAGCCCAAAATCAAGGTGCTCACCATCGCCGGCCTGATCGGTCGCGCCATTCAGTCCATTCACGAAGAGACTTCGGTAAGTAAATTGTTCAATTAGACAGAGTTTTATCAGGACAGGAATACTTTATGGCGACGGCAACTACAGAAAAGCACAGCTTGCAGGCCCAGGCACGGGCGAGCAAGAACAAGAACGAGGCGCGGCGCGTGCGCAAGGGCGGCCTGGTACCGGCCGTTCTCTACGGGGCGAAGAAAGATCCCGTGGCGGTGAGCCTCGATCCCAAGCAGGTGTCCCGAATTCTGCACTCGGCCAGCGGGCACAACACAATCTTTGAGCTGGCGCTCGATGGTGAGCGCACGCAGGCCATGATCGTTGACTGGCAGTACGAGCCCATTAAGGGCGCGCTGCTGCACGTGGACTTGAAGCGCATTGCCATGGACCAGAAGCTCACGGTGAATGTGCCAGTGGTGCTGCGCGGGGAACCTGCGGGGGTAAAGCAGCAGGGCGGGATCCTGGAGCAGACGCTGCGCGAGGTGGAAGTGGAGTGTCTACCGGGCGACATTCCCACCGCCATCGAGGCGGACGTGAGCGAACTGGTGTTTGGCAAGGTGCTGCGCGTTTCCGACCTGAAGCCGGGAGACAAGGTAAAAATTCTCAGCGAGGCCAACCAGCCGGTGGCGCACGTCGTGACCATCAAGGAAGAAGTGGCGCCCACGCCGGAAGCCGCGGCGGCGGAAGCGGCGGCGGCCCCTGCCGAGCCCGAGGTCATCAAGAAGGGCAAGCAGGGGACCGAGGAAGAAGCCGGGGCGGAAGCGGAAAAGCCCGAGAAGGCCGAGAAGAAAGACAAGAAGTAGCGGTGGGTCGTGGGACCCGCGGCGGTCCCAGGCGGCAAAGGAGCGAAGGAACGGAGCGTGAAACTGATTGTCGGGCTCGGCAATCCGGGCATCGAGTACCAGTTCACGCCTCACAACCTTGGTTTTCTGACGCTCGACCGGCTGGCAGAACGCTGCGGCATCGAGATTAGCAACCGGCGGTCGCGCGCCCTTACCGGTAAGGCAACACTCGGCTCGGAGCAGGTGCTGCTGGCCAAGCCCGAGACCTACATGAACCTGAGCGGCATGGCGGTACGGGAGCTGCTGCAGGAGTTAGAGCTTCGGCCGGAGCAGGACCTGCTGGTGGTGTACGACGAACTCGATCTGCCTTTCGGCGCGATTCGAGTGCGGCCGCGCGGGGGGCCTGCCGGCCATAACGGGATGAAGTCCATCCTGGGCGCTCTGGGCACAGAGGAATTCGCGCGCGTCCGCCTGGGAATTGCCCCCGAGCGCAAGCCGGCGGACGGGGCGCGGTATGTGACGGCACCGTTTCGCCGATCACAGTTGAAGGTTGTGGATGAACTGCTGGAGACCGCGGCGGACGCGGTGGAAGCGATCGTGAAGGACGGGGTGGCGGCGGCTATGAACCGCTTCAACCGCCGCCCGGAAGCCGGCGAAGAGACATCGGAAACCCCGTAGGCCATCAACGTGGCAGGGAGTGGAATGGAGACCAAGAATGCGGACTTATGAAGTGATGTTCATAGTGCGGCCGGACATGAGTGATGAGGACCTGGACCGCCTGGTATCCACGCTGGAGAACCAGGTGGGCACGGCCGGGGGCTCGTTGAAGAGCGTTGAGCGCATGGGCAAGCGGCGCCTGGCTTACGAGGTGCGGTCGTTTCACGACGGCACCTACATCCTGCTGACGGTGGAAGGCGGCGGCGCCGCCATTCACGAATTGGAACGCCGGTTGCGCGTCACCGAGCCGGTCATCAAGTTTCTCACCGTGCGGGTGGACCAGGAGCAGGCGCGGCTGGCCAAGCTGAAGGAGGCGCAGGCAGCACGCCGGCGCAGCGCGCCCGCAGCGGCTGAGGCGGGCGGCGAATCCGCCGCGGTCACAGCCTGATGAGGGCCAGTGGCCGAGAATTCCTATTGAGTAAAGGATCGAGGAGAACATGGCAGACGAAAACGTGAGAGCGACCGCACCCGAGGCCACCGCAACATCGGAGAGCACAGCTGCTCCGGCGCCGGCGGAAACGCCCGCCACGGCGCGCCCGCCCCGTGCGGGGGGACGTCCAGGCGGCCCCGGAGGCCGGGAGCGGAAATACTTTCGGCGCAAGAAGGTGTGCAAATTCTGCGTCGAGAAGATCCAGGCGATTGACTACAAGGACTACCGGCTGCTGGGGCAGTTCGTGGCGGAGAGCGGCAAGATCGTGCCACGCCGGCTGACGGGGGTGTGCACGCCGCACCAGCGGCGCCTCTCAGTGGCCATCAAGCAGGCGCGGAATATCGCGCTGCTGCCCTTCGGCGCACGCGCTTAGCAGGATAGAAGGAGAATTCACGACGGAGTCATCATGGAAGTCATTCTGAAAGAAGACGTAGCCAAGCTGGGCTCAAGGGGTGACGTGGTCAAGGTGGCGGAGGGATATGGGCGCAACTACCTGCTTCCCCGCAAACTGGCCATTGAGGCGACCCGCGCCAACAAGACGGTGATCGAGCAGATGAAAGCGGCGGCCCTGCGGCGCTCCGCGCGGGAGAAGTCGGAAGCGGAGGCGCTGGCGCAGCAGTTCGAGGGTCTCAGCGTAAGCTTCAAGCGCCGCTCCGGAGAAAGCGACCAGCTGTTCGGATCCGTGACCGCGTCGGACATCGCCGAAGCCCTGGAGAAGAAAGGGTTCCAGGTAGATCGGCGGAAGGTCCAGGTGCACGAGCCGCTGAAGTCTCTGGGTGAATTCACCGTCCCGGTGCGCCTGCACAAGGACGTGACCACTCACCTGAAGGTGGTAATCGAAAAAGACGCGACGGAGTAGGGGGCAGCCTCCTTCCCGAAACGGCACCGGGCGGGCTGCTCCCGCCCGCCCAACCCTTTCAAAATACATATAATCCTGCTCACGGTTGCCCGGCTGGCCCGTCCATAGCTATGCGAACCGGCAAGAAGGCTTAGGCCAAAAGGCTTGCCGTGGATGGCTGCAGAGGCAATCATGCCGGCCGGTGCAATGACATTTCCGTGGGCGGTTGGCGAGCGCTCCCGCTCTGCGGGAACGGAGCAAAGCCAGGCAATGAACTCCTTCCCTCGGGGGCAGATGCTCGGTCAAACATTCGGCGGCCGCGTTGATGACACCGAACTGGTGCGCGAGGCCCAGCGCGGCAACCACGCCGCGTTCGAGGAACTGGTCCGCCATTACGACCAGGCAGTGCTGCGGCTGGCCTTGCACCTGACCGGCTCAGAGCAGGACGCCCAGGATATCTACCAGGAAGCTTTCCTGAAGGCCTATAAGAGCGTCGGCAATTTCCGATTCGAATGCTCTTTTTACACCTGGATCTACCGCATCGTGACCAATCTGTGCCTGGACCACCTGCGCCGGCGGCAAGTACGCAAGGAAGAGGCGCCGGTCGCGGTGGACCAGGGCGGCGAAGAGTACGACCTGCTCGACCAGGTGGCCGATGGGCGCGCGGCCGCTAATCCGGAGCGCGACTTGATGCGGCGCGAAATCGGGGGGCGCATCAACCGCGCCCTGGAACGCCTGACCCCGCGGGAGCGCATGGTTTTCGAGCTGAAGCATTACCAGGGCCTCAAGCTGCGCACCGTGGGCGAGATGCTGAACACGACGGAAGAAACGGCCAAGAACACGCTGTTCCGCGCCACGCAGAAGCTGCGAGCGGCGCTGGGCGACATCCGGTAAGGACGGAAAGTGAAGGCGCGACCATGAAGTGCGAATGGGTGAAGGCGAACATCCTGCTGTACATCTACGACGAGCTGGCGGACGACGCGCGCTTTGAGCTGGAGCAGCACCTGGGTCGCTGCCCGGCCTGCGCCGGCGAACTGGCCGAGGCGCGTGGGTTTAAGCAGACGATGACGTCGGCGCTGCCGGTGGCAGAACCCGCTCCTAACCTGTTGGCCGCCTCGCGCATGCGCCTGCAGGAGGCGCTGGAAACGGCGGAACGGCCGGGCTGGTGGCACCACCTGGTTTTTGACCTCGGCCACCTGTTCAGCCGCACGCGCTTCTCTCCCGCGCTGGCCAGCGCGATCTTCATTGTCGGCTTTGCCGCCGGGATCGGTTCCACGTACAAGCTGGCGAACGGGGAGCGAGGCGGCGGCCAGGCGGCTATCGCCAGCGAGGCCTCGCAGCCCATGGAATCCTCCATCGCCGGCATTCGCGCCATCACCCAGCAGCCGGGATCGAACAAGGTGGAAATCAAGTACGACACGGTGAGCACGCAATCCACCGAGGGCTCGCTCAACGATACCCGCATCCAGCAGTTGCTGCTCTATGCGGCGCGCAACAACTACAACTCCGGCGTGCGCCTGGATTCGGTGGACCTGCTCACCCAGAATCCGGACAACGCGCAGACGCGCGAGGCGCTGATCTACGCGCTGCGTTACGACACGAATCCCGGGGTGCGCCTGAAGGCGATCGATGGTTTGCGGGCTTATGTGAAGCAGGACGTGCGGGTGCGCGACGCCATGCTGGAGGCCCTCATGAACGACGGCAACCTGGGCGTGCGCACCGAGGCGCTGCACCTGCTGGAGCCGGTGAGCGCCGACAGCAGCGTGCGGCAGGCCCTGCTGCGGCTGGCGCGCGAAGACAAGAACCAGTTCATCCGCTCGCGCTCGCGAATGGTGCTGGCGCAATTGCCGGAGATTGACTGAGCCGCGGCAAGCGGCGAAGAAACCAGGAGAATGGCGGAAACACCTTGAAGAATGCGAGCAAACTCGGGATGGCGTTCCTGCTGGCGGCGCTGCCTGCGCTCGCCCAGCAGACGCGGGTGCAACGGGAAGGCAGCAGCTGGGTGGAGATCATCACAGGCTCGCTGCCCGCCAGCCGTAGCCTGCGGCTAAGCGCGCAAACCGGATCAATCGAGGTCCACGGAGGCGACCAGCCGACCATCTCCTACGTCATTCGCAAGCGGTCATTCACCGATTCCGAGCGCAATGCGCGGCGGGAGTTCGACTCCTATCGCATCACCGCCCGGCAGAGCGGCGACACTGCCGTCATCGAGGGCAACTGGGAGGGCGGCAGCCCGCGCAAGTTCACCGCCGATTATTCCATCGAGGTCCCGCGCAACCTGGCTTTGGCCAAGCTGGAAACCCAAGGCGGAACCATGAGCGTCCGCGACGTAAGCAGCCGGGTGGAGGCTTCCACCGGGGGCGGCAGCGTAAGCCTGGACCGCATCGGCGGCAGCATCAAGGCCGAATCGGGCGGGGGAAGCATTTTGGTGGGCACCGCCAGCAGCGAGTTGCGGCTGGAAACGGGCGGCGGCAGCATTCAGGTTGCCATGGCGAAGGGCCCGATCCAGGCGGAAACCGGCGGTGGCAGCATTCAGGTGGTGAACGGAATGCAGGGCGCGGTCCTGTCCACCGGCGGAGGTAGCATCGAGATCAAGCGCTGCCAGGGCCGGGTAAAGGTCTCGACGGGTGGGGGCGGCATCGACATTGGCGAAGTTGATGGGCCGGTGGAGATTGAGACCGGCGGCGGCAGTATTCACCTGGCGGGCGCCAAAGGCCCGGTACGCGCCGAGACTGCGGGGGGTGGAATGGAGCTCTACAACCTGGCGCAGGGTGCGCGCGCGGAAACCGGCGGCGGCGGGATTACGGCGCAGTTCGTTAACGGCCCGTTTACCGAGTCGGTGCTGGAGACGCCCAGCGGCGACATCACCGTCTACCTGGCTCCGAGTCTCCGGTTGAACGTCCGGGCGGCCATTGATATTTCCAACGGCCACAGCATCCATTCGGACTTTGCGGAAATTCGGGTGCGGTCGGAGGGCAGCGAATACGGGCCCAAGCAGGTCTCCGCGCAGGGAACGTTGAATGGCGGGGGCCCGATGTTAAAAGTCCACACCACCACCGGAGATATCTGGTTTCGCAAGAAATAAGCGCAGGCTGAGATCAGCGCTGCGGAACAGGAGTAAGCAATTATGCGCAACCTCATGATCACGTCTTGCCTGCTGGCAGCCGCGCTCCTCACCGGGAGTGCAGCGAGAGGCGACGATTCAGCGACGCAACCGGAGGTCTACGGCTCTGGCGAGCGCACAGGCTCTTCGTACCTGGGCGTGGACTCGCGCGACATCAGCAGCGCGCGCGCGGCCGAACTGAAGCTCAAACAGGAAGTCGGGGTGGAGGTCACGATGGTGGACCAGGACGCCCCCGCAGGCCGGGCGGGCGTTCGGGAGCAGGACGTGATCGTCAGCCTGAACGGGACGCCGCTGGAGAGCGTGGAGCAGTTGCGGCGCATGATTCATGAGATTCCGCCGGGACGGACCGTAACCCTGGGCATCGTGCGCAACGGACAAGCCATGACTCTCAAGGCCCAGCTGGCCGACCGGAGAAGCATGTACAGCGCCGGGCACCCGGCCGTTCCCGCGGAGCCGGCGGAGCCGTTCCACGTCGAGATGCCGGACATTGCAATCCCGGCGCTCCCGGCAATGGACATCCCGTCGTTCGACGTTATCGTCCACTCGGCGGCGCGCGGCGGCATGATGGTAGAGAACCTGACGCCGCAGCTCGGCGAGTTTTTCGGGGCAAAGAACGGCCAGGGTGTGCTGGTGCGCTCCGTGGAGAAGAACAGCCCCGCTGAGCGCGCGGGCTTACGCGCCGGGGACGTGGTGGTGAAGGTGGGCGCGCAGCGCATCGCCGATACCAGCGATTGGCGTAATGCGATGCGCTCACAGAGAAGCGGGAACGTGTCCATCGGTATCTTGCGCGAGCGTAAGCCGCAGACGCTCACCCTGGTGTTGCCCAAGCAGGTGGGCCAGGCCACCGCATTGAATGACCCGACGGAGCTGTGCTCGGCTCTGGATATGAGACAAGTAGAGGCCTGGCGGAAAATCCAGCCGGAGGTTGAGAGGGCTGCCCGGCAGGCACGACTGGCCGTAGAGCGGTTGCGCCCGCAGATCGAGAAGGCGCAGTTAAGGGCGCAACAGCAGGCGCAGGAAGCGCAGGCGCGCGTGCAGAAGGAAATGGAGCGGGCGGCGCGCCGGGCGCGGCGTGAGCGGGAGATACAGCAGCAGCAGTTGCAGCAGTTCCAGCATCACTTGCGGTCCATCAACCTCGAAGTGGAGATTTAGGGGCAGGCACGCCTCGCTAAGGGCTGAGCCGGGGATCAGGGCGTTGCGGCCAGCGCCACTTCGCCGGCGCTGCGCACACAGTTGCGGCCCGCCTGCTTGGCCGCGTACAGGGCCCCGTCTGCGGCCTTGACTACCTCATCGCGCGAAGTTCCGTGCAGGGGAAAGGCAGCGGTGCCGGCGCTGATGGTCACGGGCCGGGGCACGCCCGGGAACTGCCAGCCAGCAACTTCACGGCGCAGCTTGTCGGCCACCCCGAGCGCCTGCTCCATGGTGGTCTGCGGCAGCAACAGGGCGAATTCCTCTCCTCCATAGCGGCACACCACGTCCACTTTCCGCAGTTGCTGCGAAAAAACGGAGGAAACCTGGCGCAGCACTTCATCGCCCAGCAGGTGCCCAAACTCGTCGTTCAGGCGCTTGAAGTGGTCGATGTCCACCATGACCACGGCGAGGCTGCCGTTGTAGCGGCGGGCGCGTTCGAGTTCTTCCCCGATACGCAATTCAAAGAAGCGGCGGTTGAAGATACCGGTTAACCCGTCAATGTAGGCCAACTGGCGAACGCGCTCCACGTAGTAGGCGTTCTGCACTCCCGTCGCGCAGATATCGGCCACCGATTCCAAGGCGCGCGTGTCCTCTGGGTCAAAGCTATCGAGGGCGGCGCTGTCCAGTGTCATCACCCCGAGCGGCTGCCCGAAAGAGACGAGGGGGAGGCAGACCTTGGAACGGGTTTCAGCGAACAGGGGAAGGTAGGCGGGCACGGTGCTGACGTCGTTGGCCACGACCGTGCGGCCGGAAGCCATAGCCTGACCCACGATGCCGACGCCCAGCGGAATGCGCTCTTCCTCGTGCTTCAAGGGCGTGAGGCGGCCTTCCTGGGCCCGCATGATGAGGTCGTTCTCCTCCCGCAGGAGGATGGCAACGTGGTCCACGCCAAACGACTGGCGCACCAGGGCACACGTTTTCAGCAGCAACTCCTTCAATTCGAGCACGGCCGTGGTCTGCTTGGCGATCACATTGATCGCTTCCAGTTGGGCGGTGCGGCGCTGCTCCAGTGAGTAGAGGTGCGCGTTCTGCAACGACATGGAAGCCTGCGTGGAAAACAGCGTGAGCAGGTCAATGGTGTCGGAGTCGAAAAAGTTTTCCTGATCGCTCTGGCAGTCCAGCACGCCCACCACCTGGTCGCGCACCATCAGGGGAATGGCCAGTTCCGAGCGGGTGGTTGGCGAACCTTGGATGTAGCGGGGTTCCTTGCGCACGTCCCCGGCGTGAATGGGGCGCTTAGCCTTGGCGGCATGCCCGATCATGCCTTCGCCCAGCTTGATAATGCGCCGGCGGGTGTCGCCGCCCAAATGGCTGCGCATGGAAAGCTGCTGCGCCTTGGGGTCGTAAAGGAGAATGGCGACGTTTTCCAGCTTGAAGTAATCGCGGGCGATGAGCAGAATCTGGCGCAAGACTTCGTCCAGGTCAAAAGTAGACAGGACGGCCTGACTGGCGTCGTAAAGGACGGCAATCTTCTGCATGTTTCTCCGAATACTAGCCGCAGACGAGCAGATTGAGGAGGTTACCGCCGGTTACTTAAGTGGGTGACTGGTGGCGTCGCCAGCGCCGGAAAAGCGAGATCAAGCCGTAAATCACCAGGCACATCCAAAAGTCCACTACCAGGCCCAGATCGTAACGACGGTAACCGTGGCGAGCTGGGGCAGGCAGATAGGGCATAACCAGGAAGTAGGCAGCATTGCCTAACAGGACCGAGATCAAGGACTGCAGAAAATTAGAGCGCCATGATTCCCGCCGAGGACCCACGACTCCTTCTCCTGCGGCCAAGCAATGGCCGCGCCAAGCCCATTGGGGCGTTCCTGCTGCTGGTAATATCACGCTCAAGCAAATCTGCAACCCGAAACCGCGTCCGGCGGCCCGTCATGTCCCCTGCGCTCGACCTGAACACGCCCATCCAGTACGTGAAGGGGGTAGGGCCGCGTCTGGGAGAGGCGCTGGCCGCGAAGGGTCTGGCCACGGTCGAAGATCTTCTGTATTACCTTCCATTCCGCTATGAAGACCGGCTCAACCCGCGCACCATCAGCGAGCTGCGGCCGGGCGAGATGGCGACAGTGATCGCAGAGGTGCGGAACTCAGGCATGTTTCGCACCCGGTCAGGGAAGACCATCTTTCAGATGGTGGCCGGGCAGGGCACCGCGCGCCTGAAATCGTTGTGGTTCAACGCCCGCTACCTGGAAGGCAAGTTTCAGCCCGGGCAAACGGTGGCGCTCTACGGCAAGGTGGAACAGGACACGCGCGGCGGCGGATTGCAGGTCATCCAGCCGCAATGGGAAGTACTGGCCGAGCCGGGGGACGAAAATGGCGATTCTTCGGCGCAGTCACTCGAAGTAGGCCGGATCGTGCCCATCTACGAGTCGGCTCACCAGGGACGCATCACCAGTAAGTGGTTCCGCCGCACCATCCACGGGGTGCTGGAAAACCTGCCGGAACTGGAGGAAACCTTGCCCGCCGCGGTGCGGGCGCGCCACGAGATGGTGCCTTTGCAGCAGGCGTTCTGGGGCGTGCACTGGCCGGAAGAAAGCACCAGCCTCAGCGACTTGCAGGCGGCCCGCACTCCGGCGCATCGAAGGCTGATCTTTGAGGAGTTGTTTTTCCTGGAGCTGGGACTGGAACTCAAGCGCAAGCGCCAGCGGACGCAAACCGGAATCGCATTCAGCCTGGAGGATCGGGAGCGCCAGGCCATCAAGCGCATTCTGCCCTTCCGACCCACAGAAGCGCAAAAGCGCGTGCTGAAGGAAATTGCCGACGACATGCGGCGTCCGGCACCTATGCGGCGCCTTCTGCAGGGAGACGTAGGGTCGGGCAAAACCATTGTGGCTTTCGAAGCCGCCATCATTGCCATTGAAAATGGCTACCAGGTGGCATTGATGGCGCCCACCGAAATCCTTGCGACGCAGCACTATCTGTCGGCGCGCCGCATCCTGGAACAGGCGGGCTACCGTATCGTGCTGCTGACCGGCTCGCTCGAGCCGGGCCGGAAGCGCGACCTGCGCCGCCACCTGGCCCAGGGCAACGCACAGATGGTGATCGGGACGCACGCGCTGATCCAGGAAACGGTGGAATTCGCCAACCTGGGGCTGGTGATCGTGGACGAACAGCACCGGTTCGGCGTGCTGCAGCGCATGCGCCTGATGAAGAAAACAACGGAGTCGCCGGCGGAGCCGGATACGCTGGTGATGACCGCGACGCCCATCCCGCGCACGCTGGCGCTGACACTCTACGGCGACCTGGACGTGAGCGTGCTGGACGAAATGCCGCCTGGCCGCTCGCCCATCCTGACGCGCCGGGTTTCTGACGAGCGCAGCGAAGAAGTATGGACGTTCCTGCGCAAGCAGGTGGAGGCGGGACACCAGGCTTACGTGGTGTATCCCGTGATCGAGGAGAGCGAGGAACGGGAGCTCAAGGCCGCCATCTCCATGTACAACAAGTTGCGGCGCGAGGTCCTGGCCGGATTGCGCGTGGGTCTGCTGCACGGGCGCATGCAGGCCGACGAAAAGGATGAGGCCATGCGGCGCTTCCAGGCCGGTGAAACCGAGGTGCTGGTCGCGACTACCGTGATTGAGGTTGGCGTGGACGTGCCTAATGCCAACCTGATGGTGGTGGAGCACGCGGAGCGTTTTGGGCTCTCGCAACTGCATCAACTGCGCGGGCGCATCGGACGGGGCACGGCAAAGTCCTACTGCGTCCTGATGACCGGCGGCAAGATCAGCGACGAGGCCGAGCGGCGGCTCGACGCCATGGTGCGGACCAACGACGGCTTCCAACTGGCCGAACTGGACCTGGAACTGCGCGGCCCGGGAGAATTCTTCGGCACCCGGCAGGCGGGGATGCCCACCTTGCGGGTGGCGAACCTGGTGCGGGATCGCGAACTGCTGGAACTGGCCAAGCGAGAGGCGGCAGCCATGTTGCGCTCCTCCAGCCAGGAGATCTCGCGCGAGGAACTGGAGCGTGCGGTGAAGCACCTGCGCTCGCATTGGAACCGGCGGTACGGGCTGGTCGAAGTGGGCTGAAATGTGTGGTCAAATATCGGCATGACGCGACCGACGGAAGCAACTCGCGCCGCTCTTTTCCGCCGCCTGCCGGCGGTGGATGAACTGCTGCGGCTGCCGGAGGTGGCGGGGCTCAGTGAACGCGAGGGCCATGCCGCCGTGGCGGATTCGGCGCGCGCGGTACTTGAGGAGGTGCGCCGGGCCATCGCGGCGGGGACGCTGGACGACGCGGGCGTCGATCTGGCAGTTGCCGGCCTTAGCGCCGCGCTCGAGCGGCACTTGCGCGCCAGCCTGCGTTACTCGCTGCGCCCGGTGATCAACGCGACCGGGGTGGTTCTGCACACCAATCTGGGACGGGCGCCGCTCTCCCGGGAAGCGCTGGCACACGCGGCCGAGGTCGCCTGCGGCTATTCCAACCTGGAATATGACCTGGAAACCGGGGAGCGTGGCGAGCGCGATACGCACGCCCAACGGCTACTGGCAGGGCTGCTGGAGCTCGGCACCCATGCCACAACCCTGGTGGTGAACAACAACGCGGCTGCTGTGCTGCTGGCCTTGAACTCGCTAGCGGAAGGTGGCGAAGTCGTGGTCTCGCGTGGCGAGCTGGTGGAAATTGGCGGATCGTTCCGCATACCCGACGTGATGGCCAAGTCGGGCGCAATCTTGCGGGAAGTGGGGACCACCAACCGCACGCGGATTTCCGATTATGAGCAGGCGATCACCGACAGGACGCGGCTGCTGCTGCGGGTGCATCGCTCGAATTTCCAGATTACCGGCTTTACCGAGCAGCCGTCGCTTCAGCAACTGGTGGACCTCGGGCGCGCGCGCCAGTTGCCGGTGATGGAAGACCTGGGCAGCGGGGCTCTGTTCGATCTTGCGTCAGTGGGCGTGAGCGGGGAGCCCGGCGTCGCCGAGAGCCTGCGGACGGGTGCCGACGTGGTCACCTACAGCGGCGACAAGCTGCTGGGCGGTCCGCAAGCGGGGCTGCTCAGCGGACAACGCGAGCTCATTACCCGGATACGGAAGAACCCCCTGTTTCGCGCGCTGCGGGTGGACAAGCTGACCTATGCCGCGTTAGAGGCGACGCTGCTTGCCTACGTGCGCCGCGACGGCAGCGTTCCCGTACTTCGCATGCTGCGCTTGAGCCGCCAGGAGATTGGTGAGCGCGCCCGCGGCCTGCAAAGCAAACTGCGGGACGTTGCCAATCTCGCCATTGAGATTGAGCAGGGGGAATCCATGATTGGCGGCGGTGCCGCGCCGGCAGCCACGCTGCCGACCGTGCTGCTTGCGCTCACCCGTGCCGGGAGAAGTGCGGACCAGCTGGCGCGCGCCTTGCGGCAATGGGAGCCGCCGGTGATCGCCCGCGTGGAGGACGAACGCGTGCTACTCGATCTGCGCACCGTCTTTCCCGAGCAGGATTCTGCGCTCGCGGACGCGCTGCGCCAGGCCGCCGGAACGTCCTGAACCGCACGGGAGATTAACATCGCCACCGTTTACACCATCGGTCATTCGACGCGAAGCCTCGAGGACTTATTGGCTACCCTGGCGGCGCACGGGATCGAGGCGCTCGGCGACATTCGCGCCTTTCCCGGGTCACGCAGGTTGCCGCAGTTTAACCGCGAGAATCTGGAACGCGAACTTCCGCCGCGCGGAATCGAATACCGCTGGCTGCCGGCACTGGGCGGCCGCCGCAAAAAGCAGCAGGAACGCTCGCCCAACCTGGGGCTGCGGAACGCGTCTTTCCGCAACTACGCCGACTACATGACAACCGAGGAGTTTCACGCGGCGTCAGCGGACCTGGTGCGCTGGGCGGAGCAGAAGCGGGTGGCCATCATGTGCGCCGAACGCGTGTACTTCCGTTGTCATCGCATGCTGGTCTCCGATTACCTGGCGGCGCACGGCCACCAGGTGCTGCACATCGACGGCCAAGGTCCTCCGCGCCCGCACAAGCTCACGGCCGAGGCGCAGCGCCAGGGCCAGAACGTCATCTATCCGGGCGATGTGCTGCCCGGACTGGAAGCCTGAGAACGGCCGCGCGCGCGGCGCAAGGCACCGAGGGGCGCTGTGATACCTTAAATCCACCTCGGGGCGAAAAGCTTCGTGTCCAGTACACCGGGATGATCGTTGGCACGGGCATAGATATCGTGGAAGTGCCGCGCGTGGCGGCGGTACTGGAGCGCTACGGGCGCAGGTTTCTGGACCGCATCTTCACCGCTGAAGAAATACGCTACTGTGATTCCAAGGCCAACCGGGTGGAACGCTATGCCGCCCGTTTTGCCGCCAAGGAAGCCGCCATGAAGGCCCTGGGCACGGGATGGCGGCACGGGGTGCGCTGGCGCGACCTGGAGGTGCGGCGCCTCCCGGGGAGCCGGCCCACGCTGGCATTTGCGGGAAAGGCGGCGGAGTTTGCCGCCCGCCTGGGAATGGCGCGGGCATCGCTGTCGCTCTCGCACACTTCCGCCGAGGCCATAGCGCAAGTCATTCTGGAGAGTTGAAGCGCAGCGGTTGGACGCTGGCCCTGGGTTCCGAGGGCAAGCGCACTGTAAGGTTCGTGGATGAGTGAGACGGTCGTTCTTCCCAATCCCGCTCCGGCGAGTCCCTCCGAGACCGTGAACCGTTCACCCTGGGCCGGAATCGCGCTGGCGAGTTTTGCCGCCCTGCTGCTGGAACTCTCGCTGACCCGGCTGTTTTCCGTCGTGCTGTTTTACCACTTCGCCTTTCTGGCGATCTCGATTGCCTTGTTGGGACTGGGGGCCGGCGGCGTTTTTGCCTACCTGCGGCGGGGATGGCTGGCCCGGTTCAGCACCCGCCACATTGGAGCAGCGGCCTGCAGCCTGAACGCCGTCGCCATCGTGATCGCGCTTGAAGTGGTGCTGCACACGCCCGTGTCGCTGCTGCTGACCGGACACAATTTCAAGCGGCTGACATTGATCTATCTCTGCTCCGCGGTGCCTTTCTTCTTCACCGGATTGCTGTTCTCAGTGGTGTTCGCCCGCGAAGCACGCCGGATTCCGCAGCTGTACGGGGCCGACCTGCTGGGAGGGGCTGCCGCCTGCCTGGGAATCGTGCCGCTGTTGAACTGGATGGGCGGTCCCAACGCGGTGCTGTTCGCCGCACTGGCAATGGCTGTAGCCGCCGTGCTTTGGTCGGCGGGCGGGCGAGCGCGGTTAGCCGCGGTGTTGCTGGCCCTGGTTCTGCTGGTTACCCTCGCGGCAAATCGCAATGGACGCTGGATTGACGTGATTTACGCGAAAGGCGCGCCGATTGCCAAGTTCGCCAGCAAGGTAGAGTACGTGCGCTGGAACTCAATCTCGCGCATCGAAGTGGACGTTAAAGAGGACGGCTCGCGCTGGATCGTGATCGATGAGGACGCGAACAGCGCGATCATGAACGCCGACCCGGCCAAGTGGGTGGGAACGGTGTGGCAGAAACGGCTAATGGTGTCGCCGCCTTCCATGGCCAACATCCTGCGTCCGAAGGGCAAGTACGCCATCATCGGACCCGGGGGCGGGGTGGACGTCCTGCGGGCGGTGGGGAACGGCAGCCCGAGCGTGACCGGGATTGAGATCAACCCGATCATCGTGAACGACGTGATGACCAGCCGCTATGCCGACTGGTCCTACCACCTCTATACCCTGCCGCAGGTGCACGTTTACGTGAGCGACGGGCGCTCCTTTATCCGGGGCACGGCGGAACGCTACGACGTGATTCAGATGACACTGGTGGACACCTGGGCCTCCACCGCAGCGGGCGCGTTCGCACTGAGTGAGAACAACTTGTACACGGTGGAAGCTTTCCGGCAGTACTTCGACCACCTTAACCCCGACGGAATGATCGCGATCACACGCTGGGAGTTCCGACGCCCGCGCGAGGCGCTACGGGTGGTGTCGGAGGGTATGGCCGCGTTGCGCCAGATGGGGGTAAGCGATCCTTCCGGGCACTTCATGGTCTTTTCCGAAGGCGCGTTGAAGGACGACGGTATCCCGGTGGTGGTGTTGGCCAAGAAGAGCCCATTCACGCCGGAGGAAGAGGCAGCGGCGCGCGCGCATATGAAAGAAACGGCGCTGGTCGCCCAATACATGCCTTCCGAGCGTCCGCAAAACCCTTTCAGCCAACTGATCGCCAGCAAGGAACCGGCGCTCTTCGCCCGCATCTATGAATTCAATGTCTCGCCGGTGACGGACAATAATCCATTCTTCTTTTTTACCCTGAAAACGTCGCAGATCCTCAACCGCACCGTGGTGAACCGCGCCATGGACTGGAAGGTCAATCTGGGGGTAGTGGTGCTGGCCATGGTGGTGCTCATCTCGGTCGCCGCGGTACTGCTGTTCCTGGTGCTACCGTTGTGGCTGCACGGCGGCAGCGGGGCCCACGCGTTGAATCTCGTGTATTTCGTGGCCATCGGCCTGGGATACATCCTGGTGGAGATGGCTTTCATCCAGCGTTTTGTCCTGTTCCTTGGACATCCCACGTACGCGCTCACCGTGGTCATCTTTCTGCTCTTGCTGTCCAGCGGGGCGGGAAGCGTGGCCTCACGGCGTTGGCTGGAGGAACCGCGGCGGGTGCGAATTCCGCTGGTCATTATCGCGGCGGCGATTGTGGCCTACGTGCTGGCCCTTCCCACGGTATTGGGCGCGCTGGTTGGCCTCCCCTTTTTAGCCAAGCTGGCGGTGAGCGGCGCTTTGCTTATCCCTCTGGGATTCGCCATGGGGATGCCGTTTCCCACCGGTCTCCGCTGGCTGGCTGCTCTTGCAAGCGCCGAGACCGCAAGCGTAGTGGAGTGGGCCTGGGCCATGAATGCGGCCTCGAGCGTTCTGGGATCGGTGCTTGCCATAGTGATTGCCATCGAGTTCGGCCTCAACGTCACGCTCACCTACGGTGCGGCGGCCTACCTGCTCGCGTTCGCGCTCACCAGCACCTTCGAGCGCCGGGCGGCAGCCGTTCGGGGCTGATTGCGACGTTTGATATTATCTGGCCAACTGCTTGCTGACGTGGAGTTGGCGAGCCACATCACCCGGGGCCACGGTGGCGTCCGTCGTGCCCGGGTGAGCGCCGTGGGCGCACTCAGGATTTGCAGGGGAGACGGTGCCTAGCCAGCAGCAACTGAAGTGGTCGCAACTCAAGGTTGGCCTGACAGTGCTGTTCGCGGCGCTGGTGCTGGCGCTGCTGATATTCCTCATGACGGGATCGGCCGGCCCGTTCACCGCCAAGATCCGGCTCCGAGCTTACTTCGACAATGCCAGCGGGTTGCGCGTGGGCGCTCCCGTGCGCCTGCAGGGCGTAGATATCGGCAACGTGGAAAGCGTGCGTGTGATTCCCAACCACGGACTTACCCCGGTGGAGGTGGTCATGAAGGTGACCACCCGGTACCGCGACAGCCTGCGCAAGGATTCGGTGGCGGAGCTGACCACGGCCGGCGTGCTGGGCGAAGTATTCGTAGACATTGATAGCGTGCAGGCCCGGCGCCCCCCGGTGGAGAATGGGGACGAGCTTCCCATCCGCAACAAGCCGGACCTGCAGGACATGGTCCGCGCCAGCCAGACCACGCTGCAGAACATCAACGCGCTGCTGAACCGCGTGGACCGCATCGTGGCATTCATCGAAACCGGGAACGGGTCCATTGGGAAGCTGATCTACGATCCCACGCTGTTCAACAAGCTGAACGCCACCGTTGCGGAATTCCAGGCAGTGGCGACCGACGTGAGCCAGGGCAAAGGCAGCCTGGGCAAACTGCTGGTGGACGACGAACTCTACCGCAAGGCCAACGGCACGGTGGACAAGCTGAACCAGTTAGTGGACCAGATCAATGCGGGGCAGGGTACGGCCGGCAAGTTCATCCGGGACCCGGCGCTGTATGACAACGCCAATGCCACCATCGCGCGAGCCAATAAGATGCTGGAGGATGTGAATGCCGGCCAGGGCGCCTTGGGGCTGGCGCTGCGCAACCAGGCATTCGCCGACAAGATCAATGCCACCGTGACCAAGCTGAATGACCTCGCCAATCGCCTGGACAGTGGCCAAGGGTCGCTGGGCATGCTGATTCGCAATCCCTCGTTCTACAACAACACGGACCAGCTGCTGGTAGAGTCGCGCAGCCTGATCCGCGCCATCCGGGAAAATCCCAAGAAGTACCTCACCATCCGGCTGCGGGTGTTCTAGAGTCCGCGGTCCGCCGGCACCCGTGCTGTCCGCAAACTCCCTTGGGAGTACCCCAGGCGACTCGGCGGGCTGGCATGCAGGTGCGGCGGGGCGAAGGGGGGCGGAACTAGGCGCGAACGGCAGCCGTGGCGTCGGCCTGTTCGTGCGCGTGATAGCTGGAGCGAACCAGGGGACCGGATTCGACGTGCCGGAATCCGAGCCGCAACGCTTCCTGTTTCAGATAAGAGAATTCTTCAGGCGTATAGAAGCGGGCAATCGGCAGATGGTCGCGCGACGGCCGCAGATACTGGCCGACGGTGAGGATGTCCACCCCCCGGGCCGCAAGATCGCCGAAGACTTCCAGGAGCTCGGCAACCGTTTCGCCCAGGCCAACCATGACGCCCGACTTGCTGGCTGTTCCCGGAGAAAACCTCTTCACGTTCTCAAGCAGCCGCAGCGTGCGCCCATAGCGCGCGCCTGATCGGACAGCGCGATAGAGGCGGGGCACGGTCTCCGTATTGTGATTGAGGACGTCGGGATGAGCGTCGAGCACGATGCGCAGCGCTTCCTCATCGCCCTGGAAATCGGGGATCAGCACCTCGACCCGGCAGCCGGGAGTGCTGCGACGAATTTCGGCGATGGTGGCGGCGAAGATGCGGGCGGCGCCCAGATTGTCGTCGTCGCGGTTTACGCTGGTCACCACGGTGTGACGCAACCCCAGCTCGGCGACCGCCTCGGCCACGCGGCGCGGTTCGTCCCAGTCGAGCGGGCCGGGAGAGCCCTTGGGAACGGCGCAGAAGCCGCAGCGCCGGGTACAGATGTCGCCCAGCAACATGAAGGTGGCGGTGCGATGGTTCCAGCATTCGCCAATATTGGGGCACTGCGCTGACTCGCAAACGGTATGCAGGCCAAGCCCGCGGGCCAGCTTCTTGAGCTCATGATAATTGTCGCCCATGGGCGCACGGGCCTTCAGCCAGGCAGGCTTAGGCATCCGCGGGGCCAGGTCGATCTGAACGAGCTCAGGCGTGCTTGCCATCCAGTCCCATTGTACGATGCGGCTCCGCTGGAGCAGGGTTCCCGCGCCTCAGTCATCGACCGCCGCATTACAGAGTGTGCAGGTAAGCCAACAGGTCAGCC
Source organism: Terriglobales bacterium (assembly GCA_024281115.1). Taxonomy (GTDB): domain Bacteria; phylum Acidobacteriota; class Terriglobia; order Terriglobales; family Acidobacteriaceae; genus JAMXLI01. The sequence goes on along the minus strand of JAMXLI010000318.1, from coordinate 20,254 downwards.
AGCTGTTGCTGGTCAAGGACCTGTCCGTAGCCGGGCATCTTGCTGCGGCCATAGCGGATGATATCGCCGGCGCGGTCGTCGTTGGCCGGAAGGCCGCTGCTCAGGTAGGGTTTGCGAAACATGCCCTGAAGGCTTGGGCCCTGCAGGTCGCGCGAGGAATAAGCCCGGTGACAACGCGCGCAGTAGCTGTCGAAGACCCGGCGGCCGGACGCCTGCTGCGGATTGAGTCCAAGCTCGGCATCGCTTTTGCGGACCTCATTTTCGCACGCGCTGAACACAAGGACAGGCGCAAGCGCCAGCAGAAAGGCGAGGCTGCGGAGCGGGCGTGGAGCGGAAAATAGCTGGCAAGCTGCCATAGTGTTCCGGATAAGCGCCGGATCATCATCATAGTGCAAAACCGCCACGCGACTTGGGGCAAAGCCGCTGGCGGACCGCAGGCGAGGTGAACGTGATCCTGAGAAGTGTGGAGAGCAGGCCAACAGAAGCGACGGAAGAAAAGCGACTGGTCCCCGCGTGGGAAGCCGTCTTCCGGGCGCAACAACAGCGCGCCTCCGGTTACTGGCTGATCGCGCAACCCGATCACGCCGCTCTCGCCGGAGACCTGGCGGAGGAGTTCACGCGCGGTCCCTACCCCCACTTGGAAGAAGACGCAGTGCGCGCCTTCCGCCTGCATGATGCCGGGTGGGCGCCGCTCGACGGAGGCAGCGAACGCGGAGTGGGCACCGGCAGTGCAAGACCGAGGCCCGAGCCGCGGCGTAGCCCGGATGGCCGTCCGCTGTCGTTTCTCGAATTCGGCCCGCGAGATTTTTTGCCAGCCTGGAATGGATCCATCGAACGCGCCGAGCAGGCCAGTGGCGCTGTGGGCGGGCTGCTGGTGGGCGAGCACTTTGTACGCCTGGCGCGAACACGGCTGGATTCAGTCCGGGACAGCGAGGAAGAGAGCTGCCTGACCCGGAGGTTCCTGGAAGAGCAAGCGGCGCTCCAGGCGAAATGGATCGCGAGCGCCGGCAGCGGGATGACGCGCGAACGCGTTCAGGCACTCACCGATGTTTTGCAATTCTGCGATCTGCTGTCGCTGTACCTGTGCTGCGGATCAGAGGAGGACGTCAGCTTTCCGCAAGCATTTGCCGGGCAGCGCCCGGTGCTGCGCCGTCGCGATGGAACGTGCCGGCTGGAGCCTAGCCCGTTCAGCGACAAGGTTGTGGCAGGAATTACGGCCAGGCTCGACCGCACTAATACAGAGAAGACATTCGAACTGGTTCTGCGCTGAGGCTGCGGCCCGACGGAGGGCATGGCACTCTACTGCTCCACAGCCGCGATGACGATCTGATCTATGACTTCGAGGGCGCGCTTGGGCGCGAGGTGGTGGTTATTGCACAAAATGGAAAAAGCCACTCGGTCGCCGCGGCGGGTGGTCAGGAATCCAGAAAGCGCGTTGACGTGACTGAGGGAGCCGGTCTTGCCCTGGACCCGGCCCGCAGCCGGCGTGTTCTTGAAGCGGTCGGCCAGAGAGCCGTCCACGCCCGCCATGGGAAGCGTGTTGCGGTACTCCTCCGCCCAGGGCTGGGTGCTGACATAACTCAACAGCTTGACCACGGCCTGGGGCGTGACCAAATTCTCCCGCGAAAGCCCGGAGCCGTCGTAGAAGACGAACTCGTCGGGAGAGATGCCGGCACGGGTCAGAAATCCGCGCAGCACCTCTTCGCCACCTTCGATGGTGCCGGCTGTCCCTTTCTCACGGCCGAGCAGGCGCAGCAGGATTTCTGCGTGCAGGTTCTGGCTCACCTTGTTGATGACGCGCACATCTTCCAGCAGCGGCTGCGACTGGTGGCTGGCCAGCACCAGGGGCGCGTTGGGCGTCAGCGACGATCCTCCGCCCTCGCTGGCGCGGGCGGATGCCAGGCTGGTGACGCTCACTGTGCCCAGGCTGGCGAGTTCCAGGTGGCGGGCGCGGGAATGTCCGTAGATGACAACCCCGCGCTGTTGCAGCAGGTCACGAAATACCTGGGCAGCGAACTCGACGGGATCCTCGATGGCCAGAGCCTCATTGGCACCGGGGTCGTCCACGGGGATGTTTCCCCATAGCGTCAGTTGCCGCGAGCCGGGCTCGCGATTGATGAAGATCTTGCGCGGACCGGTGCCCGGTGACGTGGTCATGATGCGGTTATCCACCTGGTAGTAATCGGAGGCCGGGGTGAGGCTGACAAAGGCATGATCGCCGGCGCGCACTGCCGGAAGGATGCTGACGAAAACGACGTTGTCGTTAATGGTCAGCGCGGAAACCGGCGCTCCATCGCCCCACACCAGGTCATCCTGGCTCCAGCCCTCGCCGTAACGCTCGTAAGCGAAATATGCGTCATCGGCCACTACGTCGCCGTCCACAAATTTCACGCCCGCTTGGACCACGGAGTTGGCCAGGTCCTCCAAAACTTTAATAGCGGGCAGCGTCCTCTCCGTGCGCAGGTTATACGGCAGGGTGCGGCCGGAAAGATTGGGATCGCCGCGGCCTACCAGGACCAGGTCGCCGGTCAGCCGGCCATAACGGTCGAGGGTGCCTGCGGTCTCGACGGTGGTGCGAAAGCGGTAGTCGGGGCCAATCAGCGCCAGGGCGGCGGCGGTGGTGAACAGCTTGGTGTTGGAGGCCGGGGTGAACAGCTTGTCCGCGTTGCGCGCGTACAGGGTGCGCCCCCGGGTGAGATCCACGATGTTCACGCCCCAGAAGCCGCGCGCGACCTCGGGATCGGCCAGCAGAGCATCAATGCGCGCACCCAGAGTGCGGGGCGCCGGCTTATGCGCTGCCCCGGCGGCCGGGAGCACCAGCAGCAGCAGCAGCGCCAATGCCGGGCGGAGTGAGCGATGACAGAGCATCCGGGTACAAGGATTCTAGCGCGAAATGGTGGACGGCTCAGTAACCATCGCGTGGCGGGCAGGGCGGTTGGGTACAATCCGCGCATGCGCCCCCTGTACGAGTGGAACCTTGGCCGGCGTTCCCTCGCCCTCGGCCGAAGAACGCTCATCATGGGCGTGGTGAACGTTACGCCAGATTCATTTTCGGATGGCGGCCGTTACTTCGAGCCCGAGCGGGCGGTCAGCCACGCGCTGCGCCTGCTCCAGGATGGGGCCGACATTATTGACGTGGGCGGCGAGTCCACCCGGCCGGGCGCTGCCGTGGCTGCGGGCGGAGAGGGTGCAGGCGCGGGCGGCAAGACGCCGGTCCCGGCGGAGGAGGAGCTGCGGCGAGTTTTGCCCATCATCCAGCAGATAAAACGCGAACGGCCGGATGCGATCGTCTCCATTGACACGTACAAGGCTGCGGTCGCCGCCTCCGCGGTCGAGGTGGGAGCGGAGATCGTCAATGACGTGAGCGCCTTGCGGTGGGACCCGGAGATGGCGGGGACGGTAGCGCGGCTGGGCTGCGGCCTGGTGCTCATGCACATGCGGGGACGCCCCCAGGAGTGGCGCATGCTTCGTCCCGTGGACGACATTGTGGGGCTGGTGGCGCGGGAGCTGGAAGCGTGGACGGAGAAGGCGCTGCAGAGTGGCATTGCGCGCGAGCGGATTGTGCTCGACCCCGGGTTCGGTTTCGGCAAAAACTTCGAGGAGAACTACCCGCTGCTGGGGCGTTTGGAGAAACTACACAGGATCGGCTACCCGCTGCTGGCGGGAACTTCGAAAAAGTCGTTCGTGGGGCGCGCAATCCAGCGCGACGGGCACGACGCCCCGCCCGACGAGCGCATCTTCGGCACCCTGGCGACCGAGGTGCTGGCCATCGTAAACGGGGCGCATGTGATTCGTACGCACGAGGTGCGTGCCTGCCGGGACGCAGCTCGGGTGACCGACGCAATCCTGGCGCAACGCTCGGGGAGGGCGGCTTCAGAATAATTTTTCGGAATCGAGCAGGATGGTCACCGGCCCATCGTTCACCAGCTCCACCTGCATGGTTTCCTGAAAGCGCCCGGTGTGGCAGGCCAGGCCGGCGCCGCGCAGCCGATCGCGTACGCTTTCGTAGAGCCGGCGGGCGTGCTCGGGCCGGGCGGCAGCATCGAAGGAGGGCCGTTTACCGCGGCGCGCGTCGCCACACAACGTGAACTGGGAAACCAGGAGGACGGCGCCGCCCGCCTCTGCCAGGCCGAGGTTCAGCTTGCCCGCTGCATCCTCGAAGATGCGCAGTCCCGAGATCTTCTCCGCGATGTAGGCCGCGTCTTCTTCAGTATCGGCGGCCGCAACGCCCAGCAGCACCAGCAGGCCCGCCCCAATCTGGGCGGCGATCTCCTGCTCCACCTTCACGCAGGCACGGCTGACCCGCTGCACCACGGCACGCATGGGCGCAGGGTAAACCAGCGGGGACGCTGAACCAAGCGGCAGGAACTACAACGCCGCGGACCGGGGGTATAAACGGATCGAACGCTCATTGCAGCTTGGCGTACTCAGCCCTGGCCTGCTTGAGGATGGGGATGTCGGGGTCGGCATCCTTCCACAGCGTAAAAAAATTGTTGTACGCAGCGCGAGCATTGCCCCGGTCACCTAGTAGTGCAGAGGCGCGGGCAAGTCCGACATATGCGAGAGTCCCGTGCGGGGCATTCAGAACAATGGATCGATGGGCCAGCAATTTCTGAAATTCAGTTTGGGCTTCCTTCCCTTGATGTGCGAGAAGATATCCCTCGCCTTTTAGGTATATGGGATAGAGGTTACTCTGAATCCAAAGCCCAGGATCGCCGAGTTCATAGGAAACGCCCTGGAGTTGTCGGGTCGCTTCGGCCGGATGGTTGTGAGCAATTTCGATGGCGCCGCGAATGGTAGGCAACCAGTATCGCTGCAGTAGCGTGTCCGAAGGGAAACGTCTGTTCAATTCATCGGCGATCGCCGCAGCGTGCGCCCCATCCCCAGAACGCGCCAAACACAGCGACGCGAGCGTCTTCGCAGTTTTCCCCACCGATAAATGAAGGGCTGCGGATGCTGCCTCTTTTGCCACCCTGTAGTTTCCAAATTCAGCCTCCCACAAACCATTAACCGCATCCTGCACAGCCGCACTTTCCTTGAGATTGGCACGCAGTTCAGCTGCAGCCGCCTGGCGTGAATACTCCCGCGAGTCCTTCATGCGTCCAAAGTAGGCCTGGGTAAGTGAATGCTCTCCAAGCAGAAATTCCTCGCCAGGCTTGCCGTGTAACGCCGCCAGCTGGGCTTGCATACCTTTGTCGTTCCCCGTTAAGAATGCGAGGAAGTACAGTGTCTGGTGGTTGCCTGGATCGTCAGGCCAGCGAATTAGAGCACGATCCGCCACCTTCTTAGCCTCGTCGTACCGACCGAGATACAAGAAATCGAAGGAGATGTTGCGATAAGCCACCCCAGAATCCGGGTCCAGCCGGGCAGCTTCTTCATGTTCCGCGAGAGCACGATCATGAGCTCCAAAGGCGCGCAGATCTACTCCCATGTCGTTGTGCGGGGTAGCATCGCGAGGATACGTTTGTGCCCAGACCTGATAAGTGCGCATCTCCTGGTCGAGGTCCCCCAGCACAGTCCAGTAATACCTGCTGGCAATAGCCAAGTTCTCTAACTGGCTGACACGGTCACGCAACTGAAATGCTTTTTGCGCATTCTGCGAAGCGAGTTCGCTTTCCCCCAAGTTGCCGTAGGCTGTGGCCATGAAGGCATAGGAAGACGCGAAACCTGGATCCAGGTCGACCGCGCGCTGAAAGAAAGAAATTGCATTCGCGTCGTCTCCTGCTGTCAGGGTGCGATAGCCGACAGTAAAAGCTTTCAGAGCTTCGAGGGATGAGGTGGTTGCCTGCTCGATGGGGGTGTCAAATTTCTGCATCGAGGCCAGCGATTCGCCCAGTTTCTTACGAATACGCGTGGCGGCTGTCCCGAGCGTAAGGATGACATCTTCTTTCCGCGCAGCTTGTACTTCCTCCCGAGCAAGCGAATCTCCGCTGGCGCAATTCATGGCATTCAGACCAATCACGAACTGGCTGCCCAGCCCGCCGATCGAGCCCGCAAGGACCGCGGTGCTTCGCGTGCGCTCGCAAATTTCCCGCGCCGTGTCCAAGGTGATGCGCTCTCCTGGGGCGCGGCCCATCATACGCAGGGTCTCACTCACTCTTTGGTCGGAAAGAATGTTCAAGAAGGGAGACTGGGAGAGCTGCGTCGCCAAAGCTTGCTTTAGGGTGTCGTCAAATATCGTATCGCCGGTGTTATTGACAAAATCGGTGAGCACGATTGTGTCGTGTTCGGTAAGCTTAGGCGGACGGCGAAGATACAAGTACATCCCAACCGCAATCAGGAGAGCAAAGAACGCGGGCGGAATGGTAATTTTCCAGAGTCTCCGCGGTGGTCTGACGCGTTCAACGCCTGCTGGTATCTGCGCCGATGCCGTATCTCGCTTCAGCCGCTGCAGATCGGCACGAAGCTCCGTCGCGTGTTGGTAGCGCAGATTGCGGTCTTTGTCTAAACACTTGCTAATGATGCGTTCCAGTTCGGCAGGCACCTCGGGCTTTAGCCGAACCGGAGGCACGGGCGTGCGATTGAGAATGGACTCAAGAATGACTCCCGTGCTCTCCCCGGGAAACGGCAGCTTCCCGGTCGCCATCTCATAGAGCACCGCACCAAACGAAAACAGGTCAGAGCGGGCGTCCAACTCCTGAGCCCGCACCTGCTCGGGCGACATGTAGGCCACGGTTCCGACGGCCGTTCCCGGAGTGGTCAGATGTTCTTCGGAGTCCAGGGTGGCTTGCGACGTAACTCCTGCGGCCGTCATGCCGCTTCGTGCGAGAGTAATCTTTGCCAACCCAAAATCGAGGATCTTGGCGTGCCCTCGCTTGGTGATGAAGATATTGGCGGGCTTAACGTCGCGGTGAACGATGCCTTGGGAGTGAGCCGCATCCAACCCGTCCGCAAGCTGGATAGCAAGGTCGAGCAGGCGCTCGGTCTCGAGAGGATGGCCGGAGATCGTGTGCTTCAGAGTCTGGCCATCCAGAAACTCCATGGCAATAAAGGACTGGCCATCATGCTTTCCGATTTCGTAAATCGTGCAGATATTGGGATGGTTCAGGGCAGAGGCTGCACGCGCCTCACGACGCAGCCGCTCCAGGGCTTGCGAATCACCGGCTATATTCTCAGGCAGGAATTTCAGCGCAACAAAACGGCCAAGATCGGTGTCCTCGGCCTTGTACACCACACCCATGCCCCCGCCGCCCAGCTTCTCCAGGATGCGATAGTGCGAAATGACCTGACCGATCACGGCTTAAAACCTAAAGAGGCCCTGAATCGTATTGCACAGGGTCTAAAGGGTCAATGGGAGCAAGATAAGTTGTTGGTGCGCCCGGATCGCCTGATCTCACCTTGCAGGCTGTCGAGTCGCAGCCCGTGCCGACGTGTAGCGACGCGCGCAATGTGGTTCGCATCCATGTTGAATGGGCTCGGTGCGGACCAGCTTGCCGGCGCCGGGGAGCCGAGTTCCTGCGGGCGCGAACTGCGGCGGTTGGCTTTACAGGCTTCGCGGCCCCCCATTACACTGAGACTTTTGATTGCGAGGAGGGCATCTCATGGCAGCCGTAGACGAAAAAGTGAAGCAGATCATTGTGGAGCAGCTCGGGGTTGAAGAATCGGAAGTGACAGCCAACGCGTCCTTCGTGGACGACCTGGGGGCGGATTCACTGGACGTCGTCGAGCTGGTGATGGCCTTTGAGGAGGCCTTCGACATCGAGATTCCCGATGAGGATGCCGAGAAGATCCGCACGGTGCAGGATGCGGTGGACTACATCAGCAAGCACGCGAAAGCAGCCAAGTAACCATTCCAGCGCGGATTCCGCAAGAAAGCAGAGGCAGCGAGTTGGCACGGCGCGTAGTTGTGACCGGCGTAGGACTGATTTGTGGGGTGGGCAACACCACTCCGGAGGTATGGTCTAACCTCCTGGCCGGCAAGAGCGGCGTGGCCCGGATCACGCAGTTCGACGCTTCCCAGTTTGCCTGCCAGATCGCCGCCGAGGTCAAGAACTTCGATCCCCTGCAGTTTATTGAAAAGAAAGAGCTCAAGAAGATGGCCCGCTTCATCCACCTGGCCCTGGCGGCGGCGGACGAAGCTGTGGGCGCTTCCGGGCTGGAGATCACGGAAGAGCTGGCGGTCCGAACGGGAGTGCACATCGGCTCGGGGATCGGCGGGTTCGACGTTATCGAACGCGAGCACTCCAACCTGCTCAATGGCGGACCGCGTAAGATATCCCCGTTTTTTATTCCTGCCGCGATCGTCAACCTGGCTGCCGGACATGTCAGCATCCGCTACGGGGCCAAAGGACCCAACGAGGCGACCTGCACCGCCTGCACCAGCAGCGCGCACTCGGTGGGGGATGCCTTCAAGATCATCGCGCGGTGCGACGCCGAAGTGATGATCGCGGGCGGCACCGAGGCCGCCATCACGCCCATGGGGGTGGGCGGTTTTGGCGCGATGCGTGCTCTCTCCACCCGCAATGATGCGCCGGAAAAGGCCAGCCGGCCCTGGGATTCCGCGCGCGACGGCTTCGTGATCGGCGAAGGCGCCGGCATCCTGGTGCTGGAAGAGCTGGAATTCGCCCGCCGACGCGGAGCGAACATCCTGGCGGAGATCGTAGGCTACGGCATGAGTGGCGACGCCTACCACATCACCCAGCCGGCGGAGAACGGCGACGGCGCCTACCGCGTGATGGTGAATACGCTGCATGACGCCAAGGTGGCCGCGCAGGACGTGGGCTACATCAACGCGCATGGCACCTCCACGGACCTGGGCGACAAGCTGGAGACGGTAGCGATCAAGCGGGCCTTCGGCGAGCACGCGGGCAAGCTGGCGGTCAGCTCGACCAAATCGATGACCGGCCACCTGCTCGGCGGGGCCGGCGGCCTGGAGGCGGGCATCACTGTGCTGGCCTTGCGCGACCAAAAGCTTCCTCCCACCATCAACCTGGAAAACCCGGATCCGGAGTGCGACCTCGACTACGTCCCCAATCAGTGCCGGGAAAAGCGCTTCGACTACGCCATGTCGAACTCTTTCGGCTTCGGCGGCACGAACGGGGCGCTGCTGTTCCGCCGTTGGCAGTAAGTATCCGGAATTCTCCCCCTGCTCGCGCGGGCGCCTAGCCGGCACAGCGTGGCCCTGCATAATGATTACAATGAGCGCGTGAGCGCAGCCACAGTCGCTACGGAACCGGCGGCCAGCACCAACCCTTATAACTTCCGCCAGCGCGTTCTGCTGAACCTGATCAGCTGGCTGGGATTCCTGGTCATCCGGGCCATTGGTCCAACGCTGCGCTATACGCTTTCCTTCGAGGAGGGCGCGCCCGGATCGGACGCAGTGCGGCCGGTGATCTGGGTGTTCTGGCACGAATGCATCATCACGTCGGCGTGGCACTGGCGCCGGCGCGAGATTGCGGTGATGACCAGCCGCAGCTTCGATGGCGAGTACATCGCGCGCATTGTGGAGAAGTTCGGATACCGCGCCATCCGGGGTTCGAGCACGCGCGGCGCGGTGGGCGCGCTACTCGGGATGCGGCGCGAGTTGGAGCAGGGACGGAGCGTGGCTTTCACCATTGACGGCCCGCAAGGTCCCCGGCACGTGGCCAAGCCCGGCCCCGCCCTGCTGGCGCGCGTGGCCGGAGTTCCAGTCTGCGCCTTTCACCTGGCAGTCGATCGGGCCTGGCAGCTACGCACCTGGGACCGGTTGATCGTGCCCAAGCCTTTCGCGCGCGTACAGCTGCGTTTCAGCCGGCAGCTTCAGGCCTCCCGCGAAGCCAGCGATGCCGAACTGGATCAGCTGCACGCCGAGATGCAAGCCGGACTGGAGCGCGCCCGCGAGTTCGCCGAGGCCTCGTTCGAGACTAGCCCGCCCGCTGCAGCAGCTCGTTGACAGCCGTAGGGCGCGGGAATATCGTTAGCGGGCGATGCGGAGGCGGACTGCTTCCGCTGCGATCTTTATCAATCGGGTTCGCGCGTCCTGAAGCTGTTCAGGACTGGGAAGCGGGTGAAAATCCCGCGCTGCCGCGCAACTGTAAGCGAGGAGATGCTGCTGCCACTGGGCTTGCCTGGGAAGGCAGCAGCGATGGTCCGGGCCTGCCAGGCCCTGACTCGCCAAGCCAGGAGACCGGCGCGAACTGCCTACATCCACCCCTTTCGCGTGTAAAGGAGGAGTGTCTGTGCGAGTGCTCACGTTCCTGGCAGTGTTGTGGTGCGCGGCCCATGTGTGGGCCGAGGACCTGGTAGTGAAGGTCACCGATCCCGGCGGCGCCGTGGTTGCCGGGGCGCAGGTGTTGTTGTCGCGCGCAGGCGAAACCAGGTCTTTGGCCGTGCGCCCGACCACCCCGCAAGGCGTGGCGGCATTCCACGACCTCGCCCCTGGACCGTACCGGGTGCGGGTGCTGGCTCCGGGCTTTGCGGAAAAAGATGCCGACACCTCCGCGCCGGCTGAAATCGCCCTTCAATTAGAGATCGCCGCCATGGAAGAAAACGTGTTTGTCACCGCTACACGTTCTCCTGTCCCAAGCGAGGACAGCGGCGCCGAAACCGCGGAGCTTAACGCCGGCGAGCTTCGCAACCTGCAACCTACCGATGCGGCCGACGCGATCCGCTTCCTGCCGGGCGCGGTGGTGAACTCTGCCGGGCGGCGCGGGGGAATCGCATCGTTGTTCGTGCGCGGTGGCGATTCCCGCTACAACAAAACGATCGTGGACGGAGTGGTGGTGAACGATCCCGGGGGTACCTTCGATTTTGGCGTGGTGCCCATGACCGAGGTGGACCGCGTGGAGTTCGTGCGCGGTGCCGAGAGCACACTTTACGGTTCCGACGCGATGACCAGCGTTGTCCAGACCTGGAGCCGCGAGGGAACTACCCGCTCGCCGGAACTGCAGATGGGGGCCGACGGCGGAACCTTCGCGACCGCGCACGGATTCATGTCGCTCTCAGGCGCGCGCGGCCGATTCGATTACAACCTATTTGCCGACCAGTTCAACACCGCGGGCCAGGGCCCCAACGACGACTATTCCAATTCTCTCCAGGGCGCGAACCTGGGAGCCATTCTCAGCCCACGGGTTCGCTTGCGATTGCGCACGCGGCATTCGAACAGCCGGACGGGCGTGCAGTCGTTCTGGAACTTCAATGGATTGGCGCTGGTGCCTCCCGACCTGGACCAGCGGGCGCGGCAAAACAACTTCCTTGCGGGCCTGGACGTCGTAGTCAGCGGGCGGCGCTCGGAGCACCGCTTCACCGGCTTCGAGTACCACCACACGCGTTTCAACGTGGACGACGTGGTGCAGCTGGGACGAGTAACGCCGGCTTTTGGCGGCTTCAACTTCGATTCGCCATTTTCCCTTCTCACAGACATCAATCGCGCCGGCTTCGAGTACCAGGGCCAGTACTGGGAACGCAGCTGGACACAAACGACGTTTGGATACCGCTTCGAGGACGAGAAGGGGTTCACCGGCGACCTGGCCGCGCCGCCGCCTGCCCACGGGCTCCGCCTGAACCACGATGTGTACGCGCAGCAGTTCGCCAGCCTGGGACGCGTGTCGCTGGTCGGCGGTGTTCGCTTTGTTCACAACGGCAGCTTTGGCAACAAAGCGGTGCCGCGTGCCGCCTTCAGCCTGCTCGCCCTCCGGGGAGCGCGTTGGTGGTCGGGGACACGTCTGCGCGGGTCCTATGCCACCGGCATCAAGGAGCCGCGCCTGGAGGAGACCTTCGCCACCGGACCGTTTGAAATCCCCAATCCCAACCTGCGCTCCGAACAGAACCGCGCTTTCGACGCGGGCATCGAACAGAAGCTGCTCGGGGGGAAATACATTGTTTCGGCCACGTATTTCCATAACCTATTTCGTGACCAGATTGAATTCGCGACGAATCCGGTCACGTTTGTCGGGCAGTACACCAACGTGAACAAGGCGCTGGCGCATGGGGCCGAGCTGCAACTCAATGCACGGCTGCGGCGGCGCCTTTCCTTGCAGTCGGGGTATACCTACGCCGCGACGCAGATCCTGGCAGCTCCGCTGTGCACCCTGGCGAATTTCTGTGACCCGCTGCTGGCGGCTGGCCAATCCCTGCTACGGCGTCCGCGCCATTCCGGTACGGTGCTGGTGAGCTATTCCGGGCGGCGCTGGGGCGGCGATGTGGCGGCGGCCGGAGTGGGGCGCCGGCTGGATTCAGATTTTCTCGGCCTGGTGCCGCACGTAGACCATGCCGCCGGATATGTTCGCGTAGACGTGGGGGGATGGTACGCGCTGACTTCCCGAGTGAGTGCCTACGTCGCCGTCCAGAACGCACTCAACCGGCATTACGAAGAAGCGGCGGGGTATCCTGCGCTGCGCCTCAATGTGCGCGCCGGAATGCGGTTTCGAATCGGAGCGGAATAGGAAGCTTTAGTAAGTCTTGGCGGGTGGCCGCTGCCGCGAAGAGCGCTCGCGCCCTCCGTTGTTGTGTCCATGGTTCAGAGCGGTGACGTACTTGGCGCGCACCGACTGTAATTTCTCCACGTCCTGGTCGGTCAAGAGCTTTTGCTGTCCGAGCAGGTGTGTCACCAGCGCAATCCTGGCGAAGTGCTCGACCGTTTCCATGCGCATGTAAGCAACATGGAGGTCCTCGCCGTAAGTGACGACACCGTGGTTGGACATGAGAATGGCGTCGTTTCCGGGCACCAGCGGCTCCAGCGCCTGGGACAGCTCGAGCGTGCCCGGGGTGGCGTACTCGGCGAGCGGGATGTTGCCCAGGCAGATGATGACCTCGGACAAGAGCGGCTGGCTTAGCGGCAAGCCGGCGGCGGCGTAGCCGGTAGCGGTTGGGGGATGCGCGTGCACCACCGCGTTCACATCCGGCCGCAGCCGGTAAATCAGCAGGTGCATGGCGATCTCGCTGGAGACGTTTCGCCGCCCGGAGATGCGGTTACCGTCGAGGTCGCAGACCACCAGGTCGGAGCTCTGCATCATGCCCTTGCACATGGCCGTGGGCGTGGTCAGGATCCGGTTCCTGCCCAGGCGAACGGAGAGGTTCCCGTCGGTAGCGGCGATGAAGCCACGCTCGTGGATCATCTTTCCGAACCGCAGGATGTCTTTTCGATGGGTGCGTTCGCTCGTCATGCGCCGGCAATGGTGATTGCTCGCCCCTATGAATCTGGGTATGGTACCGCAGGTAGATAAGGGAGACAATTGCCGGCCGCCGGGTGATCCCCGCCACTCCTATAATTCATCCCCGTGCGGGTGAGCGACTTCGATTACCACCTTCCAGAGGAACTGATTGCGCAGCACGCGCTCGAGGATCGCGCCGGCGCGCGCATGCTGCACCTCAGCCGTGAGCAGGCGCCAGGTCAAGGCCTGGCGGACCGATTCTTCCGCGACTTGCCCGGTTTGCTTCGCCCGGGCGACCTGCTGGTGGTGAACAACTCGCGAGTGTTTCCGGCGCGGTTATTCGGCCGGCGCGCCGGGATCCATGCGCAGCCAGTCAGCGCGCGCAACCCGGCCGCCCGAGAATTTCTCCGCGGAAAGGTGGAGGTTCTGCTTGCGCGCGAAATGGGCCCCTTCCAGTGGGAGTGCCTGGTGCACCCCGCCAAAAAGATTGGAATAGGCGAACGGCTGATGCTGGCGGAGGGCCTGGAGGCGGAGGTAATTGCGCGTGGCGTGTTCGGTGAGCGCACGCTGCGCTTCACCCCTCACCCGGATTTTTGGGCGATTCTCGAGCGGCATGGACACGTGCCGCTGCCGCCTTACATCCATCGCAATGACCAGCCGGACGACCGTGAGCGTTACCAGACCGTCTACGCGCGCGAGCGGGGCTCGGTGGCGGCGCCCACGGCAGGACTGCACTTCACGCCGGAAGTACTGTCACAACTGCGGATGCGGGGCATTGAAACCGCCGAAGTCACGCTGCACGTCGGGCTGGGCACGTTCCAACCATTGCGCGACCTGGCGGTGGAAAGCAATCGGCTCCATCCCGAGCGGTACGTCATAACGCCGGAGAACGCCGCCATAATCAACCGGGCACGGCAGGAGCGCCGGCGCGTGGTCGCAGTGGGTACCACTACCGTGCGGACGCTGGAAGACTCCGTCTCGCGCGGCGCGGGCGCGGAAGTTGCGCCAGGGGAGCACGAGACGGCGCTGTTCATCTACCCCGGCTATCCTTTCCGTGTGGTGAATGCCCTGCTGACCAATTTTCATCTGCCCAGGTCCAGCCTGTTGATGCTGGTATGCGCGTTCGCCGGGCGGGAGCGCGTGCTGGCCGCTTATGAGCATGCTGTCCGCCAGCGCTACCGCTTCTACTCCTACGGCGACTGCATGTTCGTCGAGTAGGAGCTTGCTACACTAGAGGTATTGCCCGCCCGTAAAACCAAAACGCAACCGGCTTCTGCCGAGGAAGTTCCCCCGGCGCCGGCGCCTCGGATCGCGGCGCTCGCGGCCACCCTGCCCAAGGGGGACCCCGGCAAGGGCCGAATCTTTCTGATCGACACCATGTCGTTCATTTTTCGCGCCTATCACGCCATGGCGCGCCAGCGCCCCATGTCTACTAAGACGGGGATCCCCACGGCGGCGACGTACGTGTTCGTCAACATGCTGCGCAAGCTGCGCGACGATTTCGCGCCCGAATACCTGGCCGCGGTGTTCGACGTCTCCGCGCCCACCTTCCGCGATCAGCAGGCCGCCGCCATCACCAGCGTGCGCAAGTTCGACATCAAGACGCAAACGTTTCACGAGATCGAGTACGGCGGCTACAAGGCGCAGCGCGCCGAGATGCCGCCCGACCTGGCGCAGCAGCTGCCCTATATTCGACGAGCTCTGCAGGCGTTCCGTATTCCCATGCTGGAGATGCCGGGATTCGAGGCCGACGACGTGATCGGCACGCTGGCGCGGCAGGCGGCGGAGCGCTCGTACCCGGTGTACGTGGTGTCGAGCGACAAGGACATGCTGCAGCTGGTGGCCGACGGCGTGTGCGTGCTGAATCCGCCCAAGGACAACCTGATCTGCGACCGCGCCAAGGTGGAGGAAATCCTCGGCGTCCCGCCTGAGCGGGTGGTGGACGTGATGGCTTTGCGCGGCGACAGCATCGACAACATCCCCGGCGCGCCTGGGATCGGCGACAAGGGATCTGTGGAATTGATCCGCCGATTCGGTTCGGTGGAAGCGGCGCTCGAGCACGCCCAGGAGGTGGAGAAGAAGACCTACCGCGAGTCGCTGCTGAACAATCGCGACGTGATCCTGTTCAGCAAGCAGATGGCCACCATTGACCGCCAGGTTCCGGTGGAGCTGGACGTAGATGCCATGCGCGCCCAGGAACCCGATGCCGAAGCCTGCCGCCAGCTGTTCACAGAACTGGAATTCACTACGTTGCTGAAAGAGTTTGTTTCCGGCGTGCAGGTGAGCGAGACCCGCTATAGCGAGGCCCAGACCGAGTCCGAGCTGGAGGCGGCGCTTCGGCTGCGGGAAGAAGAAACACCACTGGCCCTGGCAATGGATGGGCTGCCGCCGACGGCGCCGACTGCGCCCGAGGAGGACGCTGAAGAGGAGAGCGGCAGCCTTGCGCTCAGCATCGCTCAGCCCGTAACTCCAGCCTCACGGAAGATGGCCATCTCGCCCGCGCCGGGAGTGGCCGTCACAGTGTGCCTGGACGACGGGGCGGCGGCCCGCGAGCTGTTTTCCGTCCTGGCGGACGACAGGATCCCTAAAGCGATGCACGATTTGAAAAGCATGCTGCACGCGCTGGACGAGCGCGCCCTGGGGGGAGTGGTCGATGACTCCATGCTGTATTCCTATCTCATCGATCCGACCTACAGTTCGCACCGTCTCTCGGATGTGGCTCTGCGCCGGTTCAACCTCAAGCTGGAGGGATCGCTTCCCGAGAGCGCGGACATCGCCGGGCGGCTGGCAGTGGCGCTGCGCCGAGAGGTGCAGGAATCCGGCCTGATGAAGGTGTACGAGGAGATTGATCTGCCCCTGGTGCCGGTGCTGGCGCGCATGGAAAAGGCGGGCATTAAGATTGACGCGGGCGTGCTCGGCCGTATGTCGAAGCGCCTGGAAGCCGACTGCGACGCCAAGGCACGCGAGATTCACCAGCACGCGGGAGTCGAGTTCAACATCAACTCGCCGCGCCAATTGGGCGACATTCTGTTTAACAAGCTGAACCTGCCCAAGCCGGTGAAGTACGGCAAGGGCAAGACGGTTTCAACCGCCGTCGATGTGCTGGAGCAGCTGGCCCTGACCCACGAGGTGCCGCGCCTGGTGCTGCACTACCGGCAGCTCTCGAAATTGAAGTCCACGTACGTGGATGCCTTACCCGCTCTGCTGAACGCGGGCACCGGGCGGGTCCACACCAGCTTTGGCCAGACGGGAACGGCGACGGGGCGGCTTTCGTCCACCAACCCCAACCTGCAGAACATTCCCATCCGTACCGAGCTGGGGCGTGAAATCCGCGCCGCCTTCGTGGCCGAACCCGGTTGGGTGCTGCTGGCTGCCGACTACTCGCAGATCGAGCTGCGCCTGCTGGCGCACTTCTCCGAGGACCGGCTGCTGGTCGAAGCCTACCGGCGAGGCGACGACATCCACACTTTGACCGCATCGCAGGTGTTCGGCGTCCCGCCGCTGATGGTGAATGCCGAGCACCGACGCCGCGCCAAGGTGGTGAACTTCGGCATCGTCTATGGGCTGTCGCCTTTTGGGTTGGCGCAAAACCTGCAGATAGAGACCGGGGAAGCCAAAAAGTTCATCGACGCGTATTTCGAGAAGTACTCGGGAGTGCGCAAGTACCTCGACCACACGCTGGAACAGGCGCGCAAAACAGGGCAGGTGAAGACTCTGTTTGGCCGCGCACGGCCCATCCCGGATATCAACAGTAAGAACTACAACATGCGCGGCTTTGCCGAGCGCACGGCGGTGAACACACCGTTGCAGGGCACTGCAGCCGACCTCATCAAGATTGCCATGATCCGAATTGATGCCGACCTGCGCGCCGCCAGGATGCAGTCGCGCATGCTGCTGCAGGTCCACGACGAGCTGGTTTTCGAGGCACCGGAAGCCGAAGCGGACGCCCTGCGCAGCCTGGTGCGGCGGCACATGGAAGAGGTACACCCGTTGAAGGTGCCGCTCCTGGTGGAGATCGGCGTGGGTCCCAACTGGCGGGACCTGGATTGAATTCTGCGGCGGCAGGGGCAATGTTTTCGCATTGACTCTTTTCCCCTGGAACTCTCCTCCCTGGGGACATCTCCTTTCGACATCTTGTAACCAGTGGGCATTCAGACCATGATTTTTTCAAGAATCACGCCGAGGATATTGTGAAGCTCTCCTGGATTAAAGCGGCGCTCTTTTTGGTCTTATCTTTGTACCTGGCGGTTCGCGCCGCGAATGCGCGATCCTGGTCCGCAGGGCAAGACGGCGGCAGCTGCAGGGTGTCGTCTGCAGCCAATAGCCGGTAGTGGCGCTCGCTTCCCTCGCTGATCGGCGGGCCTCATCCGCCCGCGATGGCCCCCAGGATTATCAATGGCTCACGTCCCGAGACAACTGCTTCGGGCAGGGGCTTGTCCGGCGGTTCATGCGACAGGTCCTGTTCACAGGCGAAAAAGCGCAGAAACGGACGCCGCTTGTGCGTAGTCTGATCGCGAATGGTGCCCCGCAACATGGGATAGCGGTCCTCCAGCGCATCCAGCACCGCGCCCACGGTCACTGGGCCCGGAACCTCCAGGTGCACTTCTACGCCCACCTTCGCCAGGTTGCGCAGGTGTTGCGGCAACTCGACCCGGATCATGACAGCGTCTGCACCTCGACGGAGAGAACGGCGGGAAGATCGCGCACAATGGCGTTCCAGGTATCGCCCGCGTCGGATGACGCGTACACCTGGCCGCCGGTCGTCCCAAAGTAGATGCCGCAGTCGTCCAGCGAATCCACCGCCATAGCATCGCGCAGTACGTTGACGTAGCAGTCGCGCTGGGGCAATCCATTGGTCAGCGCCTCCCACTCATTTCCGCCGGTCTGGCTGCGGTAAACGCGCAGCTTGCCCTCAGCCACAAAGTGCTCGGAGTCGCTCTTGATGGGCACCACGTAGATGGTTTCCGGCTCGTGCGCGTGCACATCAATCACGAACCCGAAGTCGGTGGGCAGGTTGCCGCTGATTTCGCGCCAATTGTCGCCGGCATCGTCGCTGCGCATCACATCCCAGTGTTTCTGCATGAACAGGACCCCGGGACGAGACGGGTGCATGGCAACGTGGTGAACGCAATGCCCCACCTCGGCATTGGGGTCGGGGATGTACTGCGACTTCAGACCGCGATTGATGGGGCGCCAGGTGGCCCCGCCGTCGTCGGTGCGAAACGCCCCTGCGGCCGAGATGGCGATAAACATCCGCTTGGGCTGGCTGCGATCCAGAATGATCGTGTGCAGGCACATGCCGCCTGCGCCGGGTTGCCACTTCGGGCCTGAGCCGTGGCCGCGCAACCCGGGAAGCTCTTGCCAATTCTTCCCGCCGTCGGTGGTTTGGAAAATAGCGGCATCTTCCACGCCGGCATAGACCGTGTCCGGATCGTGCAGCGACGGCTCAAAATGCCACACGCGCTTGAACTCCCAAGGGTGCGGCGTTCCGTCGTACCACTGATGGGTTCCGGGCACGCCGTCGTAGGCGAACTTGTTGCCCACCGGTTCCCAGGTCTTCCCTCCATCATTCGAGCGCTGCACCAGCTGGCCAAACCATCCGCTGGATTGCGAGGCGTAGATGCGGTTGGGATCGGCGGGCGATCCTTTCAAGTGGTACAGTTCCCAACCGGCGAAGTGGGGGCCGTTCACCTCCCATTTCTGGCGTTTTCCATCAGCGGTAAGTATGAAGGCGCCTTTGCGCGTGCCCACCAGAACCCGTACTTTGCTCATGCGTTTCTCCTCCTCGCTGGGTAGATTGTTTGCGTATCCGCATAGCCACCCTCAGAAGACGCGGCCATAAGCGGCCCTGCGCGAACCCGCCGGAATCAGTTGCCGCGGCCAAGAGTTCTTCTGCCTTCAGAATGGTCCCGCTTCACCCGGCGGCGAGCAGGTTCTTTCTGCTCTGCCTGGAAAAGTGGCGCGTGCTCTGCGAAACGCGGAAGCACCGGGGTCCGATCCCGCTCCCGCCAGCGCCGCCGCACCTCTCCCAGGATCCGCTCGCGGTTCCGTTCCAGGTTGTCGAGAAACGCGCATGAGGCGCCCGCCTGCTCGTGCCGCGCTCCCCAGATCAGCAGTTCCAGCAACACGGGGGCGAGATCGATTCCCTTCCCCGTTAAACCGTAATTGACGCGTCGTGCGTCGTTACGTTCCGCTTCGGCCTGGATAATTCCCGCAGCCTGAAGCTTGGTCAGCCGGTCGGCAAGGATGTTGCTGGCGATGCCTTCCCCGGAATGCTCGAATTCCTTGAAGGTGCGAAACCCGCGCACCATCAGGTCGCGAATGATGAGCAGCGACCAGCGGTCGCCGAACCTCTCGAGCGCAAGGCTGACGGGACATCCCGACCGGCGCCTGCTCTCTCCCCTGCTGGGCACGCCGGGCACTGTAGCAAAGTTCGCTTGCAAATCGCAAGTTAATGGTTGCGGAGCCGCAAGTCTGCCGCTTCCGGGTTGCGGGCACTCAGCGCGGCGAACTGCGCTTTCGGTTCGCACCCGGGCGCCGCCGCGCCGGCTCGGGCTCGAGCAGCGCGAACTGGATTTTCTTCTGCACAGGATCAATCCGGTCGACCAGCACGCGGACCCGCTGGCCCAAGCCATACGTCTGGCGGCTTTGCTGGCCAATGATCTGTCGCGTGTTTTCGTGAAAGTTGTAGCGGTCGCCCACCAGGGTCGCCAGCGGCACCAGGCCTTCCACGAACAGTTCAGTGAGCTCCACAAACAGCCCGTATTTGGTGACGCTGACCACCAGCCCGTCGAAGTCCTCGCCGACCCGGTCCTGCATGAACTTTACTTTCTTCCATTCCATGAGCTCGCGTTCCGCCTCATCGGCGCGGCGTTCGGCGTCGCTGGATTCTTGCGCGATCTCGCGCAGCGCTGCGGCCGGGAGGGGACCGCCGCCGTTCCCTGCGGGCGCGGAAGAACCCGTGGGCAGCGCCGTCTGAGCGCGGGCCGGCTTTCCCGCCGTCTTGCCGCTTTCGCCGGCCCACTTCGACCATGGAGAAGGGTGGCGGTCAGGCGCCGAACGTCCCCGGCCTACCGGAACGGCGGCTTCGTGAGCCTCCGCGGAGTCGCGCAGCACCTCCTTGAGGATGCGGTGCACGATCAAATCAGGATAGCGGCGGATGGGCGAGGTAAAGTGCGTGTAAG